>JASJHI010000354.1:0-8442 GCA_033791105.1 Acidimicrobiia bacterium | reverse complement strand
ACGTAGGACCAACAGGTTGGTGAGGAGCTCGTCGACCCGGTCGTCGCCGACCTCCACCACCACGACGCCGGCGAACGTTCCAGCGATCTCGGCCAACTCGCTGCGCTTCCAGTTGCCCTCGTGAAAGCGAATCACGTCGGCCAGCGAAGCAACGACACCTGCCCGATCGCGCCCGATGATGGTCAACACCAGTTCGATCATCCCGTCACTATGGCACGCAGCGCAGATTCGCGATCAACGGTGGGGGGCGCTGAAAGGCGATGCGGGCAGGGTCAATTATTGAC
Source organism: Acidimicrobiia bacterium (assembly GCA_033791105.1). Classification (GTDB taxonomy): domain Bacteria; phylum Actinomycetota; class Acidimicrobiia; order Acidimicrobiales; family Ilumatobacteraceae; genus JASJHI01. The sequence goes on along the minus strand of JASJHI010000354.1, from coordinate 8,158 downwards.
ACCTGACACCTTTGATCGCTGTGCGAGTCAACGACGTGAGTCGCCTCGAACCTTCGTGTCGCTGCCACGTCGGCCATCGAGGAATCGTGTCAACTCGCAGCGAGTGGCGGGTGATCGAAGGCGATCAATATTGCCCTCGATCGGAGCACCTTCGAGCCGAGCAGAACGGCACGTCCGCGCTCGTTCAGGTGCTCGGAAATGTGCGAGGAGCGGTCGACCACAACGATGCACTCTTCGCTGCCGGATCAAGTGCTCGTTGGACCCGTTTGGCGTCCGACGTTTCCGATCCGGTCGTTGCGTTGAGACCCAGATATCTTCGCCGTCATCGTCCTGCACGTCGGCAGTACGAAACCGACCGCGTTCGCAACAGGACGAGGGGCGTCATGCTCAGGGTGAATGTGAGCGTGCACAGTGACTCCGACGGCGATCAGCCGCTACAGAAGGCATCCGTCGCGTCGCGGGCGTAGCCGACACGTTGCCAGTCGATCCCGATGAGCCACGCCACATCCCCGACCAGCCCCGCCTGCACGAAGCCGACGACGTAGTCCGTTGGGGCCCGCACAATCCACTTGTGCCATGAGCGTGACGAAGGTGTCGTGACAGCGGGTCGACTATCTCGTGCCGGCGACCGAGATCAACGAGCACCCCCGCTCCGATCGAGAGGGCCACGAGGTGGTGCCGAGGGCCATCTACCACCGCTACCTGAAGCGGATCGTCGCCAACCTCCTCGGCGACGTCCCGACCGGATTCGAGCCGGTCGGGACGATCGACTACCTCGACGACGGTGCGACCGAAACCGATGACTGAACCCGGGTCGAGGCGCGGCTACTTCACGTACTTGTACCCGAGCCCGCGGATCGTGACGATCCGCGTCGGGTTGGCGGGGTCGTCTTCGATCTTGGACCGAACACGTTTCACGTGTACGTCGAGCGTCTTGGTGTCGCCCACGTAGTCGTTGCCCCACACCCGATCGATGATCGTGTCGCGCGGCAGGACCCGACCAGCGTTGGCCAGCAGCAGGTGGAGCAGCTCGAATTCCTTGAGCGGGAGCGTGAGCTCCTCGTCTCTGACGCGCACGCGATGCTCGTCCGGGTCGAGGGACACGTCGCCGACCTGAACCGTCCCAGGTGTCATCAGCGCGGGATCGCTCGATGACATGGTCGAACGTCGGAGCACGGCGCGCATTCGGGCCACCAACTCGCGCAGCCGGTATGGCTTGCTCACGTAGTCGTCGGCACCGACCTCGAGCCCGACGACCGTGTCGATCTCTGCGCTCTTGGCGGTCACCATGATGATCGGGATCTGGGTCTTCTTGCGCAGCTCGCGGCAGACGTCGATCCCGCTGATCTTGGGCAACATCACGTCGAGCAGCACGAGGTCGGGCTTGACCGCGTCGAAGCGGGCGAGGGCCTCGGCGCCGTCGACCGCGACCTCCACGCGGAACCCCTCCCGAGCGAGCCCGATCGTCAACGCCTCGACGAAACTGGGCTCGTCCTCCACGACGAAGATCGTGGCCTCGCTCACAGGGATGGTTCCTCTTCGTTCGAGATCTGAGCGTCGCCGGTTGCGCGGTCGTCTGCTGACCGATTCGAGACGATGACGGCAGCCGGCAGGCGGAGCACGAACGTCGAACCCTCGCCCTCCGACGACGACACGAGCACATCGCCGCCGTGGCTATTCGCGACGTGCCGGACGATCGCCAGCCCGAGCCCGGAGCCACCGGTCTCCCGCCTCCGACCCCTGTCGACGCGATAGAAGCGTTCGAAGATGCGGTCGAGGTCGCGCTCGGGGATGCCGACACCATGATCGGCGACCATCACCTCGACGAACCGGTCGTCGATCCGCGTCCGGACCTGCACCGAACCTTCGTCAAGGCTGTACTTGACCGCATTTTCGACCAGGTTGCCGAGCGCCGACACGAGCTGTCGGCCGTCCACGCGCAGGAAGACGTCGTCGCCCATGTCCAACGCCTCGACCTCGATCCCGCGCCCCGTGTCGACGCCACGGCCGCGGACGATCGCCGCCTGGACCACGGCATCGAGCCCGACGACCTCGTCGTCGCGCGGTGCCACCTCGATGCGTGCCAGTTCGAGCAGATCGTCGATCGTGCGGACCGCACGATGTGCCTCGGCGACCATCCGCTCGCTTACACGGCGAACGACCTCGGGATCGGCCTCGTCGATCAGTGCCTCTGCCAGCACGGCGATGGCCCCGACCGGCGTCTTCAGCTCGTGGGAGATGTTGGCGACGAAGTCGGTGCGGATCGCATCGCTGTGCACCTGTTCGCTGACATCTCGGATGCTGGCCACTGCCGCACCGTCCGGCATCGGCTCGGCGACGAGCGCGAGGGTGAGCGGAGGCGGACCGTGCAGTTCGACCGATGTGACGACCCGTTCTCCGGTTCGGGCGCGATCGAGGATCCGGTCGAGATGCTCGTCGATGAGCACACCGGTGTGTGTGCCTCGCTGCGTCGACGCCGCGGCGTTGCGGTACACGATGTGTCCGGTCGATGACGCGACGACCAGCCCGATTTCGAGGTGGTTCGCGGCATCCGCGAGCATGTCCTCGAACGGTTCGCCCGCGCTCTCAGCATCGTCGGCGCCCGACGGCTCCGAAGGCGAAGCATGCTCGGTCGTCATCCTTCCGACGGCGACGCCGAGGGCGATCCCGATGACCGCGGCAATCGCGGCAACCACAAGCACCGGGGTCAGCCTCCGTCACCCGTCGGCCCGCCCGGATCGACCTCGTCAAAATTGGTGCCGCTCTCGGCGTAGGGCTGGTCGGGAACCCAGCCGCTCACGATGTAGCGCGTGCGCTCGCCGACGTTGACGGCGTGGTCGCCGATACGTTCGTAGAACCGGGCGACCAACGCCAACTGCACGGCGACCTGGAGGTCGATCGTGCCGGCCGAATGGCTCTCGAAGATCACCTGGATGAACTGGCGGTGGAGATCGTCGAGGTAGCCGTCCATGTCCTGGATCGCGGCCGCCCTCGAACCGTCGTTATGCAGGTAGGCCTCGGTTGCCTCCTTGAACAGGCGGGAGGCCTGGACGCCGAGCTTCTGGATCATGCCGCGCAGGTTGGCGTCGAGTTCGTGCGAGTAGATTCGGCGAGTCGCCTTGCAGATGTTGACGCACAGATCGGCCGAGCGCTCGACGTCGGCGATGATCTTCACCGAGGAGACCAGCAGGCGGAGATCGCTCGCGACCGGCGCCTGCAAGGCGATGATGCTGAAACACAGCTCCTCGAGCACGATCGACCGCTCGTCGAAGAGCGAGTCGCCCTCGATCACGAGGTCGGCGCCCTCGAGGTCTGCCTCGAGCAGCACCTGCGTGGCTCGAGGGATCAGCTCGGTGACCCCGGCCGACATCCGGGCGATGCCCGTCCTGACCTCGTCGAGCTCCTCGTGGTAGTGGCTCCGGACCTCGGTGTTCATCAGCCGAACCGCCCGGTCACGTAGTCCTCGGTTCGCTGATCGGCGGGATTGGAGAAGATCTTGTCGGTCCGGTCGTACTCGACCAGGATGCCGGTGCGCCGATCGCTGTCGGGGTTGATCTCGGTCGTGAAGAACGCGGTGCGATCGCTCACGCGGGCGGCCTGCTGCATGTTGTGGGTGACGATCACGATCGTGTAGTCGGTCTTCATCTCGGCCATCAGCTCCTCGATACGGCCGGTCGCGATCGGGTCGAGCGCCGAGCACGGCTCGTCCATCAAGATGACGTCGGGTTCGACGGCGATCGCCCTCGCGATGCACAGCCGCTGCTGTTGACCGCCCGAGAGTCCGAGACCGGACTCCTTGAGCCGGTCCTTTACCTCGTCCCAGAGCGCGGCCCCCTGGAGCGACCGCTCGACGACCTCGTCGAGTTGGCTCCGCTTCTTGACGCCGAGCAGCCGCGGTCCGTAGGCGACGTTGTCGTAGATGCTCTTCGGGAACGGGTTCGGCTTCTGGAACACCATCCCGATCCGGCGCCGCACCTCGGTGGAGTTCACCGCGGGGTCGTACAGGTCGACACCGTGGTAGAGCACCTTGCCTTCCACCCTGGCCGTCGGGATGAAGTCGTTCATCCGGTTGAAACAACGCAGCATCGTGGTCTTGCCGCAGCCGGACGGACCGATGAACGCCGTGATCTGCTGATCGCGGATCTGCAAAGTGCCGTCGCGCACCGCTCTGAAGTCGCCGTACAAGACGCTCAGCTGCTGCAGATCGAACACGACCTCTGCGGTGCGTTCACTCGTCTCGCCAGCCGTCGGGTGCACCGCCGGCTTCAGGGCGTCGCTCATGTCCAACCCTCGCTCCAGGAATCCGATCCGATCGCTCACGTTACTCATCGGGCTATCCGCTTCTCGTTCGCGTGACTCGTTGCTCGTTGCGTCATCCGCGCGTTCTCTCACTGACCGGAACGCTTGCGCTCGAAGCGATTGCGGAGGTAGATCGCCGCAGCGTTGAAGAAGAACACGATGATCAAGAGGACGAGTCCGGCAGCGGCCGCGCTCTCGGTGAACGCGAACTCGCTGTTGGGCGGTTGGGACCGGCCGGTCCACTGGAAGATCAGGATCGGGACGGCGGAGAAGAACCCGGTCAGCGACGTCTCGGGGAGCAGCCCGGTCACGGCGCCGATGATGATCAGCGGTGCGGCCTCGCCCAACGCCCGCGCGATTGAAAGCACGGTGCCGGTCAGGATGCCTGGAGCCGCGTACGGCAGCACGTGGTCACGAATCGTCTCCCACCGCGATGCGCCCACGCCGTATCCGGCATCGCGCAGGCCCGACGGCACAGCACGGATCGCTTCCATCGAGGTGATCACCACGATCGGCAACACGAGGACGGCCATCGTCAGCCCCGCGGCGATCGCCGACTTCCCACCGGTGATCGGAGACAACCACTGCGTGAAGATGATGAAGCCGAGCACGCCGTAGATGACCGCGGGCACACCGGCCAGGTTGCGGATGTTCACCATGATCATCCGGTTCAGGCGGCTCTCGTGATGGGCGTACTCCTCGAGGTAGATCGCCGCGGCCACACCCATCGGAATGGCCACGACGAGAACCATCACGCCGATCACGATCGTCCCGAACAGGCCAGACCAGATGCCGATCTTGTCAGGGTCCGAGCCGATCGGGGACGTGACGAAGTCGAGCCCTCTGGCCGACAACAGGCTCGCCGACTCGCTGACGACCTGCGCGAGCAGCGCGAACAGAGCGAGCAGCGTCAGGATCATCGCCAACAACAGCCCGATCAGCATCGCGATGCCCGCGACGTCGCGGTCCTTCTTGGTGATGCCCGCCCGAACGGTTTCGGCAGCGGCCTCGCCGGCCCGGGATGGAGTCATGAGTGCCATGTCGGCGACCTCAGTACCGGTGGCGGATCCGCTTGACGAGCCGGTCGCCGAACACGTTCAGGGTGATCGTGATCAGGAACAGCAACATGCCGACGAAATAGAGCACCTCGAACGACGCACCCCCGACGTCCTGGTCGGTGCCACCGACGGCGTTGGTCATCGCCGCGGTCATCGTCAGCCCGGATTCGAGCGGCGAGTAGCCGGTGAACGGACCCGAGCCATCGAAACCACCGGCCATCGTGGCGACCATCGTCTCGCCGATCGCCCGGGAGGTGGCGATGATGAACGCCGCCACCAACCCGGAGATCGCCCCCGGGATCACCACCTTGGTGACCGTGGTGACCTTGCGCGCCCCGACGCCGTAGCTCGCCTCCCGCAATGCATCCGGCACCGCCCGCAGCGCGTCCTCGCTGATCGACGCCATGATCGGGATCACGAGAATGCCGATCCCGATGCCGGCGGCGAGCATGTTCCGGACGTTGGTCGGCTGGAAGATGTTCGCCACGAGGTCGGGGGCGATGAAGCGCAGCACGAAGTAGCCGACGATCACCGACGGCACGCCGGCCAGCACCTCGATGATCGGCTTGAGGACCCGGCGGACGCCCGGCCGCGCGTATTCGGAGAGGTAGACGGCCACCCCGAGCCCGAGCGGCACGGCGACGAGCATCGCCACCGATCCCATAATCACCGAACCGACAATGATCGTCCGGAGGTCGAAACGCTCGCGCCGCGGGAACCACCCCGTGTCGGACAGCTTCGAGAGGTCCCAGTCGATCTGGACCAGGAAACTGATCGCACCTCGCGCGAGCACGAAGAAGATCAGCGCACTGATCACCATCGTGGTGATTGCAGCTCCCTGGAACAGAAGCCGCATGGTGCGTTCTCGACGGCGTTGCCGGGAGCTTCCCTTCAGATCGGCGACCGTGAGCACAGGTTCCTACCTCCGAACGACTCGCATCACCGGCCGGCCCAAGCGGCCCGGGAGGCGGCGATCCGGTCGGCGGGGAGGTCGACATAACCGGCATCGGCCACCTGGGCCAGGCCGGCGTCGGACAGGTACAGGTCGACGTAACTCGCCAGCGCCGAGTTCTCGGCGGCTTTGCCGGTATTGACATAGATGTACAAGCTGCGGCTGAAGCCGTAGGAGCCGTCGGCGATGGTCGCCTCGCTCGGCGCCACGCAACCGTCGCCTGTGTCGACTCCGAGCGCCTTCAACGTGTCCTGGTTGGCGGCGAAGAAGGAGTAGCCGACCCAGCCGAGGCTGGTGTCGCTGCCGACGACGCCTTCGACGATGAAATTGTCGTTGGCCGACGAGCTGTAGTCGGCGCGGGTGAACACGTCCTGGCCGCGCTCCTCGGCGAGGTCCTCGATGGCGAACTCGACGAACGTGTCATACGTGCCGGACTCCTCGCCGGGGCCGAACACGCTCAGTGCGGCATCGGGGAACGGAGCGGAACCGCCGACCTCGCCGCCGAGATCCGCGGCGTCGGCCCAGTTGTTGAAGCCCTCCGATTCCGGGCCGAGCAGCGCGTACATCGACGCGATGTCGAGGCAGTCCACCGCGGTGTTGTTCGGGTTGGTGAGCACGGACAGGCCGTCGATCGCCACCTCCAGCTCCACGTAGTTGATGCCGTTCGCCGCACAGTCCTCGGCCTCGGAGTCCTTGATCGTACGCGATGCGTCGGATACGTCGGACTCGCCGCTACAGAACTTCTTGAACCCGTCGCCCGTGCCCGGGCCCTCCACCGTGACGGCCAGATCGCCTCCCGACTGCTCCGCAGCGAGCTCACCGACGCGGATCGAGATCGGCTCGACCGTCGAAGAGCCGGACACGAAGACGCTGCCAGCCGCGAGTTCTCCCCCGGCGGCCGCCGGCTCGTCGTCGGCCATCTCGTCGGTGGTGGCCGGTTCCGCGGCGGGTGCTGCGGTGGTGTCCGAGCCGGAGTCGTCGTCACTGCCGCACGCGGCGACGATTCCGAGGATCAGGGCACCTGCGAGGATGCGACGCTTGCTGTTCACGCTCAGGGTCTCCTGTTGTCGGGGGTCGAGTTCGTACCAGACGCACCGTAGAGACCGAACATGAACCGGCTCTCCGGGTTCGGTGAACCGGAGATGAACGAACCGCGACGCACCGGCGAACAAGCCCGAGGAGTGGCCACAAACGAGGCGTCTTGCGGCGACCGGCGACTTGCTGCTCGACACTCCAGCGGTACACCCGCTCCAGCGGGTGGTTCGAATACGTCGCACGGACTGACCCGCGTCCAGGTGTCGTCCGGCTGGAACTCCCCGTCGTTGCCCCGTGGGCCGTGGACGGCGAGCGGATTGTGGCGAGTGTCCGTGTCGGCACGGGTCCGATGCCGACACAAGGACGACGAGCCATCGGTGTGTGGAGCAAGCAGCGCGATAACGCCCTGACGCCGTCACCCGACTGCCCGCCCGCTATCGGCACGACTGTGAGCGGCATCCCGCTCCAGATTGCGCAAGCGACGGCGGCTTCGGTGTGGGCGATCGCGTGTGCCGGATACCGAGTGGGGCCGAGCGCATCGGCTGCTGTCGATATTGTGCGCTTCGGAGAGGAGTGCGCGGGTTCTGCGATGGCCGGGTTACGCCCCGGTTGGGGCTCTACGGACGACCGGACAGCGTGGGCTGTGGGCAGAACGAGCCGCTTGCAACCATCAGGGTCGCGGTGGACTTCACTCGGTGTCGACGTCGAGTGCGTCAATTGCACGGCGGAGTCGCCGGGAGACGTCGTCGTCGTCGAGGAGGTCGGCGAGTTCGCTGAGTGCAGCGGTTGCCTCGGCGGCCACGACGTCTGGGTC
>JASJHI010000353.1:0-7763 GCA_033791105.1 Acidimicrobiia bacterium | reverse complement strand
CCATCGGGTCCTCGGTTGCGATGGAGCGAATTGTCGAACGAGTTGAGGCGGTCACGGTCACGAACGAGGTGGTCGTCCTCGTCCTGTCGCTCCACTGCCGGGGTACTACCGATCGTGTCGAGCGCGCGGCCGACGTGCCGCAGGAGCTCCCGCTTGCTCCGAGTTCCGCCGTGAAGATCCATCACGAGGCTCTCGAGCCCGGTCTGGTCGAGCCGTTTCGTCACCGCGTCGATCGCCGCGCGCTTCTCGGCGACAACGAGCGTCGAGCGACCGTGAGCTGCGAGCGTGGCGATGAGATTCGCGATCGTTTGGCTCTTGCCGGTCCCGGGCGGCCCCTGGACGACGAGGCTGGCGCCCTTCACTGCGGCATTGACGACCGCGCTCTGTGAGGCATCCGCGTCGAGGATCAGGTACTCCTCGGCCGGAGGCCCGTGGTCGGGCTCAGAGATGTCCGCGATCGGCTGCGCGTCGATCAGTTCGCGTTGCGCGTGCTCGTCTCCGGCGATCGCCGACACGATCGGGTGCCGGGCCATCGCTTCGACCGACGCCTCGATGTCGAGTGCGAGCGGCTGCTTGGCATAGGAGAAGTTGCCGACGACGACACGCGGTACGACCGCGAAGCCCGGAACATCGCCACAGCGATCGACGATCCGATGATGGACGTCCAGCATGTCGATCGAGTTGTCGGCGTCTCCGGAAGTGCTGTTCGCCAGCAGGTCCTCCGGGTCGAGGTCGAGCCCGAAGTCGACCTGCAGGAGGTGGAGCAGAGTCGGATTGATCCTCCAGTCGCCGTCGACGTCGAGGTCGAAGTCCTCCGCTGCTCCGCCGCGCGGCGTGAGCCGGAGCGGGGCAAGCGCGACCGGTGCGCAGGGGGTGGCGGCGCTGAGCGAGTGGCTCCACGTCGCCATGCCGTGGGTGATGAAGAGGGTCGCGAGACCGCGTTCCTCGTAGTTCTCGTCGGCCTTCCTGCGGACTGCTCGTCCTCGACGCGCGAACATTGCAAGGTCGTCCGCCGCGACGATCCGAGAGAGTCGCGTCGCGCGGCCGCCGATCAGGCGCCCCACGGCGCCGTCGTCGACCAGGTCGGACGGGGTCAGATCGATCATGCCGACCTTCAGGTCCCGGTAGAAGAGCAGGTTGTTGCGCCCCCCGAGGTCGACGATCTGGCTCGCCCATGCTCTCGCCGCACGCCCGACTACGGCCGATCGCCGGACCATCGGGTCGACTGGAGACGGTGGCGCCAATCCGCCGTCGAAGCCGGAATCATCCATGGGTCGAGGTTGTAGCAGACGGGTGAACCGTGGGCTTCAGGCCGACGGTTGCCCGTAGGACCGGAACAGCTCGGCCACCCGGGCCATCTCGTCGTCGGCGAGCACGATCGGTTCGCCCTGCTGCCGGGCGCGGCGGACCACCCCGCAGAACCACTCGACGTCGAGCGCGAGTGCCACGGCCGTGTCCAGATCGGGGCCGAGGGCGATGGCGCCGTGGTTGGCCATCAGGCAGGCCATAGTCTGCGATCCGAGGGTGTCGGCGACCAGCGTGGCGAGCTCTGCGGTGCCGTAGGTCGCGTACGGCGCGCAGGTGAGAAAGGTGCCGCCGAAACGGGCCGCGACGTAGTGGATCGGTGGCAGCGACTGTCCGACCGTTGCGGCTGCGGTGGCCTCCAGCGAGTGGATGTGGGCGATGCCGACGACCTCGGGCCGGCGGAGGAGCACCTCGACGTGCAGTTGCCACTCGCTCGTGGGACGGCGCTGCCCTCTGTGTCGGGGTTCGCCCGCATCGTCGAGCAGGACCATGTCGTCGGGGGTCAGCTCGTGTGCCGGGATGCCGGAAGGCGTGACCAGCACACCGGCGCCGATCCGCACGCCGGCATTGCCGGACGAGTTGTGGTTCAGGCCGAGTTCGTCGAGGCGCTGTGCGGCCGACACGAGCGCCGCCCGGGCCGCCCGTTCTTCATCCACAGAGGATCCTCCCCAGCTCGTGCACGCCGAGAACGCCGCGCTCGGTGATCCACGAGGTGATCAGTCCGGCGGGCGTCACGTCGAAACCCCAGTTGCGGGCGGCGGTGCCGGCGGGTGCGACCGATGCCTCGTTGACGACGAGTACCTCGTCGGGCGAGCGCTCCTCGATGGGGATCGCCGCACCGTCGGGACACGCCGCGTCGAACGTGGAGCTGGGGGCGGCGATGTGGAACGGCACCCCGCTCTCGCGGGCGGCGAGTGCCTTGAGATAGGTGCCGATCTTGTTGGCGGTGTCGCCATTGGCCGCGATCCGATCGGCGCCGGTGATGACCAGGTCGACGTCGCCATTCTGCAACAGATGTCCCGCGGCATTGTCGACGACGAGGGTGTGCGGCACTCCTCGCTGGCCGAACTCCCACGCGGTGAGTGCGGCGCCCTGATTGCGCGGTCTGGTCTCGGAGACCCAGACGTGCACGGGGATGCCCCGCTCCTGCGCGACATAGATGGGTGCGGTCGCTGTGCCCCACTCGATCGTGGCGAGGAATCCGGCGTTGCAGTGGGTCATGATCTGCACCGTCTTGCCGGTGCGGTCGTGCACCTCGTCGATCAACTCGACCCCGGCCTCGCCGATCGCCCGGCACGCCGCCACGTCCTCGTCCGCCATCCGGTCTGCCAGATCGACGGCGCGTGCGAAGCGGTCTTGCTCGGCGACATCGGCGAGTTCGGACCGGCACCGCTCCACGGCCCACGCGAGGTTCACCGCCGTCGGACGGGAGGCGGCGAGCCGGTCGCACGCCGCGTCGAGTTCGTCCGGCGCCGCCGCCAGCGCGAGCGCGACGCCGTGCGCCGCTGCCACACCGATGAGGGGTGCGCCGCGCACCTCCATCGAACGGATCCCTTCGGCGGCGTCGTCGACCGTGCGCCATGCGACCGTCTCCGCCGACCCCGGCAGCCGCGTCTGATCGATCACCACGACCGACGTGCCGTCGTCGCCCCACCAGATCGTCCGGTCGTACACGCCGACATCCTACGAGGGCCTCGACAGCCCCAGCCGTTCGGCGATCGCGGCCGGGCCGATGACGGCGAGGCTGTTGACCGCCCGGCTGACACCGACGTAGAGCAGGTCGTCGGCGGTGTCGGCGGCGGGGCGACGAGGATGACGCGATCGAACTGGAGTCCGTCGGTCAGCCGATCGCAGAGCGCTTGCAGGACAATCCGCTCCTCGCCATTGGCGAGTGAGGAAAGCGCGAAGTCGCGCCGAACGAGGATGCCCCTGCCGACATCATGGTGGACGCCTACTCACCGAGTTCCCGACATCTGGGGCTACAACTCGAGCCGAGCCAGCAGCGTCGCGGCGTCCACTGCCGGGTCGGTGACGTGGAGGGTTTGGAGGCCCACCGCTTCGGCGCCGGCGATGTTCCACGGGAAGTCATCGAGGAAGAGGGCGCGTCCGGCTGCGACACCGCCCAATCGATCGAGGGTCAGCTCGAAGATCTCGGCGGCGGGTTTGCGCATGCCGACCTGCCACGACTCGACAATGACGTCGACGAGTGAGTCAGCGTCGTAGGCGCGGCGCCAGGGAAGTCCGTCGAGGTTGTTCGTGAGAATCGCCGTGCCGAAACCGGCCTCCCGAATCGCGCCCACCGCGGCGATCATCTCAGTGGCTGGTGTGAGACCGGCGAGCATCACCTCGGGTGCGGGCAGTGCTGGGGCGGTCTCGAGGCCGGCGCCGAGCGCGAGCTCGGCGATCGCCGCGTTGCACTCGTCGAAGGAGATCTCACCCCGTTCGAGCCGATGGAACGGGTGGTCGGTGTCGGCGTCCCGGGGACCGATCATGAGTTCGAGGAAGTTGACGCCCGAGACCTCGACTCGTGCCGATGCGCCGCTCATCATCGCGCTCACGCCCGCGCCGAGTACCCCGCCGAAGTCGAAAATGACCACGTCGATGCCCGGGCTGCCCGTATCGCTGCTCATGAGCGGCAGACGATAGCTGTCGGTCGAACGTGCGCCGCGGCGAGGGCGGCGCCTTCATCGAGCGGCACTGGGATGACGACCAGCAACGGAGCATGATCGACGGCCGCATACTCGCGAACAGCACCCGCGGCTGCTACCTCAATTCGCACGGCGTTCTCCTGCCGACCGATACGCCGTAGCGTCGACAGTATGTCGGGACGTCCCGATCATGTTGCCGAGCAGCCTGCGCCGGCGGAGGGGTCCGAGCCGCATCGCGTGCCGAAGCTGAAGTCGGTTGCGCTGCCCAGTGAGCACGGCGGATGGGGCCTCACCATCGAGCCCGGCCTGCTCGGCGTCCTCGTCGCACCCAGCCTCGCCGGTTTCTGTCTCGCCTTCGCTGCGCTTGTCGCGTTCCTCGCCCGCACGCCGGTGAAGCTCGTGCTCGTCGACCGCCGCCGCGGTCGGATGCTGCCGCGAACCCGCCTCGCCCTGCGCGTCGCGGCGGTCGAGGTGCTGGTGCTGGCGGCACTCGTCATCGTGGTCGTACTCACCGCTGAGGGCTGGTCCTGGTCAATCCCCGTGCTCGTCGCTGCGCCGCTGATCGCCGTCGAGCTCTGGTACGACATGCGGTCGCGGAGCCGCCGACTCATTCCCGAACTCGCCGGTGCGATCGGCATCGCCGGCGTCGCGGCATCGATCGTGCTCGTGGACGGCGGCGATGGCGCCCTTGCGCTCGGGCTCTGGTCGATCCTCGCGGCGCGTGTGGTGTCGGCGATCCCGCACGTCCGCGGTCAGATCTTCCGGCTGCACGGACGGCCCTCCTCCGCCTCAGTGACCCTGGTCGCCGACTTCGTTGCAGTCGCCGGAGCGATCGGAGCGGTCGCGCTCGACACTGCACTGGTCGCCGGCGCGATCGCGGTCGTCGCGCTCGTGATTGCCCAACGAGTCATCGCCGCGGGGCCGGCCCGGCGGGCGCCGATCATCGGAGCGATGCAGACCGTCTTCGGATTCGCCGTCGTCCTCGTGACCGCGATCGGGGTCGCGCGTTCCTGAGCCCTCGTAGGGTGCGTCCATGAGCGATCACCCGCAGTCGCCCCATCCCCAACCGCTGGGTGGGAACGAGATGCCGCGGTTCGGCGGGATCGCGACGTTCATGCGGCTCCCGGGTGTCGCCGCGCCAGATGCGCTCGACGTGGCGGTCGTCGGCGTGCCGTTCGACATCGGCACGTCCAACCGGCCGGGGGCGAGGTTCGGGCCGCGCGGCATCCGTGCCGAGTCGGTACTGATCCGCCCGTACAACATGGCGACGCGCGCCGCTCCGTTCGACAGTCTGCGCGTCGACGACATCGGCGACGTCGCCACGAACGCGTTCGACCTCGGCGATTCGATCGCGAGGATCGAGGCCTTCTTCGACGACCTTCTCACGCACGACGTAATGACGCTCACGATGGGCGGTGACCACACGATCGCACTGCCGATTCTTCGAGCAATCGCCCGCAAGCACGGTCCGGTCGGCTTGGTGCACGTCGATGCACACACGGACATCAACGACGAGATGTTCGGACAGCGGATCACACACGGCACCCCGTTCCGGCGAGCGACCGAAGAGGGCCTGCTCGACCCGTCCCGAGTCGTCCAGATCGGTGTGCGCGCGACCGGCTACACAGCCGACGACTTCGACTGGTCCCGTGAGCAGGGCTTCCGGGTCGTCCAGGCAGAGGAGTGCTGGCACCGGTCGCTCGTACCGCTGATGGACGAGGTCCGCGAGCAGGTCGGCGGAGGACCGGTGTACCTGAGCTTCGACATCGACGGGCTCGACCCCGCGTTCGCGCCGGGCACCGGCACGCCCGAAATCGGTGGGCTCACGGTGCCCCAGGCGCTCGAGATCATCCGCGGTTGTCGCGGTCTGAGCATCGTCGGCGCCGACCTCGTCGAGGTGGCGCCGATCTACGACACGACCGGGTTGACTGCCCTCACCGGTGCGAATCTCCTCTACGAGATGCTCTGCGTCTTCCCCGGCGTCCAGTCGCGCCCCTGACCCGCACCGTCCTCACCGACTCAGATGGTGTGGGCCGATGGATCGATCAGTCGGGCAGCGTGATGGGGCCATTTGCGTCCCACAGGTCGCCGGGGCCGGGATTGTCGGGATGACTCGATCCGCCGAGGTGGTCGACGATGCCCCACACCGCGTTGAGCGCGGTCTGTACAGCGCCCTCGGCCCAGCCGGGTGTCCATGAGACATCGTCGCCGGCGAGGAACATGCCGCGCTGCGCGCGCGGAACATCGCGCTGCAAGAAGTGCGCGTACATCCGATGGTTGTAGCGGTAGTGGCCGGGCAGGGCGCCCTTGAATGCGCCGAGGAAATTGGGGTCGGCCTCCCACGAGACCGTGATCGGCTCGCCGACGATGTGTTCGCGCAGCCCCGCCGTCGGGTAGATCCGCTCGAGTGTCTCGATCGCCAGCGCGGCCCGCTCTCGCGCCGACATGGCAAGCACTTTCATCGCATCACCCATCCACGCATATGACAGGCAGATCACGCCGGGCTCATCCGGTCCGTGGTCGAACAGGTATGTGCCGCGTGTGTTGCGATCCGTGAGTGTCATCGACATCGCTTCGCGCCCGGTCGCCGGGTCGATGTCGTGCCAGAACGGGCGGTCGACCATCACGAACGTCTTCGACGACTGGAAGTAGTGCGTACGGTCGAGTGCCATCCACATGTCGGTCGAGAAGAGTGACTCCTCGACATCGATGTTGGTCGTGAGGAGCCAACTCTGGCAGGTGGCCACGACGGCGTCGAACGATTCCCGCGCCCCCCATTGGTCGACGACCTCGATCCGATCGCCGTCGCGTGAGATCGCGGCGGCGCCAGGCCGTGTCGCCCCTCCGGGATGAAGCGCCGCCACCGACGTGTGGCTCGGGTGGTGTGCGGGATCGGCGATCGGCCTCTCCCACAGGCGGCGCGGAAGTTGCTCGGCACCCCCGACGATGAAGTGCTGGTCCTCCTCGAAGTCGGACATGACGACGCGCAGGATCTCCAGCATCGAGTTCGGGAAGTCGGAGTCCCATCCCCCGGTACCGAAGCCGACCTGACCGAACACCTCGCGGTGCCGATAGCTGAGTCGGCTGAACGATTCGGAGGAGGCGACGAAGTCGTAGAACGTCCGATCGTCCCACCGCTCGACGATCGGGTTCCAGATCGCCTTCACTGCTGCCGAGTCGCGGTCGCGCATCGCCGTCTGGATCTCGTCGATCGAAGCGTGTTCGCGGATGGCTTCGTCCCAAGCGGCGGCGACCTCGCGGATCAGCGGTGGGAGGTCGTCGAGCGTTCGCGCGAAATGGGCCTCGCCGGCGAGATCGACGACCGTCGTCGGCGCCGCCGGTGTCAGTGGATTCGGGAACGGTTTCGTATCGAGTCCGCAGGCGTCGGCGTAGTGGAAGAACGAAGTGCCCGACCGCGGAAAACGCATACCGCCGAGTTCGGCGATCGCCTTCGAGCCGGTCTGAAACGGCTCCGAGCGCAGCCGACCGCCCATCCGTCCGACCTCGTAGATGACCGGGTGCAGCCCGAGCCGTGCCAGTTCGTGGGCGGTGACCATCCCCGCGAGCCCCGCGCCGATGATCGCGACACGGGTGCCATGCAAATCCGCCGGCACGGACCCGAGACCGGCCGGGTGTGCGACCCAGTCGTCGAAGGGGAACGTGAAGTCGGGTCCGAACACGCGCATGGTCACACCGTATTCCCGTCAGACCCGCCCGAACTCTCGGCGTCATTTCCTGCGGATTCCGCTGCGTTCGACGCCGAGACTCCGGTGCGGGTGAGGAGGTGCCGGGAGCGCCCATCGATGTGAG
>JASJHI010000352.1:0-7096 GCA_033791105.1 Acidimicrobiia bacterium | reverse complement strand
TGACCGCGCTGCTGACAGGGGTGGGCTTCACCACCATCTCCGTCGAGCCGGTCTCGACAACGATCCTGCTCGCCGGGGGTGCAGGCCTGGACGAATCCGTTGACTTCCTGCTCGGAATGGGCATGGTCCGCGGTCTGCTGGGTCGGCTGGATGGTGACCAACGCGAGGCCGCGCTCGACGAGATTCGCGCCACACTCGCCGAGCACTACGAAACAGGCGTCGGAGTCCGGCTCGGAGCCGCCGGTTGGCTGGTTTCGGCGTACAACTGACGCCACTCCGACCGAGCCAGACCCAACCACTTGGCGGACCAAGATCGTCTGGCCAGTCAGGTGACCCAACGAGACACGACAGGACGACGGCGACTTGTCGACGAGATCCCGAGCACAAAGGACAGCCCACATGGAGGAATTGTTCGCCGCTCCAGAACGGCATGCATGCGCTCGGCCAGGTGGTCGAGATGCCGCCTCAGTGGACGATCCGGGGTGGACTGCTGGCTATGCGTCTGGCATCGCACCCGCTGGGGGCCCGCGTGGCATGGGTGCGCACGCGACGTGGGTCTCAGGGTGCGGTAGATGTGAGCAGACGGCGCTCATAGTCGTCGGCCAACCCCTCGAGAGTGCCCGAGCAGTCTCCCGTCACGCTCGAACCGTGCATCACAGCGAGCGTGTTCGGGTCGAGAGCTGCGAGAGAACGGATCGTCGGCGCACTGGCCGGGCCGAGACAGCTCGCGCCAAAGACATCCTCGGCCTCTGACGCGGCGGCGAGCACGTCGTTCGACGTGACGGCGGGGCCCTGGCCGAGTTGGGTGAGAAGATCGCCGCACAGCAGCGTCTTTGTCGTTTCCTCGAACAGCACTCGGGCTTCCCAACCGTGGGGCACGTGTGGCGTGTCGATGTGGCGCACCCGATGCCGGCCGAGTTCGAGCACTTGGCCGTCAGCGAGGGGCACGGGAGGGCGGTCGGCGAGGTCGTTGAGTGACACCATGCATCCGAGAGCCCCGTGAGCGACCTCGGCTCGGGGTGCAGCCGAAAGGAACTGGTTCATGGCACCACATTCGTCAGCTTCGACGTGCCCGAACGTGATCCATCGGAGTGTCTCGACTGGGAGGACGGTGGCAATCGCTTCACTGATCGCGTCGAACAACATCCGCTGCCCGGTGTGAAACAGCAACGGCTCGTCGTCATCGATCAGGAATTGGTTGAACGTGAAGCCGGTCGGGCCGACATCGGGCACGAAGGTCGACAGACGATAGATCCCGTCAGCGATCTCGTCGATCTGCGTGTTCGTCATGGTGCGTTCCTTGACGCTCAGGGTGGACGGGTGTTTTCGAGACTGCTGCTCGCGGTAGTCCGGTCGGCGAGTCTCGCCAGCGCCGCACCCGCCACTCTCCACCTCTTTGCACAAAAGCACAAGCGCGAGAGGTAGTCGGCGACGCGACATCGCCGCCGAGTCGCCCGCGGCTTATCGGCCCAGACTCACGACACGACCTGCCCGCAGACACTCACAGCCCATATCGACACCCAGAGAACGTCCCAGGACCGCCCAGTACGGCCACTTCCGCGCTCGGCCCCCGCTACAGATCGTGCGGTGCCTGGATCATCCGAACGACTGATGTTCTGACGTTGCCGGAGGGAATCGTGCTCGCTCAGCAGACCCCCGGAATCGGCATCAACGTCGTTGAAGTACGGTTCGAACCCAGCGCTATCCCGCGTGGCCCACAGTCCGGAGGGACACCGATGAAGTACATGATTGAATATTCGATCCGCACGGCTGGCCTCAGCCACGACCAGAACCTCAATAACCAAGAAGCGCTACTCAAGGCGTTCGGCACGTGGGAACCCGAGGAAGGTCTCACGATCCACGCATTCGTCGCGAACTTGAACAACGGTGGCTACGTACTCGTCGAAGCCGACGATCCCAACGTCGTCCTTTCGTTCGTCTCGAAGTACTTCGCCTGGAATGACGTTGATGTCGTTCCAGTCGTTGATGTCGCCGACTCCGTCGCGGTCACTACCGAATCACTTGCCTGGGCACGTTCAGCGTCGGGCAACTGAGCGACTCCCCGGCGGTGGGGCAACCGTCACGGTCGCCACCTCGGCGAGCACGCACGATTCCGTAGTTCTCGGAGTCTCGGATGGTCCGCGGTGATGCTGTCTCACATGCCGATCGTCATCCGGACGGTTGATCGGCTCGGCCAACCGCTCGGAATGTCGGGTAACGCGCAGGCCTCACCCCTGTTCGGCGCCCTGTTGGTCTGATCGCCTCCGAGCCGGTAGGTGGACGTGTCCGCCCAGTCGCTCGGACAGGCCCGACTCGAGCTCGTTCAGCGGGTCTGGATCAGGCACCGGGCGGTGCCGGACGCGATCACGGAGGTCATTTGGGCGGTGCATCCGGGTGCGTCGTGGTGGGGTGTGGTGGTGCGTTCCATGTGCTCGATGACGGTCTCGCGTTGGTGGTCGGTGAGTTCGGCGTAGGTCGGTGCCCAGGGCGTCGCGGAGATCAGGTTGGGGAAGTAGGTGGCCATTGGTGGGAGCTGGATGGAGAGGTGCTCGGTTCGGATCTCGACGTCGGTGAATCCGCCCGTTGTGAGGAGGTTGGCCAGGCCGTCGGGTCCGCCGAGTGAGTCGACGTTGGTGCCTTGGAACGAGGCGATGGAGTCAGGGTCGAGGTACGGCTCGAGGGCGTCGGCCTGGGCGGCGATGAGGGGGTTCTCGGAGAACGGGGCCCACACCGAGAACAGGGCGCGTCCGCCGGGTCGCAGGCATCGTGCGCTCTCGGCGACGGCGGCGGCGGGGTCGGGGAAGTACTGCAGGCCCTGTTGGCAGAGCACGACGTCGACTGATGCGGTGTCGAGATCGGTTGCGTCGGCGGGTGCGTCGATGACCTCGAAGCCACCGATGGTTCGTGCGACGTCGATCATCATCGGGTTGACGTCGACACCGACGACGTGTCCTCGATCGCCGACCGCCGTCGCGGCCGTTCGGGCCACGAACCCGGTTCCGCAGGCCAAGTCCAGCACGCGTGCTCCGCCATGGAGGTCGGCGGCGGCCACGAGGCGCTCCGCCCACGGGATCATGAACACCCCCACGAAGCGTTCGTAGTTCTCAGCCGCGTTGCCGCTGACCTGGTAGCCCGAGTCGGTTGCCATGGTTGGTCTCCTGTTGGTGAGCACCGGAGTGATCTGTCGATACAGAGTGTGGGCTTCGGCAACGACACGGACCTGACACGATCCTGACACCTCTGCGCCGACCTACGATCGGCTGTGGTTGCGACAGATTGGGGGTGAACGTCGGGCGTGCTCGAACTTGATGTGCTGGGCCGATGCAGGTGAGTGTCGACGGCCGTCCGATCGAAGTGCGCGGCGAGCGCCGCCGGATGCTGTTGTTGGCTCTGGCCGCTCGTGCGGGCCGTCACGTCGCTGTCGACGAGTTGGCTGAGGTCCTCTGGGGCGAGCGACTCCCCGCAGATCCTGCAGGCTCGGTGCATGCGCTGGTCTCGCGATTGCGCAGCGATCTCGGTTCGGGCGGCTCTGCGGTGGTCACTGGCTCGGGATACATGCTGGACACTGCAGCGTTGCGAGTCGATGCGGACGAGTTCGCGACAGTGGTCGCTCACCTCGGGGATGAGTCTGGGGCAGGTGAGCCGACCCGGGCCGATCGTCTTCGGCGTGCCCTGGAGTTGTGGCGCGGTTCCGCCTGGTGTGAGCTTCCCGATGACATGGTTGCCGCGGCTCGGGCGGCAACGATGCTCAGCGTCCGCCGCTCAGCATTGGAGATGTTGGCTTCGCTCTGCGCCGATGGGCTCGGCGATCGGTCTGACCTCGGCACCCTCGAACGAGCCACCGAGGAGTTCCGGTTCAGTGAGGAGTTGGCGTGCGGCCTCGCCGTCGAGCGCATACGCGCCGGGCGACGGGTCGAGGCGCTGCGAGGCCTCAGCAGATTCGTCGCACGTGTCCGCGACGAGACCGGCCTGGATCCGGGGTCCGACGTGCTCCGACTCGAGGCCCGACTGATCGCAGGAGAAGAACCCGCGCGACACAGTGCGAAAGATCACGGCGCGAGTCTGGCCGCCCCTGGCGCCGCCGACGGCTTGGTCGGCCGAGACGACGACCTCAACCGACTGAGATCGGAGCTCGATGCGAGTCGACTCGTCACCGTGGTGGGTGCGGGCGGCGTCGGCAAGACCGCCCTCGCCGAGACCGTTGCGCACGAGGTGGCTCAGGACTATCCGGGCGGCGTCTACCGATGTGAACTCGCCCCCATCCGGTCACCGCATGCCATTCCCCACGCCCTCAGCGCAGCCCTCGGCCTGAGCCGCCGGTCAGGGATGACCCCGACAGAGCAGGCAATCGAGTTCCTCGAGGAGCGCACAGCCCTGCTCCTGCTCGACAATTGCGAGCACCTCCTCACCGAGATTGCGGCGCTCATCGAAGCGCTCGTCACGGCGGGGCGCTCGGTGACGGTGCTCGCGACGAGTCGCGAGCCGATGGGCCTGCGCACTGAACGACGATTCGACCTTGCGCCCCTACCAATCGCCGCGGGGGACGGAACGGGCTCATCAGCGCCGCCCGCCGCCGTGGAGCTCTTCTTCCGCAGGGCCCGCGACGCAGGGGTCCGAGAGCCGGAGACGTGGTCGGAGGAGGCTTCGGAGATCTGCGCCGCGCTCGGTGGCCTTCCCCTGGCCATCGAGCTCGCAGCCAGCCGATGCAGATCGATGACGATTGGGGAGCTCGCAGACGCCGTTGCGAGCGACACATCGGTGTTGCGCGACTCTCGGAACCGGCGGCCGGACCGCCACCGAGACCTCGACACGGTCATCGGCTGGTCACACGAATCGCTGCGGCAGGACGCCAGGAGCCTCTTCAGCGCAGCTGCCGTGTTTGCCGGAGGCTTCGACCGTCAGGCTGTTGCCTGGTTGGCTGATCCGCAGCTCTCCGCAGCCCAGATCGACGATGTCATCGACGAGCTTGTCGACAAGTCGCTGGTCCTCGTCGATCGACAGGGACGCCGGGCCCGGTTCTCCATGCTGGAGCCGATCCGCCAATACGGGCTGCGCCGCCTCGACGAAGCCGGCGCAGCACGGACGACCCTGGACGCACACCTGTCCTATTGCAGACACACGACCCGCGCGATCGCCGAACACGTTGCTGGTCCAGAGGAAAGTGGAGGCGTCGAACTGACCAAACGCGAGCTGGCGAACCTACGCGCCGGCCACGAGCATGCGACCGACACCGGACAGGTTGACGCTGCCATGGAAGTGGTTGCCCACCTCCATGACTACGCGATCTGGCGGGAAGATTTCGAGCTCGGCCAATGGGCCGAGCAGACGCTACGCCTCCCCGGCGCCACAGAGCACCACCTCGCGCCAGTGGTCTACGCGACCGCCGGCTGGGGCCGAAACAAGGCCGGCCGATACCGCGAAGCGGTGCAACTTGCGGAACACGGCCTTCAGAGCGAACGGCACGGGGGCGAAGCCACCGGGTGGTGCCACGACGTTCTCGCACACACCGCCTACTGGACGGGCGATCACCAGACGGCCGTCGCCTGGGCCAACGACGAAATCCAGCGGGCACGAGCTGACCGCGACGCATTGCGCGTCGCCTACATGCTCGGCGATCTCGCCGCCCACTCCGCGGCTGCCGACCCAACCGACCTCGATGCGCAGATCCAGCGCAACCGCGAAGCCGTCGACCTGGCGACCGCAGTCGGTGTTCCCAGCGTGCTCGCCTTCGCCCTCCACGCCCTCGGAGCATCGCTTCGTTTCCGAGACGAGAACGAGGCCGAATCCGTGCTCAACCGCTCCCTCGAAATCGCTGAGACGGTCGACTGCCGGTTCGTGCTCACCGCAGCCGCCCAACACCTGGCCGCCATCCACTGCTCCCGCGGCACGTGGCAGGCCGCCGTCGACATTCTCGAACCGACCCTCCAACGGTTCACCCGAGGAGCTGATCCAGCTCACGCTGGCATGGTCGCCCGCGTGCTCGTCGCGCCGCTCGCATCGCTTCTCCACGAGAGTGACGAGACCGACGACCTCATCGTCATAGCCGGCTACGGCCAAGCAACACCCGGACCGAGAATCCCGGACATCGACGCCCGCAACGACGCCCTCATCGCCAATTGGCGTCACCAGCAGGGTGACGCCCCGGTCTCCGAGCTGCTCGACCACGGCGCCGCAACCGAGACGCGAGAGATCATCGACCGACTCTCGGCGCTCACTCACACTGCCCAGAGCCCCAACGACGCCCGCGACCTCGAGGGTCAGGCTCGTTGAAAGAGTCGACACCCTGATCACCGACGCATTCGTCGACGACGCCCACAGCGCTCGACGACTTGGCCGAAACAGCGCATCCCACGCGAGTGGCGGGGCGTCACATCTCGCGCATCCTACGGCGTTCGAGAGGCGTCCCGACCGCCTACTCGGAGACGCAGGGCGCCGTCGCCGATCGCCGGCACGACCGCGCCCGATCCGTCATCGGACGCCGCGCGGCTTCGCGATCGGAGCGGTTGGATCGGACAGAAAGCGGCCGATGACCGTTCCTCACTTGTGGCATCCTTAACCCTTGATCTCAGCCAAGAGACCGTGACTGTGCCTATCCGCCGAACTCTGGCTCGCGACATCGAGCCATCAGTGCCCGTGCTCATGGCGGGATTCTTCTCCGATCCAGTGTTGGTGTGGCTCGTACCCGAAGGCCGGACGCGTCGTCGATTTCTACGTGGCTTCTTTCACGCCGTGTTGGAGGACTCCCATCAGAGTCGGGAGCTGCGAATCGCTGAAGATGGGGGCGAGGTGTGCGGTGTCGCGGTGTGGTACCCGCCGGGTCGTGTGCGCGACCCCAGTGGCCCAGCCATGGATCGCGCACTCGCCGCGCTCAACGACGACGATCTGGATCGACTCGCCGCCCTCCGGAAGGCCACGATTGATCACGAGCCGATCAAGCCCCACTTCTACTTGTGGCTCATGGCGGTGACTCGCGAGAAACAAGGAGCGGGAATAGGAGGAGCCCTACTCACTGCAGTGCTCGACGTCTGTGATGAACGCCGGACTCTCGCCTATCTCGAGGCCACCCGATCGGAGAACCGACGACTCTATGAACGCT
>JASJHI010000351.1:0-10901 GCA_033791105.1 Acidimicrobiia bacterium | reverse complement strand
CCTGGTAACAGTCGTCGGGGATGGCGACGGAGGCACCGACCGGAAGCAGATCGAACACGGCGGCGGCTGCCGCCATGCCGGACGAGAACGTGAGCGTCCTGCCTCCCTCGAGCCCACCGATCAGCTCTTCGAGGGCATGCCAGGTCGGGGTTCCCTCATCACGTGCGTAGCCGAGGTCGGATCCGATCAGGAAGTTCGACGCCGGCACGAGGGGGACATTGAGCGGATCGCCCGGAGCGTTGCCTCGCCCGGCACTCACCGTCCACGAACGTGGATCGAGCTTGGATCGTTCGTTCGTCATTCGTGCAGGTTCATCCGCTGACGTACTGGTTCATCGCGATCGACGCTGCGAATGCTCGGACGTCGCTCAGATCGTGTTCGACGCGGGCCATGCGATCCGTACGACGACGGGCGCCTCGGCCCTTGCGACTGCGGTTGGCCGCCATCGTCTCGATCGTAGAACCATGCTGAGGCGGCACGCGGGATCCCTTGGGCGGAACATCGCAGTAGGTGGGCGAAGTGGAGCAGTTCGTCGGTCGTGTGCCGGCCGAGACGCTCGACTGGACGTTCGCGCCGCACATCTGCATCGGACCCGCACCACTGCCCGATCCGATCGATGCTGTTCAGATCGGTTGCCAACGGTCGTGTGCCGCGCTTGCGAAGACGGCGTCGATCACGGTCATGTTGGCGATCGCATCGGCGAGTGGGGTGGGCGCCGGTTGCCCGGCTCGAATCGCAGCACCGAACGCGTCGGCCTGAGAGGCGTATTGGTCGACCGGCCCGAACGAAAGGACATCGGTCTCGCCGCCGTCGGTGACGACGGTCAACGCCGTCGCACGATCCTTCGGACTGTTCACCGGAATATCGATCTCGATGCGTCCGGTCGTGCCCACGAGCAGGGCCCGCTGGTAGCCGTGTAGCTGGGTCGACACCGTGAATGTGGCGCTGCAGCCGCCGCCGAAGTCGAGCACGGCCGAGCTGATGCGATCGGTCTCGAACGTCGGATCGCGTTCGATCAGACCGAGTGCGCGCTCGGGTTCCCGGTCGAACAGGAATCGAGCCTGGCTGATCGGATAGCAGCCGATGTCGAGGAGCGCGCCACCTCCGATGCCGGCGTCGTTTCGCACGTTGTCCGGATCGTCGTTGTAATAGCTGAAGAACGTCTGGACGGTTCGGAGTTCACCGACTCGCCCGTCGCTGATGAGTTCGCGTGCCGCGATCCACTGTGGATGGAAGCGGTACATGAAGGCCTCCATCACGACCAGATCCGGATGGTTCGCGGCGGCGTCGAGGAGGCGGCGAGCATCGTTCGCGTCGAGTCCGAGCGGCTTTTCGCACAGGACGTGCTTGCCCGCTTCGAGCGCTGCGATCGACCAGTCGACGTGCAGGTGGTTCGGCAGGGGGTTGTAGATCGCTTCGACGTTCTCGTCGGCGAGCAGTTCGTCGTAGGAGCCATGGACCGACGCGATGTCGTGCTCCGCCCCCCACTGCGTCGCCCGCTGGAGGTTTCGCGATCCGACCGCGACGACCTCGTGTCCGGAAGCAGATTGCAGGGCCGGCACGACATGTTCGGCTGCGATTGCAGCGGTGGAAAGAATCCCCCAACGCAGCGGCGGGTCGATCGGTTGGTCGGTCATCGCGCCGACCCTACGAGGGACTCAGTCGGGAGTCACGGCCAATCGCAGGCGGTGTTGCACACGACCGGTCGTCGGCTCATGGCTCACCGAGATGAATTCGAACCCGTACCCGTACCCGTCATAGAAGCGGCGGCCGATCGCGTTCTCCTCGAAGACATCGAGTTCGAGCGTCTCTCGGAGCGCGACAGCGTGATCCATCAGCGCCGAACCGATTCCCTCGCCCTGGTGATCGGGTCGCACGAAGATGCCGCCGACCTCGTCGCCGACAAGGGCGATGAAGCCGACGACGCGGCCGTCCTGCTCGAAGACGTAGGTCTCGGCAACGGGCAACCATTCGGTGCGGAGGAGGTCACGTTCGGCCACGAAGAACTCGGCCGGCAGGAATGAGTGAGCGACGAGCGATGCCTCGTACCACGCATCGATCAACTCCTCGACATCCGGCGCGTCGTAGGGGCGGATTGCTCCAGTCGGCGGCTCGCGAGGTGACCTCATGACTCGACTGTCGCGGGACCATCTGTATCGCATTCGCACGAAACAGCGAACGACGATCTCCGCGCTGAACGGCGCGCGTCCACGAGCACCTAGGACTCAGCGGGATCCAGCGACCCCAGCCGTTCGAGTGCTGCCGCAACCACGTCGACGTCCGCCTGGCGGATCGTGTGCGGAACGTGGACGCGGAAACCCATCTCGTTGTTGATCGCCAGCATCGGCGCGTTGGAGGCGGCGTTGCCGGTCTCGATGATCTGTGCCTCGGGGTGGTGCTCGCGGAGTTGGAAGTACATCTCGGCCTTGAGCCATCGCCCGAGGCCCTGCCCGCGGTGCGCTGCCAGTGTCGTCGTGCCCTGCTGCAGTACGTACCACGGCCTGTGGCTGGAAACGATGACCTCGGTCATGCCGGCCGGTTCGCCATCGGGGGAGACTGCGGCGATCACTCGGATCACCGCGTTGCGGCGGGCGTTTCTTCGTTCTCGCGCCCGGTTCCATGCTTCGTCGATGTCGGGGTGGGCCATGTCGAGATCGTCGAGGGGGGCATCGTTCATTCCGAGTTGGGTCGCGACGTACAACGGCATGAACTCGTCGGGGCAGGGGCTCACCCAGCTGCGTAGTTCGTAGCCGAGCTCCCGCGCCCTGCTCCGGGTCCGCCAGCGATGCATGAGATCGGCATCGATGTCCGCCACGGTGACTCTGCTGTCGCGGTCGGCCAAGACCTCTGGCAGGTCGAGGCGGCCCCAGAATGCGTGGCTCGCCTCCGTGTTGGGGCCCCAGGGTGCCAGCGACGTGCGCCCCTCCTCCCGGGCGATGCGCACTGCAGCGGCCGTGAGCGCTGTGCCGACGCCGCGGCGGAGAAAGTCCGGATGGACATCGATGTAGAGCTCTGCGATGTGGCGATTGGCTTCCGCCTGTTCGAGGTCGATCGAAGCGAGGCCGACGACGCGACCGGCCTGCTCGACGAGTAGACGCCGTATCTCGAACAGCTCGTTCCCGCGCAGGAGATCGGCGCGAGCCCATTCGAGACTCACCGGCGGGTCGTCAGGAGCCCATTGCGCGTTGACCGCGGTCATCAGGTCGGCGATCCGTTCGAGTTCCTCGTCACCGAGCGTTTCGCCGTCGAACTCCACCGGAGTTGGTCTGTTCACACCGCAAGCAGAGCACACCGAGACGGTGTAGGGCGACGAGATTTGCCGAGCGAGCGAGCGGAGCGGTCAGGGATGGAGCGGGGAACGGCGCGGCCGGGCGTGTTGCTCGACGAACCGCAGGATCGAGATGTGCTTCTCGGTGTCGTGCAGCATCACGTCGACGAGCACGGCCCACAGCGTCGTGTCCTCGACATCGTGGAGCTCCTTGCGGAGTCGCTTCAATGCGGTGAGATCCTCTCGCTCATGCTCGATCAGCCGACGCGTGGACGTCAGCAGATCCGCTCGGTCGATCCGGTCCAGATCGAGGCGCGGGATCACCGGCTCGGTCGGGTCCAATTCGGCGTCGGACTTGAGCGCCGAGGCCAACTCGGAAAAGTAGCGATGGTGCCGACGCTCATCCTCGACGAGCACATTGAGCAGGTACGACAACGCCTTGGACTCACTGCCCTCCGCCTCGTCGAGGTATTCGCGCAGCATCTCGCCCTCGAGTCGGATGTGGTCGGTGAGGAACGTCCACATATCGAGTGTCCAGGCGCTGGCACCGATGGGCGGTGACGCGGTGTCTTCCATGCCCTACGGTGCGCCGACACTGCGGGTTCGCACTAGGGCCACAGGCCCCATCCGTGCTCTCTTGGAAGGCGGCGCGGTTGAGTGCGCGAGGACGTCAGCCGAATCCGCTGACGATGGCGATTTCAGCGCTCGCCGCGGCGTGCCGGTGACCGACGATCGCCTGGTAGCCATCTGAGTCATAGAACTCGCGGACCGCCTCATCGCTGGGGAACTCGATGAGCACCGTACGGCTGTGCGGCCACTCGCCTTCGAGGGTGCGTTGCGCCTCGTCGACGGCCAGCAACGTGCCGTCGAAGTTCGCGAACACGTCGAGAAATCCCGCCTCGTACCGGGCGTACTCGTCACGATCATGGATCGTGATATTGGCGATCAGGTAGACGGACACGCGGACCTGAACGTAACACCGTCGCGCCGGAGCGACGCGGGTCAGGACAGCACGAGCACGGTTCCGACGCCGACAGCGCCCGACGCGAGGACGCCGGCAAATCCGATCGTGACGATGCATCCGCAACACCGAAGCTCGTCGACCACACCAGCGCGCATCGTTGTGTAGAACTGTTTGAACATGTTTCCGCCCTTCGAGGGCGACACTTTCACCCACGTCGGACAGTTCTACCCGAGGGGTGTCACGGTCAGGTCAAACCGTGCACCGGGAGGGATGCGAACTGTGCGGCGTCGTGCCCGAACAACAGACGGCACCCCTGCGCGCGGAGCGCGGCAAGCTCGCGCATCGACCGTCGTTGCCGATCGAGGTCGTGCCCGAACGATGGAACGATCATCTCGTCGAGGAAGTGTTCGAAGTAGATGCAGTCGGCGGTGAGCACGACCGGCCCCGATTCGAGTTCGACACGCAGCGACTGATGCCCGGCGGTGTGGCCCGGCGTCGGGATACACATGACGGTGCCGTCGGCGAACACGTCGTGGTGCCCCTCGATCAGCTGGACATCGTGACCGATGTCGAAGTCGTCGGGGTTGTAGGCGCCGGCCTCGATCAGCTCAGGGCGGTGCGCAGCGACCCACTCGTCGCGCTGCACCACGATTCGCGCATCGCCGACCTCGGCGGTCCCTCCGCAGTGGTCGAAGTGCAGGTGGCTGAACACGATGCGGTCGATGTCGGTCGGCCCGACGCCGCGCTGATCGAGCCGCGCGCCGAGCAGTTCATCGGCCGGTAGGTCGGGCGAGAACACAGCACCGAGTCGTTCACCGATCCGATCGGTGCTGTGCTGGAGCTCGCTGTGGAGGCCGGTGTCGAAGAGGATGAGGCCGTCGGGATGCTCGACGAGCCACGCCGGCTCCGGCAGCACGACCGTGCCGGGTTCACCGGTGATCGCTGTCAGCTTCGTCTCGAGCCGCCCGATCTCGAGCGGAACGATCCTCAACACTCGTACTGCACCGCGGCGCGCTCGGAGATGCGCCCGGCGATCAGCTCCGCGATGAAGGCTCGGTGCTGTGGGTGGTCGCGATAGGTGATGTAGGCATCGAGCGAGTCGAATTCGCCGACGACCACGTAATCGTGGTTCCCCTCGGCCAGCGCGAGATCGGCTCCATGGACATAGCTGTCGATCTCCGGAATCGCGGCCGGGAGCCCGTCGAGTGTGGCGGCAACACGTGCAATGTGTGCCTCATCGACGTCGTCGGCCCAGCTGAACATCACCACGTGTCTGATCATGCGGCCATCATCGCGCTCCGGCGTCGAACGTCTCGTCCGCAGCGGGCGCCCGGGCGCGTAATCGGGCCCGTGGTGGTGTCTCCCGAAGCGGGGAAAGGCTTGGATCAGTCGACCCGATCGACCGTGGTCGTCGGGCGCTCGAT
Organism: Acidimicrobiia bacterium; assembly: GCA_033791105.1. Classification (GTDB taxonomy): domain Bacteria; phylum Actinomycetota; class Acidimicrobiia; order Acidimicrobiales; family Ilumatobacteraceae; genus JASJHI01. The sequence goes on along the minus strand of JASJHI010000351.1, from coordinate 5,245 downwards.
CCCTGTATGACACCTCACGGACCCAGTGCCAATATCGCACCTCGGCCGGTCGAAATCAAGGGCCTGATGACCCTGGTGCCGAATCGTCGAGCGGTGATTGTCGTCAGACGATGCCTGTGCGCTGGCAGTAACGCATGAAGAAGTACCCGGGCACGGTTGGCAGCCAGAACGTCAGGGTGCGGAACAGGAGCACGATTGCGGCTGCGGTGGCATTGTCGACGCCGAAGGAGATGAGTGCTGCGGTCAGCGCCGCCTCGACACCGCCGACTCCGCCTGGCGTCGGCACGGCCGAGCCGATCGTGTTGGCGATCATGTACAGGGCGCCGGCCTTCGCGAAACTCATGTCGACGTCGAAGGCGAGCACGCTCAGCCAGAACGCGATGACGTTGGCGAGCTTGTTGAAGATCGCCCCGCCCATCAGTCGCGTCATCTGCTTGGGGCTGCGGAGAACATCCCTGAAGGACTCCTTGACCCGCCCGTACGCGCCACCCAGCCAGGGCCGCACCACCGTGCGACCCCAGGTGGTCATCAGAACGAACCATGCCATCAGTCCGAGACAGGCGATGATGATGAGGATCAGGCCGGTGTCCGGGAACTCGAAGTCGCTGAATCGATCCGACGCTCCGCCCCAGATCAGGAAGACCACGATCAGGATGCCCTGAGCAAGCCCGCTCGCCCCTGACGTCAGTCCGATCGTGGCGCCCGCGACCGTGACGTCGAGGCCATTGAGTTGGAGATACCGCACGCGCATCGCCATGCCGCCGGCGTTGGCAGGTGTGAAGCGGTTGAGGAACGACTGCCCGAACATCACCGCCGACGTACGCGTGAACGACAGGTGCACCGAGGTTGCACCCATCAGGCTCCAGCTGCCGGCGAGATAGGTGCAGATCATCATCACGATGATCGGTGGGATGTAGGCCACGTCGGCGGTGGTGAAGGCGTCCCAGGTCTCGTCCCAGTTCGACGCGAGGTTGAGGACGTAAGCGGCGAGGACCATCGCCCCGACGAGCGCAATCGTGCCCTTCAGCGTGATCCGCTGAACCGGCAGGAGAACGACCTGCTCGATGCCCGCCGCGACCGCAAGGCGATCGCGCACATCGTCGAGGAGCGCACCTTTCTTGAGCCCATCGCGCCGCTCGACCGCACGCGACGCATTGTGGGTCTTCGATGTGAGGACGGCGTCCTGCACGAGTGGGGCCGCCCGGGCGAGTTGTTCAGCGGTCAGAGCATCGATCGCATGCGCCACGGCCCGTTCGGGCCCGACGATGCAACTCGTGGAGACCAGGAGCTCGGCGACATCGAGCCCGAGCACTTCGTCGGTCGGGGCGTAGTCCGCGTAGCGGAGATCGATCAAGGTGCACTCATCGCCCAGCGCGACGATGCTGGACGCGTTGAGCTGGCGATGCGCGAGCCGCCGGCGTTGGAGCAGCGCGACTTGTGTCCACAGGTTGTCGAGCATGGCGCCGGACACGTCGACGGCAGGGAGCCGCGACATCCGCCGGCCGCCCTCGAACGACGCGGCCATCACCGCCGCCTCGTCCGGTGTCTCGACGATCGCGAGCGGCCGGGGTGCCGATGCGCCCGCTGAGCGGAAGAGTCCCATCGCGAGCGCTTCGTGTTCGACGGTGCGTCTCGGCGAGAGCGATGGCTCGCTCGACAGCCCCTTCACTGTGAGGTTGCGCCACGTGTGCAGCAGAAGGTCGGTGTCGCGCTGGTCTCGCCCGAGAGCGTGGACGATCACGGGATCGCCGTCCTGGAGCCCGAAGAAGCTGGTGACCCCCTGCGGGCCGTCGACCGGACTCAGGCCGCTCACGCTGAGACCTCCACTGGCCAGGGCTGCACGAAGCGTGTCAGGGTCCATGCGTCGACGGGGTGCGCCGACGATCAGCAGCGCAGCAGAACCCGCCGCGGCGCCGATGACGAGGAGGAGCACGTTGCGCAGTGGTACCTCGGTAGCGGTGAGGGCGCGGGCGACGACCGCGGCGACGACCAGCACCCAGCCGGCGCGTCGCCATGCCTTCGCCAGCCAGGGACTTGCCGCGACGAGTGCGGCCGTGAGACCTGCGAGGTAGGCACTGGACGGAAATTGGCTGCCGATGAACCAGGAACTGGCGCGTTCGAATCCGAGTTCTTCGAACGGGATGCTCTCCTCGACGACGTTGCCGAGCAGCGCCATGATCACCGCGGCCAGGACGGCGGCCAGCAAACACAGCGCGAGGAGGACGAATCGGCGTCGCACTACCAGCAGCACCATCGCGATCGCCGGGACGACGATCGCGGTGAGTTGTACGAGTCCGATCAATCCGTTGACGACCGCCTGGGGAAGGCTCTCGACGACGGCGAGGACATCGACGGTGAACGAGCGGAGGCCGAGGGGTGCGATCTCGGCCAATGCCACCAGCGCGGCGAGCAGGATGACCGAGAAGACCAGTCGGGCGACGTCGGCCGGGTGCCGTTCGAGTTTCTCGCCCTTGGGAGGCGGTGGCGCGAGCGGGCGAGTCCGTTGCTCGCTCGGAGAAGCTCCGCCAGCTACTGACACGGCGACGATCTTAGGGAGTGGCGCTGCGGTGTTCTGTACCGCTCAGATGACGACGTTGACCATTCGGCCGGGGACGACGATCACCTTGCGCGGGGTGCCGCCGCTGAGTGCGGCGACCACCTTCGGATCCGAGAGTGCGGCTGCCTCGAGGATGTCGGAGTCGGCATCGGCGGCAACCGTGACCCGGCCACGGACCTTACCGTTGACCTGGACCGGCACCTCGATGGTGTCATCGATCAGCAGTGCGGGGTCGGCATCGGGGAACGGCACGAAGGCGATCGTCTCGGCATGGCCGAGCATGGCCCACAGCTCCTCGGCGACGTGTGGCACGAACGGCGCCAGCATCGTGACCAGCGGCTCGGCGACACCACGGGGAACTGCGTCGAGTTTGGTCAACGCATTGTTCAGTTCGATGATCTTGGCGATCGCGGTATTGAAGCGCAGCGCTTCCATCTCGGTGCGGACGACGTCGATCGTGCGGTGCAGCAGCTTCTTCGTGTCCGGGTCGACGGCGTCGTCGGTGACCGTGCACGCTCCGGTCTCCTCGTCGACGACGTTGCGCCAGAGCCGTTGCAGGAATCGGTACATGCCGACGACGTCGCGCGTCTCCCATGGGCGCGAGGCATCGAGCGGTCCGGTCGCCAATTCGTACAGTCGCAGCGTGTCGGCGCCGTACTCGTCGTACATCTCCTCCGGCGACACGGCGTTCTTGAGGCTCTTGCCCATTTTGCCCCACTCGCGCGTGACGGGGCGGCCCTCGAACGTGAAGCCGCTGTGCTCGTCGCCTTCGACGTCAGAGGCCTCGACGTACAGCTCACGCTGGTCCTTGTAGGCGGCCGCCATGATGTAGCCCTGGTTGAACAGCCGGGTATAGGGCTCGCGCGACGACAGGTGACCGAGGTCGAACAGCACCTTGTGCCAGAACCGCGCGTAGAGCAGGTGCAGCACCGCATGTTCCACCCCGCCCACGTACAGGTCGACGCCGCCGGGATGGTCGGGCCGCACGTCCGTGCGTGGCCCCATCCAGTACTCCTCGATCTCCGGGTCGACGAATCGATCGGCGTTCGTCGGGTCGAGATAACGCAGTTCGTACCAGCACGACCCCGCCCATTGCGGCATCACGTTGGTGTCGCGTCGATACTTTCGCGGCCCGTCGCCGAGGTCGAGCTCTACGTCGACCCAGTCGCTGAGCCGATCGAGAGGGCTTTCCGGATTGGAGAACTCGTCGTCGGGGTCGAACGTGCGCGGAGAGAACGAGTCGGTCTCGGGCAGCTCGACCGGCAGATACTCGTCGGGGAGCGTGTGGGGACGGCCCGTCTCGTCGTACACGATCGGGAACGGCTCTCCCCAGTAGCGCTGCCGGCTGAAGAGCCAGTCGCGCAGCTTGTACGTGACGGTCGCCTCGCCCGCCCCCTTGTCCTGAAGCCAGGCGTTCGTGGCGGCGACGCCGTCGGTGACGACAGCGACTCCGTTGAGGTCGAGCGTCTCGTTCGCCGACTGCACGTACGGCGCATTGCCCACGAACGCTTTCGACCACTCCGATGTGTCGAGTGTCGGTGCGATGCCCTGCTCGTCGAACCACGCGTTTGGTGGCTGCTGAATCGCCGGGATCGGCAACCCGAACTTTGTCGCGAATTCGAAGTCCCGCTGGTCGCCGCACGGCACCGCCATGATCGCGCCGGTGCCGTAGCCCATGAGCACGTAGTCCGCGATCCACACCGGAACAGACGCGCCGTCGATCGGGTTGGTGGCATAGGAGCCGGTGAAGACGCCGGTCTTCTCGCGCGTCTCGTCTTGACGGTCGATGTCCTTCTTCGCCGCGGCGGTCGTGCGGTACTCGGTGACCGTGTCGGCGCGGTCGGATGTCGCCAGCGCATCGACGAGTGGATGCTCGGGCGCGAGCACCACGAACGACGCTCCGAACAACGTGTCCGGACGCGTCGTGAAGACGCTCAGGTGCTCGTCGTCGGGATCGGCCAGCCCGGTGCCGAAGTGCACCATCGCTCCCTCGCTGCGCCCGATCCAGTTGCGCTGCATCGTCTTGATCGACTCAGGCCAGTCGAGTAGATCGAGATCGTCGAGCAACCGGTCGGCGTAGTCGGTGATCCGCATCATCCACTGCCGCATGGTGCGCGTGAACACCGGATAGTTGCCGCGATCGCTTCGCCCATCAGCGGTGACCTCTTCGTTCGCGACCACGGTCCCGAGACCGGGACACCAGTTGACCGGGGCCTCGCTCACGTAGGCGAGGCGATGGTCGTCGATCACTGCATTTCGTTCGTTCGCATCCAGCTCGGACCAGGCGCGGCCGTCGTCGGTGAGTCGTGTCCCCGACTCGAACTCGCCGATCAACTCGTCGATCGGGCGGGCCTTCTCCAGCTCGGTGTCGTACCAGGCGTTGAAGATCTGGCTGAAGATCCACTGTGTCCAGCGGTAGTACTCAGGGTCGGTCGTGGAAATGCTCCGCCGATTGTCGTGGCTCAGCCCGAGTCGTCGCAACTGGCGGCGCATGTTGGCGATGTTGGCGTCGGTCGTAATGGCCGGATGAGTGCCGGTCTGCACGGCGTATTGCTCCGCTGGAAGTCCGAAGGCGTCGAACCCCATCGTGTACATGACGTTGTGGCCGGTCATCCGTTTGAAGCGTGAGTAGACGTCGGTGCCGATGAATCCGAGTGGATGGCCGACATGCAGCCCGACGCCGGACGG
>JASJHI010000350.1:0-4613 GCA_033791105.1 Acidimicrobiia bacterium | reverse complement strand
GGGGCCCTCCTGAAAGTGGAACGACCCGTCGCGCGGATCGAGTACGTTGGCTCCGAGGATGTCGGCCGGTAGAAGATCCGGGGTGAACTGCACGCGGGCGAAGGTGCCGCCGACGACGTTGGCGAGCGTCTCTGCCGCGAGGGTCTTGGCCAGGCCGGGAACAGATTCGAGCAGGCAGTGGCCGCGCGACAGTACGCCGACGAGCAGTCGCTCGAGCAGGCGGTCCTGTCCGACGATTACCTTGCGCAGCTCGAAGAAGACGCGTTCGAACGTCGCCGCGGTCTGGCGATCGTCCATTGGCGCACCGACTCGATCGAGCTGCGGGCTCGGTGCCTGGAGAGTGCCGTCGAGTTCGCTCATCGGAGACGTCAAGGTAGCGGCGGCTCCATCTGGGCGGGGGTCGCGAACGGTAAGGACTCGGTGAGGATGTTGCGCGCTACCAGCGCACCACCGGCGTACTACCGCTGCGCTGTCAGCGCGCCGACCGCACGAGATCGGGTTTCGCATACGCTGGTCGCTATGGCCGAACCGGGCGACGACATCGAGCGGCTCGATCCTGACGACATCGACGTCGAGCGGATCGTCGACGAGGAGCGGGCGGCGTCCCGGCGCCTGTCGTCGATCAAGGCGGGGCGGCGGATGGGCGGCGCTGCCGGCGCCGGACTCGCCGGCGCGATGTTGGCGATCTCGGACATCTACGAAGGTTCGGTCAAACAGGACGATTCCGTCGCCGTGGCGGAGCATCCAGGCGAGCCGGGCGACATCGATGTCGATGGGATCGATGTCACCGTCGGAGATGTCGACGTGTGGGCGCCGCCCCCCGCTCCACCAGAACCGGACTCCGACTGACCATCTCTCGGCGTCACTCCCGGCGGAATCCGCACGGTGTGACGCCGAGAGTATGAATGCGAACGATCAGACGCCGGAGGGTGTCCGACTCCTGTCTCCCCGGGCATTGAATGCCCGGACCCGAGTGCAAGGTTCTCACGACTCTGGCGAGCTGGAGACGTAGGCGCCGGGACGGGCGAGGAGGCGCCGGTGCCATCTCGTCGGGGTGAGCAGCACCGCGCGCGGTTCGTCCTCGAACATCCAGCGGGCGAAGTTGCGCCGTCCCCACGACCCGCTCGCGCCGACAACCCGCATCGCCCCCCGCGCGCCCAGTTCGGAGGCGAGCGCCGAGCCGAGCAGTTTCGACATCCGATGATCGGCGCGCAGGTGGTGCGTGACTTCTCGGGTGTAGATCGCGAGCGCATCGGAGGGTTGGAGCGCGCCGGCGCCGATGATGGCCTCGGCCGCGAGTCGGCCTGTGAGCAGTGCCTGGCCGATCCCTTCGCCGGTCATGACATCGGTCGCCGCGGCAGCGTCGCCGACGAAGAGTGTGCGGCCGTCCCCGAGTGCGATCTCGTCGATCCGCGCAGGTATCGGCCACGCGGTGTGTCGCGCCTCGAGCTCGAAGTCCGGTCCGAGCGCCTCGACGATATGCGGCCGAGCGAGCAGGTCGAGCCACTGGTCGGACATCGCCGCGATCCGCCGCGATCCGTCGCGCAGCACGCCGAAGCCGACATTCGCTCGCCCGCCCGGGAGCGGGAACGACCATGCATAGCCGGGCAGCAGATCGGGTTCGAACCAGACGTAGAGCTGTTTGCTCGCCGGTCCGGTCACGTTGCACGCGTACTGGCGAAAGCCATGCCAGTCGCCGAGATAGCCCGGAAGCTGCCGGCCGAGCGCCTTGCGGATCGGGCTCCACATCCCGTCGGCGGCGATGACGTAGCGGGCGCGGATCGACAGATCCGGCGTCTCCACAGTCACCATGTCGTCGGACTGCTCGATCGACTCGAACCGTTGGCCGTCGTACACATCGACCCCCGACGTGCGGGCGAGCGTGAGCAGCGCATCGTCGAGTTGGAGACGCGGTGCCACCGCCGCGTACCGGCCGTGTTCGGGAAGTGGCAGCCGTATCTCGCGGCCCGACGGCGAGCGCAGGTGTGCGGCGGACACGTCGAACCAGTCGGGAACGTCGGCAGGATCGAAACCGAGGGCTTCCAGCTCGCGCAGGGCGAGCGTCGTCAAACCGTCGCCGCAGCACTTGTCGCGGGGGAACACCGACTTGTCGATGACGACCGCGCTGCGGCCCGAACGCCCGAGTTCGATTGGTGCGGCCGACCCGGCGGGGCCGCCACCGACGATCACGACATCGGTGTCGATCGGCCGACGGGCGCGATCGGCGGAGCCGGGCTCGCCCCCTCCGTCCGCAGTGGGTTCCGTCACCACGGCAAGGCTACGGCGCGATGTCGACGTGGCGGACAGCATGGCGCTGCAGGGCTCACTGGGCGCCGAGGCGTTCCGCGTGCTCGAACGGCGAGGTCTCGAGGAGGAGTTGCCGTGCCCGTTCGCGCCATCCGGGGATGAGGGAGTAGCCCACGTCGCCCGGGCAGGTGGTGAGCGTGCAATCCCGGTGGCCGGAGACGGTCCGCACGGTCATCGGCGTTCCGGCGGGAAAGCGATTGCTGCCGCGCGATGTGAACGATGCTGTCGCGCCGGCGGTCAGATCGATCGAGTCCCGATGCGCGAGAAACGCGATCAGCCGGACCACCGACTCCTGCATTGCAGGCGGCGGAGGTACCCGAGCGAAGTCACCGATCATGCAGATCAGTTGTGCGAACCCCTGGCTACCACCCGATGCGTCTGCGATCACAGGGCCGGCCAGTGAGCCCTGCCGTGTCTCCCAGACCGACCCGTCGTGTCCGACCATGAAGTTGTAGGCGATGTCGGGCCACCCCTTCGGACCGGTGTGATAGGCGTGGCTGATCCGGACGAGTTCGCGTGGCGCTCGGCCGTCGTTGGGTGACGCGGTGTGGTGAACGAGGATGAACCGCGGGTCCTCCGGGTACAGCGCGCCCTTCGGCGGGAGGTCGATACCCCACTCGTCGCGGCGGAGTACCTGGAGGCCACCGAACAGCGGCGTTGCACTGGTGCCGCCGGTGCGGCCAGTGGCTGCTCCCGAGAGCGGCCCTGGTGGTGCGGCTTGGAAGGCGCTCGCGGCCAGCCGATCTGCAGACAGCGCTACCGCTCCGGCCGCGACGCCGGCAACCGCCGCGCCCATCGTTGTCAGGAATCGGCGCCGCGACGGCGGGTCGGTCGGGTCGCAGTCACACACGTCCTGCAATCTACGATGCGATGAGTGCGGTGCCATCGGGCGCCGCAGACACGATCCATTGGTTGCGCGGCCTCGACGGGCCCGGAAGGGAAGTTCACATGAGTGGCCTGTGCGAGGGGCGCGTCGCGATCGTCACTGGAGCTGGCCGAGGAATCGGCCGCGAGCACGCGCTGAGCTTGGCTCGGCAGGGCGCAAAGGTCGTGGTGAACGACCTCGGCGGTGCGGTCGACGGTACGGGAGGTGACGTCGCGCCCGCACAGCAGGTGGTCGACGAACTCATTGGTGCCGGTGGCGAAGCGGTCGCCAACGGCGACAGCGTGTCGAGCTGGGAGGGCGCCCAGCGCTTGATCAACACCGCGATCGAGACGTTCGGCGATCTGCACGCGGTGGTCAACAATGCGGGCATTCTGCGCGATCGCGTCCTCGCGAACATGACCGAGGAGGAGTGGGATGCGGTCATCGACGTGCACCTCAAGGGCACGTTCGCTCCATCGCGCTGGGCGGTCGCCTACTGGCGCGAACGCGCAAAGGCCGGCGAGTCGGTGAGCGGTCGCATCGTCAACACGACGTCCGTGTCGGGCATCTACGGCAACCCCGGCCAGACCAACTACGGCGCGGCGAAGGCGGGTATCGCGGCGTTCACGAACATCGCCGCGCTCGAGGTCGCCCGCTACGGGGTCACCGTCAATGCTGTCGCCCCGGTTGCGCTCACCCGCATGACCGAAGGACTCGGCCCCGCACCCGAGACCGACGAGGACCGTGACGCACGTGCGCCCCACTGGATTGCGCCTGTGGTGACGTGGCTCTGCTCCGAGGAGGCGGCAGGCGTCACCGGTCGCGTCTTCGAGGCGTCCGGTCAGATGCTGTCGGTCGCGGAGGGCTGGGTGCGCGGCCCATCGGCGGCTCCCGTCGACGACCCGACCGCCGTCGGCCCGGTCGTTGCCGATCTGTTGGCGAACGCCCGCGGCAACTCGGGAAAGGACGGCCGCACCGGCTCCCCGCCCCAGAACTTGGTCGGCGGCTGAGCGGGTCGGAGCCGACTCCCGACCCGCTAGTGCAATCCACGAACTTCCGAGTAGCACCCCGACAAGGAGACCGAACATGCCGATCAACCCAGATGCCGTGGGCAGCAAGAGCGAGCCGATCGAGGCGACCTGGACATCGAAGGATGCGCTGCTGTACGCGGTTGGTGTCGGCGCCGGCCACGAGGAGCTCGCATTCACCACCGAGAACAGCGCCGACATCGATCAGCAGGTTCTTCCCACCTTCCCAGTGGTGATCCGCTCAGGTCCGGCGATGTCGAAGATCGGCTCGTTCAACCCCGCGATGCTCGTACACGGCCAGCAGGCGGTCACCCTCCACCGCCCGCTCCCGGTCGACGGCACGGCGAGCGTCACCACCGAGATCACCGGCATCTACGACAAGGGCAAAGCGGCCGTCGTCGTGATGGAATCGT
>JASJHI010000349.1:0-8747 GCA_033791105.1 Acidimicrobiia bacterium | reverse complement strand
GGACCCGGCCCGACGCCAGGAACGGTTCCGCGACCTCCCAGAAGTCATGGTGTTCCTCCGCTCGCGTTCGCTCTGTTGCCATCAGTCCCTCTCCTGTGTTGCTAGGAAATTACACATGTTCAAGATGGGAAGGGGCCGATCTTGATCACGCCGGCCGCCCCGGCTCGCCGCCGTCCGCTTCGGGGAGGAACGCATCGGGCGCAAGTCGCCTGAGGTCGACCCACCACGCCAGAAACAATGCAAACACAGCCCCGAAGACGAGGACGGCGCGCGCTCCGACCCACTCGATGACCACACCGAACAGCAGGTTGCCGATCGGAACGGTGCCGCCGAACACCATGAACCACAGCGGCATCACCGACGCCCGCTCCGTGTCCTTCAGGTTGAGCTGCAACGTGGTCGTGATCGCGGTCGCCGTCATGAAGTAGAAGAAGCCGAGGACGAACCCCACGACGAACGCGAACTCCGGTCCCCGCAGCTGCGAGAAGGTGCCCAAGGAGAGGGAGAATCCGATGAATCCCCACACGATCATCACCTTGCGATCGAATCGGGACATCCAGGTGCCGACCGAGATTGCGCCGGTGAATGCGCCTGCACCCCAGACCGCATACAGCCACCTGTAGGTGTTGGCCGATGGGTCGATGTCGAGGTTCAGCCGGGTGACCGAGGGGAAGAGTCCGATGAACACGAGGCTGAACAGCGAGAACAGGAACATCCCCATCAAGAGACGGCCGAGCACCGCTCGGCCGCGGACGATGTGGGTGCCGGTCAGCAGGCGGCGCCAGCCCTTCTCAGAGAATTTCGCGCGGACATCGGGCATCTTGACGATGACGAGTGCACCGATGAAGAACAGGTAGGTCGCCGCGTTCACGAGGAAGATCTGCGCTGTCGAGAGCCCGGCGACAGCGAGCACTGCGGCGAGCACGGGGCCCATGACGCGGCTGCCATTGATCATCGCCGAGTTCAAACTGATCGCGCCCGGGAGGTCTTGCCGGTGCACCAGGAGGGGCATGCTCGACTGGAATGCCGGTGCCTGGATCGCGTTTGCCGAACCGATGCACAACTGCACGACGAAGATCGTCCACAGCGCGACATCGTTGGCCACGATGATCGCCAACACGACCGTGAGGACGGCCGAGATCATCTGCATCGCGAGCATCAGCTTCTTCTTCGACACCTTGTCCGCGAGCACCCCAGCGGGGACCGACAGGATGAGCAGAGGACCGAGTTGCGCGAAGACCATCAGCCCGACCAGCGCGGGGCGCCCGGTCCGATCGTCGATGTAGGCGGGCAGCGTGAAGTTCTGCATCCACGTGCCGATCTGCGACAGCGTGAGCCCGATGAAGATGATCCGGAAGTTGCGATACGACAACGCGGCCCGGGCGGTGCCGGGGGTCTTGCCGTGCGCGGGAGCCGCGCCGGCCGTGGACGTGGTGTCGATTCCGCTGGCCATCGGGTGCTCGGCCAGAAAACTTGACCGGCGGGTCAAGATATCTGGTGATCGGGCTGCCGGGACGTGATCAGCGGAAGTTCGAGAAGAAGCTGCGGAGCTCGGAGACGAAGATGTCCGGAACCTCGAAAGCGGCGAAGTGTCCGCCGCGGTCGTATTCGGCGAAGTGCCGGATGTCGGTGAACGAGTCGTCGAGCCACGCGCGCACGGGCGGCACGACCTCCTTCGGGAACACGGCGAAGCCGGACGGGATGGCCACGGTATGGCGCTCGCCACGGCGGAAGCTCTCCCAGTAGAGGCGGGCGGAGGAGGCAGCCTTCGCGTCGATCCAGTACAGCATGACGTTGTCGAGCAGTTCGTCGCGGGTGAGCACATTCTCGGGGTGGCCGTCGCAGTCCGTCCATGCCCAGAACTTCTCGAGGATCCACGCAAGTTGCCCACTGGGTGAGTCGACGAGTCCGTAGCCGACGGTCTGGGGTCGGGTGCTCTGTTGCTTCGAGTACCCGGAGTCCCACTCGCTGTAGTACTTGGCGCGTTCGAGCGCGCGCAGTTCCTCCGGCGATGGATCGCCCTCGAGGGTCGGCCGCACGCCCATCGCCAGCGTGACGTGCACCGCGGCGCAGTGCCCGGGGTCGAGCGCGCCGATGGCGGCCGTCACGGCTGAGCCCCAATCGCCTCCCTGAGCGACGTACCGGCCATATCCGAGCCGTGCCATCAGGCGGGCGAACACGTCCGCGATCTTGTCGACTCCCCAGCCGGTCTCAGTCGGCTTGCCAGAGAATCCGAAGCCGGGCAACGAGGGCGCGATGACGTGGAAGGCGTCCGCCGCGTCACCACCGAAGGCAGGCGGATCGACGAGTGGCTCGATGACCTTGTGGAACTCGACGATCGAGCCGGGCCACCCGTGTGTGAGCAATAACGGCAACGCGTTCGGGTGTGGCGAGCGAGCGTGCACGAAGTGGAGGTCGATGCCGTCGATCTCGGTCGTGAAGTGGTCGAACCGGTTCAGCGCTTGCTCGCGGGAACGCCAGTCGTAGTCGTCGGCCCAGTACCTGCAGACCTCCTGCACATAGGAGAGGGGGATTCCCTGCGTCCAGTCGTCGACGAGTTCGGCCTCGGGCCATCTCGTGTTGTGCAGGCGTTGGCGCAGATCGTCGAGCACGGCATCGGGGACCTCGCTCCGGAACGGGGCGATTTCGTCGCTCATGATGTTTCGCCCTTCTCGTCACCGGCGGGTCTCGGCCCGTCCGTGGGTGGTCCCGCGAACAGCTGCGCCAACTCCATCCACTCGCGGGCATCGTCGCCGATGACCACGAGATCGGTGTCGTCGACATGGCGGCGCTGGGTGGTGACGAGACAGAAGTCGAGGGCAGGACCGACGACCGACTGGTCGGCCTCCTCCGGCCCGAACGTCCACGTCGCGCCCGACGGTGCGGACAGTTCGACGCGCACCGCTACGGCGGGTGCTTCGCGGCCGCGGTTGGCGTATGTCCAGCCGCGGGTGATGAACCCGAGTTGGGAGATGTGTCGGAGGCGCTCGGAGGATTCCCGATCGGCAGCGATCGCGTCGACGATGTCCTGCCCGTGTGCCCAGACCTCCATGAGCCGCGCCGTCAGAAATGACTTCGAGCCCATCGACGGCCCGTACCAGGGCACGCGATCGTCGTCGTCCAGTTCGGCGGCGGCCGCGGCGAGCCGGTCGCGGCCGTCCCGCCAGGCACCCAGCAGCTCTTCTGGTGTCATCGCGCGGTACTCACCGAGCGTCACAGCGTCGGTGGCGTCGTCGTCGTCGAGGGACAGGGCCGCGACGATCTCGTTCACCTGCGTCGCGAAGCGGTTGGGATCAACGATCGCGAGCGTCGCGGTCGCGTCGAAGTAGGTCAGGTGCGCGATCTGGTCAGCGACGGTCCAGCGCGGACTGGGGGTCAGGGTCATCCAGGCGCCGTCGTCGAGCGCGCTGACGATCTCGTCGAGGGCTTGCTGTTCCGCGATCAGATCGGCTCTCACGTCGGCGACGTTCATCGTTGATCTCCTGTCAGCGGTCCGGGTGTCGGCCCGGCGGCGTGGTGGTCGGGAGGTGTTGCTCTTCGGGAGGGACGATATGTCGCGCCGTCTGCGCGGGGATCACCGGGACTGAGAACAGACTTTCTTCGCCAGAGACGTGACAGGCTTTGTTACAATTGTTACAGTCAGATGACGGCGGGTGTACGGAGGCGGTTCGTGCACAGGCGAATGCGTGAAGGAGACGACGGATGTACCTGCCGGCAACGCCGAGCAACGCAGAAGAACTTTCGATCACCGGGGTGGCGGGACCGTTGGTGGGCGTGCTCGGCCGTGTCGTGCTCGTCGTCGCCGCTACGGCACTCCTCGTCTCGGTCGCGCGGCACCTGCTCGGCCGCATCGAGGACAACCGCCTGCGGGCGCAGTTGCTCTTCTTCGTGCCCAAGCTGCTCGTGCTGCTCTCGGCGATCGTCGGTCTCAGTGTGGTCGGCATCGACGTGTCCGGTATGGCGGCGCTCCTCGCGACGATCGGTTTCACGGGTGCTGTCGTCTTCACACCCGTCGGCCAGAACTTCGTGGCCGGGGCGATGATCCGCATCGACGACATCTATCGCGAGGGCGAGGTCGTCAGTGTCGGTGATCTGCACGGCAAGGTCGTGTACCGCTCGCTGCTGCGCACGGAGATCGCGCTGCCCGACGGTTCGACGGCGTGGGTCCCCAACTCGATCTTCCAGGAGAACGAGGTTCTCAATCACAGCCGGATGGGCGGCTGGAGGATCTGCGTGCAGGTGCCCCTCGACCGGTCGTCCGATCGAGGCGTGGCGACCGGCATCATGTCGACAGTGGTCGAGTCACTGACGTGGAACCGTCCGGGCAAGACGCCGTTCGTCGCATTCGACCACGTCGGTTCCGAGGCGATGTTCTTCAACGCCTACGCGTGGATCGACGACCGCACACTCGAGCCGTGGTACCGCAGTCGTCTGCTGAGTCAGCTCGTCGACGCTCTCGAGGCGGCCGGCGTGTCGGTCGGACAGACGACCAACCTCTCGATCACACCGCCCGATGGCGTTCCCGTGACCCCTGCAGACGGGGATGCCCCGGCCATCGACGGACGGCGTTGGCGAAAACCGCCGTCGCGTGCGATCGCGTCATCTTCGCGCAAACGCCGCCGACGGCTGCGAAGCGGCTGATTCCACGGTCGCTGCTGAGCGTCCATGCAGCGTCCTGCTCAGCCGAGGAGTAGGTCGGCGAACATCGGGAGCATTTTCGCAGGACCACTGAGCAGGAATTCGGTGATGCACGTCTCGCGCCACGCAGGGACCTCCTCGCGGATCTTCTCGGGTGGTCCGACCAAAGCGATGTCCTCGACCATCGCGAGCGGGATGGCCGAGGCGGCCTCCGCCTTCCGGCCGTCGAGGTACAGCTGCTGGACCTTTGCGACGACGTCCTCGTAGCCCATCCTGGCGAACAGCTCATAGTGGAAGTTGGCGCCCTTTGCGCCCATGCCGCCGGCATAGAGCGCGATCATCGGGCGGACCATGTCGGCGCACGCCTCAGGGTCGTCGCCCGGAATCAACATCGCGGTCGCGGCGACGGGGAAGTTCTCGCGTTTATCGGGTCGTCCGGAGGCGGCGAACCCCGTCTCGAGGCACTCGCGGTAGTAGGCGTCCTGCTGCGGCGAGAAGAACAGCGGGAGCCATCCGTCACAGAGTTCCGCGGCGAGTGCGACGTTCTTCGGGCCCTCGGCCGCCAGGTAGATCGGAATGTCGCTCCGCAGCGGGTGCACGGTCGACTTCAACGCCTTGCCCAGGCTCGCGCCGCCTTCGTAGGGGAGGTCGTAGAACTCGCCGTGGAACTCCACGGGTGCCTCGCGGGCGAACACCTGCCGCACGACCTCGATGTACTCGCGGGTGCGTGCGAGCGGTTTCGGGTAGGGCTGTCCGTACCAGCCCTCGACCACCTGTGGCCCGGATGCGCCGAGACCCAGTATGAACCGGCCGTTCGAGAGGTGATCCATCGTGATCGCGGCCATCGCGGCCGCGGCCGGCTCGCGTGCGGAGAGCTGCATGATCGCCGTGCCGAGCTGCACCCGCTGCGTCGATGCCCCCCACCATGCCAGCGGGGACAGGGCGTCGGAGCCGTATGCCTCGGCGGTCCAGATCGAGTTGAAGCCGAGGCGCTCGGCCTCCAGCACTGCGTCGAGTGCACCCGATGGAGGGCCGGCGGACCAGTAGCCCGTGTTGTATCCGAGTTTGAGATCTGCCATCCCCGCACGGTACGGGGTCGACGTCCGGTGACCGGGATCGGAGGTCAGTGCCCGGGATCGAACGTGACGTGGAGTTCTTGGGGTCCGAAGATCGCTGCGGTTCGCAGTTTCCATGTGACCGGCGCCGCAAGGGTGAGTCCGGGCAGGCGACTGGCGAGCAGGGGCAGCGCTTCTTGAAGTTCGGCGCGGGCGAGCGCTGCGCCGAGGCAATAGTGGATGCCGGACCCGAAGCCGAGCTGCGGATGTGCGCTGGGCGCCTTCATGAGATCGAGATCGTGGGGGTCGGGGAATACGCGCTCGTCGCGGTTTGCGGAGGCGAGCGCGATCATCATCGGCGTGCCCGCGGGGAAGAGGACGTCGCGGTAGACGATGTCTTCACTCGCGAACCGGCCGGTGCCGCGGACGGTGCTCAGGTAGCGCATCAGCTCCTCCACGGCTTGCGGCACGGACTCGGGGTCATGGGCGAGTGCGGCCCACTGCTCCGGCTGCTCGGCGAGCACCGCGATCGAACAGGCGAGTTGGTTGCGCGTCGTGTCGGTGCCGGCGAGGATCACAGCGTTGACCATCGTGACGAGCTCGTCGTTGGACAGGCGGTCGCCCTCCTCCTCGGCGGCGATCAGCTCGGAGAGCAGGTCGTCGCGCGGGTCGTCGCGGCGCTGCGCGATCAGGGCGAGGGTGTATTCGCGTAACTCGTCGCCCGCCGCACGGATCACGTCGAGCTTGTCGATCGCGTCGGCGTCGAGGATCCCGAGGACCTCGTCGGCCCATTTCGAGAACTTCTGCCAGTCCTCGCGAGGTGCGCCGAGCAGCTCGCAGATGATGGGGATCGGATAGCTCTCGCAGATGTCGGCGACGATGTCGGCGCGCCCGGACGACGCAACGTCGTCGATCAATTCGCCGATGACCTCGCGCATGAACGGGCGGAGACGGTCTGCGGCGCTCGGCGAGAACGACTTGGCAACGAGGCGGCGGAGCCGGGTGTGGACGTCTCCCTCGGCGGAGAGGATCGACTCGCCGCTCATCTCCTCGGGGATGCCGCGGAGCTCGTTGAGCCTGGATGCGAGGCTGTGCCAGCGACGGTCGCGCAGGATCGCGACGACGTCGTCGTAGCGCAGCGCTGTATACCCGATCGGGTTCTTCGCGAGCCAAGACGTGTTCGCGATTTCCATCACGATCGCGCCGTACTCCTCGTCGTTGACCTCCTCGAGGTCGGGGAGTGTCGGCAGCTCGAGTTGATCGACGGGCACGGGAGTGGCGGACGGTGAGTGCGCGGAATCGATCATGCGGGCGATCGTATTTGTCAGCTGGCGAGCGCGTCGATTGCGGCTGCTCCGAGCGATGCCGCGACGATGGGGTTGGCGTACTCGCCGCCCACCGTGTTGAGGCCGTGTTCGATCGATGCGTTGAGTCGCGCTGCGCCGAGCGCACCGTGGAGAGCCAACTCGAGCTGGAACGGCAACGTGGCGTTTGTCAACGCGTAGGTACTCGTGTACGGCACCGCGCCGGGCATGTTTCCGACGGCGTAGTGGACGATGCCGTGCAGCTCGTAGGTCGGGTCGTCATGGGTGGTCTCGTGTGTTGTGGCAATGCAGCCACCCTGATCGACGGCGACGTCGACGATCACGGCGCGCGGCTTCATCGCCTCGATGAGGTCTTCCGCGACGACCACCGGCGCGCGGCCGCCCGCGACGAGTACCGCGCCGATCACGAGGTCGGCGTCGAGTACGGCCCGCTCGATCGATCCGCGATTGGAAGCGGAGGTGGCGATGCGGCCGCGGTGGATCTGGTCGACGAACCGCAGACGGTCGAGATTCTTGTCGATCAGGACCACCTCTGCCTCCATGCCGGCGGCGATCCAGGCCGCGTTCCAGCCGACGTTGCCTGCACCGAGCACCACGACCTTTGCCGGACGGACACCGGGTGAGCCGCCCATCAAGACGCCGCGGCCACCGTTGTGACGCTCGAGGAAGTGGGCGCCCATCTGTGGTGCCAGGCGGCCGGCGACCTCGCTCATCGGCGCGAGGAGTGGCAGCGAACCGTCCTGCAGTTGCACGGTCTCGTAGGCGACGCCGGTCGTCTTCGCCGCGAGCAGCGCTGCCGCCACCTCCGGGTAGGCGGCAAGGTGGAGGTATGTGAAGAGGGTGAGATCCGGACGGAGGTACTGGAACTCCTCGGCCTTGGGCTCTTTCACCTTGACCACCATCTGCTGCGCCCACGCATCAGCTGCAGTCGGCACGATGTCGGCACCCGCCGCCACGTAGTCGTCGTCGCTGAGTGACGCACCATCGCCCGCCCCGGTCTCGACGAAGACGTCGACCCCGTGGCGCTCGAGCTCGCGCACACCGTCGGGTGTCATCGCGACGCGGTGCTCGGCTGTCTTCACTTCGCGCGGGACGCCGACACTCGTGATCACGGGTTGTGGATCTGGCATTGCGACATGATGCCTGCCAGCGGCACGTTCTGCCAGCAATTGTCGTGTATCCGGTCGATCGGGCGAGCCGATACCGTCGAATGCCGAATGAGGAACGCTCCACGAATCGCCATCGGCCCCGCGACCGCGCCGGATTGGCTCGCTGCATCGATTGTCGAAGGAGGAGGACAGCTCGTCGACGCCGCTGACGCAGAGGCATTGGTCTGGGGCGACCCACACGACGTCGACGGTTTGGTGGCGACATGTGCGTCAGCGCCAGGACTGCGCTGGGTGCAACTTCCGTTCGCCGGCATCGAGAACTTCGTCGACCATCTCGACGACCGGCTCGTCTGGACGTGCGGCAAGGGTGTCTACGCGGAGCCGGTCGCGGAACTGGCGCTGTTGCTCGGCGTCGCGTGTCTGCGCAACGTGTCGCGGTACGCGCGGGCGACGACGTGGACGAAGCCTGCCGGCCGCAATCTGCTGAGCGGCCGCGTGACGATTCTCGGCGGTGGGGGCATCACCGAGTCGCTCGTTCGACTGTTGCAGCCCTGGAACTGGCACATCACGGTCGTCCGAAAACGCGTCGAGGCGATGGAAGGTGTCGACGATGTGCTCGA
>JASJHI010000348.1:0-8807 GCA_033791105.1 Acidimicrobiia bacterium | reverse complement strand
CGGCGATCGCGCCCATCTCGGCGCGTTTTCCCTCGTCGCGCTCGCCGCCACAGCCGAACACGAGGATGACCGAGCCGGTGTCGACGACAGCGGCGCGCGCGGTGTCGATTAACTCGCTCAGCCCGTCGGGAGTGTGCGCGTAATCGACAACGACACTGAACCCAGGGTCTGGCGACGCGCGGACGTGCTCGAACCGCCCAGCGATCGGCGGCAGCGCGCCGAGTGCGGCGACAGCGACGCCTTCGGCGACGCCGAGATGAGCAGCGGTCACGAGCGCCGCATGGGAGTTGGCCACGTTGAATCGCCCACCGATCGGTACGTGTACTTCGTGCCCGCGCCACCGATACGCATGTCCGGTCGGGCCAACCTCGATCGCCTGGAGGTCAGCGGCCGCGAATTCGACGACGCGCAGTGAGTCGTCACCGCCGGTCCCGACCGACGAAGTGAGCGTGTCCGCCAACAGACGGCCATGGGAGTCGTCGACGTTGATGATTGCGAGGGGCGAGAACGCCGACGTGAACAGGCTGGCTTTGGCGCGGAAGTACTGCTCGGGAGAGCCGTGCAGATCGAGGTGATCATGCCCGAGATTCGTGAAGACCACGGCGGCGAATCGAGTGCCGTCCACCCGGTTGAGCGCCAGGGCGTGGGAGGACACCTCGAGCACCGCTGCCCTTCGCCCGTCCTCGACGAAGCCGGCGAGTTCGTGTTGGAGCTCAGGCGCTTCGGGGGTCGTCCGCGCTCCCGAGAGCGTGCCGAGAACCCCGGTTGGCCAACCGTTCGCCTCGAAGATCGTGGCGATCATCGCGGCGGTTGTCGTCTTGCCGTTCGTGCCGGTGATGCCCACCGTCGTGAGAGCGTCGCTCGGATGCCCGGCAACGGCGGCCGCGAGCGGGCCGAGGCCGATGCGGGTGTCCGGCACAACGAGCTGGGGAAGTCCCCGCGAGTCGGCCTCGGGGAGGGCGTGGTCGACGAGTAGGGCGACCGCACCCGCGTCGGCCGCCCGCCCCGCGAATTGGTGTCCGTCGAACGACGCGCCGCGCAGGCAGGCGAAGAGCGTGTCTGCAGCTGTTGTGCGCGAGTCGTGGCTGACCGTCGCGATGCCGACGTTGCCGGCACTGGTCCGCCCCGGAACAACCGAGGCCTCCGACATCTTGCCGGCGATCGGGAGGGCGGCGAGCTCGTCGAGGGTGATCATGCTCACTCCTCGCACCCGGTGCTGCCCTCGGGCGGCTCGATGTCGAGTTCGTGGATGAGAACCGGCGCCAACTCGGCGAACACTGGCGCGGAGGCCGTGCCGCCGAACCGGTCTCCGGTCCCGGCTGGTGGTTCGTCGACCGAGACGAGCACGGTCACCTGAGGATCCTCGGCGGGGAAGAATCCCACGAAACTCGCGTAGTACACGCGGTTGCCATCGTCGTCGTAGTAGGTGCCGTTGTCGGCAGCCTTGAAGGCGGTGCCGGTCTTTCCGGCGATCGAGAGGCCGTCGACCTTCGCCCGCTTCGCGGTGCCGCGGCAGACCACGTCGCGCATCATGGTCGTAGTTTGGTGGGCCGCGGTCTCGGACACCACGCGTCGCGTTTGTGACGGTGGTCGCTCGGTGACGGTGCCGTCGGGTCCGACCGTGGCCACGACGAGCTTCGGGTCGACATAGGTGCCGCCGTTGGCGATCGTGTTGACGGCCCCGACGAGCTGGAGCGACGTGCTCGACACACCCTGGCCGTATGCGACGGTCACGTGCTCGCTGCCCAAGCGATCCTCGACCTCCTTGACGATGCCGGGCGATTCACCCGGGAAGTCCAGCGCGGTTTGCTCGCCGAGACCGAAGGCCCGCATGTACTGATCGTGCTGCTCGACGCCGAGTTGCTGTTGCACCATGATCGTGCCGATGTTCGAGGATTCGATCAAGATCTGCCGGACGGTCATCCACTCGTCCGCGTGCTGGTGTGAGTCCTTCAACACATCGGCGTAGTACTGCTTGCGCCACGGCACCACGAACCCGTCCTCGGGAACGACCGCCCCTGCGTCCAGGGCGCCGGCGATGGTGATCACCTTGGCGACCGAGCCGGGTTCGTAGGCGTCGACGGCGGCGAAGTTGCCCGACGTGACCTCATAGCCGCCTTCGCCGTCACGGCGCACCGAGGCGCTGGCGAAGATCTCGCCGGTGTCGGTTTCCATCACGATCGCGGTCGCGCCGCGAGCCCCGATCCGCGTGACCTGTTCGAGGAGCACCTGTTCGGTCTGGAACTGCACCGAGCGGTCGAGCGTGAGCACGAGATCCTCCCCGGACACGGGGGCGTCGACGATCGTTTCAGACCCTGGAATCGTGCGGTTGTTCGGCGCGATCTCGCGGCGCATGCTGCCGTCGTCGCCGGTGAGGAGGTCGTCGAATTGCATCTCCAGGCCGGCGATGCCCTCGCCGTCGATGCTCGCCGTGCCCACGACGCTGCGGCCGGTGTCGCCGCCCGGCATCTCGCGGCGGTCGACGCGTTCGACATTGACCCCGCTGAGGTTCAATGAGGCGAGCTGGTCGCCGATGTCGGCGTCGGCTTGACGAGCGACATACACGAAGCCACGCGTCTTGCGTTCGGTCTCGAACAACAGGTCGGCCACCTGGTCCTCCGGTAGATCGAGCAGGTCGTCGAGGAGGTGGATCGTGGCCGGTCCGTTGTCGATGAGTTTCGGATTGATGGAGATCGTGGCGGCCGGCACCGACATCGCGAGTTCGTTGCCGTGCCGGTCGAAGATCGTGCCGCGCTGCGCTGGGATGTCGTAGGACCGCGACCACTGGTCGGCACCTGCGGAGCGGAGCGTGTCGGACTGTGTGGTCTGCAAGAAGACGACCCGGGCGACGATGGTGACGAGGACGAGCGCGATTGCGGCCAGCGCAATGATGAGCCGCTTGCGCGGAGACCCGTACGCGGCGATCGCGGTGCGGCGTGGTGGCGGCGCCTGGACGCCCCGACCGGAACGCTTCGGATGTCGGCTGACATTCCGTTCGAGCACACGCGGTTGCTTGCCCCGCCGCAGCAGCCGGCGGCCGGACCGCGCCGAGACCGGCACGGCACCCTGCTTTGTACCGCTCCTTCGCGCCGACCGCTTCTCGGTCTTTTTCCCCGATGACTTCTCGGTCGTGCGTCCCGACCTCTTCTTCGTGCTCGGTGCCCGCTTCCCGGCCTCGGCCCGGCGCGAGGACGACGTGCTGGTCCCCCTGCTCCGGCCGTGTCTGCGAGCGCCTCTGGCGGATACACGCGGCCGACGGCGCGCAGCATCGTCGGTGGCGCCGTTGCGTAGATCGGTCATGGCCGGCCCTCCGAGACTGCCTTGACGTCGCGGAACTGATCGAGCGGATCGTCCTCGTCCGCGATCTCGGCGGCGGTGCCGTCGACCGCACCCGCTGCCGCGAGTTGCATCGCCAGCCGTTCGGGAGTGACACGGAGGAAGGTTCCTGTCGTGCCGCGGATCATGTTGAGATCGTCCG
Source organism: Acidimicrobiia bacterium (assembly GCA_033791105.1). Taxonomy (GTDB): domain Bacteria; phylum Actinomycetota; class Acidimicrobiia; order Acidimicrobiales; family Ilumatobacteraceae; genus JASJHI01. Next base: position 5,329 of record JASJHI010000348.1, on the reverse strand, counting down.
CGATCGTGTCGAGATAGGCAGGAGAACGCAATTCCGCTCTGCGGTGCCGCAGCTCGTCGAAGCGCTCGCGTTCGGTGACCACCGCTCGCTCCAACCGATCGATGCGAAGCTGCCGCCCGGCGAGTTGGGTATGGAACACGGCCGCACCGAGCATGCCGCCGAAGACCAGGATGCTGATCACGCCGACGAGCACGGCGGTCCAGGAACGTCGCTTCTGGACAACGACCAGGGTCGGGCGTGTCTCGGTGCTGGTTTCCGGCGCAGGACGACCGATCGCTGCCGTTTCGATGGCGAGTTCGGCGACAGCTGTTTCGGCGTCGATTGGGAGGGCGACCATCAGACTTCTCCTCGTTCGGTGCCCGGACGGACTGGATCGGTCGGCGGGATTGACTCGGTCGCAGGAATCGCGGAGACGCGCTGACCATCCGCCTTGCGTACGGCCTCGATCCGCTCGACCACCCGGAGCAGCGCAGAGCTGGCGCGACGGTTCACGGCGACCTCGTCAGGACTGGCGCGCTTGGGGATCCGCCGGACGATGCGGACGGTCTGCACAGCGCCGCACACACATGGCAAGTCGGCTGGGCAATCGCACGCGCCGGACGCCTCGAGGAAGCGATTCTTGACGATGCGGTCCTCGCCCGAGTGGTACGACAAGACCGCGATCCGTCCGCCGGGTGAGGTCACGCGGACGGCCTGATCGAGCGCGTCCGGCAGGATGTCGAGTTCGCCGTTGACCTCGATCCTGATCGCCTGAAACGTGCGCTTCGCCGGGTGTCCGCCGCTACGCCGGGCGGCCGCAGGAATCGCCGCGGTGACGATTTCGGCGAGTTCGACCGTCGATTGCAGAGGGCGTGCCGCACAGATCGCCGTGGCGATGCGCCGTGCGAAACGTTCGTCCCCGTATCGCCGGATCACCGACGCGAGGTCGCGTTCGTCGTACCCGTTGACCACGTCGGAGGCGGACCATCGCACGGTGCCATCCATCCGCATGTCGAGGGCTCCATCGTGACGGTAGGAAAAGCCGCGCTCGGCACGATCGAGCTGCGGCGACGAGACGCCGAGATCGAACAGGGCACCGCTGACGTCGGCGACACCGGTCTCGGCGAGCGCGACGTCGAGTTGATCGAACCGTCCGTGCCACGTCCGCACCCGCGGTCCGAACTCCGCGAGTCGAATGCGCGCAGCGTCGAGGGCCTCGACGTCGCGGTCGATGCCGAGCAGTTCCAACTGCGAATTGCTGCTGAGGATTGCCGCCGCGTGGCCTCCACCGCCGAGCGTTGCGTCGACGAGTGTCCCGGCGGGCACGGACTCGAAGATGCCGACGATCTGGTCGACCATGACAGGCCGGTGGGCGAAGCCCTCGTGCTCCGCTGTCTCCTCACTCATGTGTCGCCGCCATCGACCGCTCCCGAGCCGTCGCCCCCTGCGATCTCGGAACGACCCGCTTGCTCGTGCGCCTGGAAGGCCTCCGGTTCCCAGATCTCGATTTGATCGAGGGATCCGAGCACCATCACGCCGGCTTGCGGTTCGATGTTGGCCTGCGCTCGAAGTGTCGCGTCCAGGGTGATGCGACCCTGCCGGTCGACGGTGGCCGGCGTCGCCGAAGAGGCGAACGCCCGCTGACGATCGCGGCTCATCTCGCCACGCTTGACCTTCTCGATGAGCTCGCTCGCCTCGGACTCGAAGGACTGATCACTACGGATGCTGACGCACCCGTCGTCGCCGAACGTGAGGTAGCAGTGTTCGCCGAGTTCGGTCCGGAAGGTCGGCGGCAATGCCACACGCCCTCGTTCGTCGAGCTGTCGCTCGTAGACCCCGACAAACACGCGTCGGACCTCGTTCCTCTGCCTCTGTCCCCGCGTGCTCCTGCCTGTGCCGGGAACGCAGAGAACCCCAGCGATCCCCATCCTGCCCCCAAAACAACCCCAGGTCAACCATTTCTCCCCATTTCTCCCCCATCGGGTACCCGGCATCCCCATTTCGGACGCGCACGGACAACGCTTCTCTGGCGTGGATCGCGTCGGTCAGCCGTCGGACAGGCGCGCCGCGAGGTCTGCGGCGATGGCTGTGCTCTCTGCGGAGACCTGGGGCGGCACGGTGGCGACGTTCGCCAGTTCGCTCTCGGGCGCCCGAGACCGAGGCGCGATGAGAGCCAGCACGGTCCCCCAGTCGAATCGGGAATACCACGAGCACTGCAGGCGAGCGGCGTCGCGTGTCCGTCGCTGGCTGATGCCGACCAATTTGCGGCCCTCGAGTGTGACCTCGCCCGCTCCGAGACCGTCGAAGCACAGCAACCATGACCACCGGCTGCCCTGGAAGGCCGTCTCGTGGACCGCGAGGCGCCCGGAATCGGGTTCGCCGGGCACCGGGGGCTGGACCGTCGACATTCGCTCGTCGAGCACCGCGAGGAGGTGGTGGCCGAGCCAGATCATCGGCTGGTGAACGTCGTCGCTCCACCCGGACGAGTCACGTGGCACGATCACATCCAGCCACGTCACCTCTCCTGGCACGAGCAGCACGCCGCCGCCGCCGCTGCGCCGCCGCACGATCTCCACCCCTGACCGCTCACACGCTGCTCGATCCACGATCTCGTCGTCCTGGTTCGATCCGAGCACGAACGTCGGGGACGTGAAGTCCTGGACGCGGACGAGGGCCTTCGCGGGCTCCGCAATCGGCCGCGCGTGGAGATCAGCGGCGGACCCTCGGTCCACCTTCACTTCATAGGCGGTCATGAGCCGCTCAGGAGGCGATCGGGAGATAGGGCCGCCAGGTTTCAGGGATTCCGCTGACGGAGACGACAACCCAGGCGGTTGCGCGTGGAGCTCGACACGGCCGAGCAAGTCGCATCCCGGCCTCGTCGGGTGTCCGATCGCGCTTGGTGAGATTGCAGCGGCGGCACGCCGCGGCGACGTTCTCCCAGCTGTGCGGACCGCCGCGCGAGCGCGGGAGGACGTGATCGATCGAATCCGCGTGCTGTCCGCAGTACTGGCAGCGGTAGTCGTCCCGAGCGAAGACGGCGCGGCGTGACAGCGAGCTCCGGCGTACGTATGGCACCTTGACCATGTACCGCAGCCGGATGACCGACGGGCTCGGGACGGTGATCGATGCGGAGCGGATGACCGCTCCGTCGTCTTCGATCAGATCCGCCTTCTCGGCGAGGATCAGACAGGTCGCGCGGCGGGCCGACACGACGCTGAGCGGCTGGTAGCCGGCATTCAGGACGAGCGCGCTCCGCATGGCCGGTGACCCTAATCCTGCCGTCCCGTGCCCGATGGCCCGGTAAGGCGGCGGCGACGACATCGCCCAGCTCGGTGTGACAGCGGCCTCACCGCTGTCGATTCCATGCGTCGCACCATCGCAGATAGTCGATCACATCGTCGGGATCGGGCGGCCGGCCCGGATCGCCGTACTGCGTGAGACTCCGAAATCGCAGGTAGCTGCGCGATGGCACGGGTAGAAATGGTCGATGCGCCCACCAACGCGGCGGGACGATCAGGACGAGCTGGCGAAATGCTGTCGGCCACAAGCGCGGGTGCCGAACGACGGCGAGAGAGATGCGCATCACGATGTCGACGGCTCCCAGTTCGTGTGGCCCTAGTGCGCCGCCGGTCGGGGCTCCTTGGGTAATCCGAGAATCATCTCGCCGATGATGTTGCGCTGGATCTGAGATGACCCGGCGTAGATCGTGCCGGCCCTGGCATTGAGGAAGGTGCCGATCCACGACGCCGAGGAGTTTGCCGCACCGGGATCGTCGGTGGAGAACGACGAGGACGGCGGACGACCTGCGTGGTGCAGGCCGTCGGCTCCGTAGATGTCGAGCGCGAGTTCGGTGATGACCTGGTGGTACTCGCTCCAGTAGAGCTTCGAGATCGCTGCGTCGGGCCCCGGATGATGGCCGGCGAGGAACTTGGTGAGTGTGCGCTGACCGAGGAAGCGCATGATCCGCACTCGCTCGTAGCACCACGCGATCTTCTGCCGAATGACCGGATCGGCAGTGGCGCCCCGTTCGCGGGCGAGTTCGATCAGTCGTTCGAATTCTGCCTCGAATCTGATCGGGCCGGTTGCGGCCGCCTCGCCGCGCTCGAATCCGAGGAGCGACATCGCGACGGCCCAGCCGTTGTTGACGCCGCCAACCACATTCTCCTTCGGGCAACGGGCATCGGTGTAGAACACTTCGTTGAATTCGCTGTCACCCGAGAGCATCTTGATCGGACGCACGTCGACTCCCGGTTGCTCCATCGGGACGAGCAGGAACGAGATGCCCTTGTGTTTTGGTGCGTCCGGGTCGGTCCGCGCCAGGGTGAAGATGTGGTCGGCCAGATGACCGGCGGATGTCCAGATCTTCTGGCCGTTGAGCACCCATTCGTCCCCGTCGAGTTCGGCCCTGAGTGCGACGTTGCCGAGATCGGACCCGGCGTCAGGCTCGGAGTAGCCCTGGCACCACGTGTCGTCACCCGCGAGGAGGCGCGGGAGGAGATGGCGTTTCTGCTCGTCGGTCCCCCACATGAGCAGCGTGTTGCCGAGCATCTGGATGCTGAATCCGTCGTTCGGTCCGCCGGTCGGAACACCCGCCCTCGCGAACTCTTCCGCGAGAATGACCTGCTCCGTGGCGGTGAGGCCCGCACCGCCGTACTCGGTGGGCCATCCCGGAGCGAGGTAGTTCGCCTCGTACAAGGTGGCGCGCCACGTCGCGACGAATTCGTCGAGTTGCTTGCCCTCGAGCGCACCGGTGCCCGCCCAATCGGTCGGGAGTTTCTCGGCGAGGAATGCCTGGACCTTTTCGCGGTAGGCCTCGGCATCTGCGGTGTAGCTCGGCTGCATCCACGAAGTTTACTCCCAGCAGGGTTCCGCCGGTGCGAGCAGACCCGCACTGCTTCCAGCGCCCGTCAGCCAGGTGATCCGGTCCGAGCGAGCGCCGCCGCTCCGATGAGCGCCGCGCCCGTGTCGGACATCTCGATCGTCCGGAGGTCGGCGAGACCAGGGAGACGTGCTCGAGCGACGAGTTCGCGCCGCATCGGCTCGACCATCGCTTCGCCGAACGTGTCGACGATGACGCCGGAGTACAGCACAGTCGATACGTCGAACAGCGCAACCGCCGAGGCGATGGCCCGACCGACCATCATGCCGGTCCTCTCGACGATCGACGGCGTGGCCCGCCGGAGAGGGCGCACCTGCTCCCGCTCGATCGCGGTCGATGTCGCGTAGATGGCCAGACATCCGCGCGCGCCACACCAGCACTCCGGCCCGTCTGGATCGACGTTGATGTGAGCGAGCGAGCCTGCGTTGCCGTGTGCACCACGGAGTCGAACGCCCCCGACGACACACGCCG
>JASJHI010000347.1:0-6028 GCA_033791105.1 Acidimicrobiia bacterium | reverse complement strand
CCCGCGGCGCAACATCGTCACCCGCGCGCTCGGCATCGACCCCGACGTCAAGGTCGACTGGTGGACCCTGCCGTTGATCCGGGGTGATCGGTTCCTGCTGTGCAGCGACGGTCTCGTCGACGAGATCACCGACGCCGACATCACCACGACACTGCTCGGCTCATCCGATCCGCAGGAGGCGGCCGATCAACTCGTCCGCCAGGCGAACGAAGCCGGTGGGCGCGACAACGTCACGGTCGTCGTCGTCGACGTGCTCGAGGGCGACGAGCCACCCCACCCGACCCTCGAGATCGACATCATCCCGAAATGGGCGGACGAGGGCGGCGGCCCGACCCCTGCCGGCCTGCTCGCGGTCGACGCCGACCCCGACGAGGCCCCCGCCGAGACAGCCGCGAGCGAAGGACCACCCGCCAAGAAGAAGCGGCGGTGGCGACGCGTGCTCGTCGGGCTGCTCGTCGCCGCACTGCTGGCCGTCGGATTCGCGGTGTTCGCGGCGTGGGCACGTTCGGGTTACTTCATCGCGTTCGACGAGGACGGCGAGGCGATCATCTACGGCGGTCGCAGCGGCGGTGTCCTCTGGATCGAACCCACCGCCGAGACCGAGGGCGGCCCGACAGCCGACGAACTCACCAACGACGCGGTGGACGAGATCGAGACCGAACCGCGGTTCGACACCTTCGGTGATGCCGCTGCATTCCTGATCGGTTCCGCGGCATCCGTCCCGACGAGCACGAGCACCAGCGCGACCACCACGACGCGCCCGCCCGCAGCACCGACCAGCTCGGGTCCATGACCGTCACGGCGGCGCCCGACGGTCTCGAAGGTGAGACCGATCGTCGGCCGCCCTCCGCTGTCGCGCGACGACGCCGCAACGCCGAACTCCAGCTGATCGTGATGGTCGGGCTGATCATCGGCTCGGCCTACACGATCGCCGCGCTCGGCACCGACGAACAGATCCCGCCCGGCATCATCGCCTTCGTCGGTGTCATCCTCGGGCTGCTGCTCGTCGCACACATCGCGGTGCGGCTCCTCGCGTCCGGTGCCGACCCGACGTTGCTCCCCCTTGCGGCGCTCCTCCACGGCATCGGGTTCGTGATGATCACGCGCCTCGACGACGACCTCGCGGGCCTGCAGGCGACCTGGAGCTTCATCGCGATCGGCGTGTTCGTCGCGACGCTGCTCATCGTGCAACGCGCCAACGATCTGGCGCGGTACATGTGGCTCCTCTTCCTCGCCGGCGCCGCGCTCCTGTTGCTGCCGATGCTCCCGGGCCTGGGCAGCAACATCAACGGCGCCCGCATCTGGGTGAGCCTCGGTCCGCTCAACTTCCAGCCCGGCGAGTTCGCCAAGATCGCGCTCGCGATCTTCTTCGCCGCCTACCTCGCCGAGCGGCGTGAACTGATCGCCGCGTCGACATGGAAGGTCGGGCCCTTCCATCTCCCCGAGCCGCGTTACATCGCCCCGATCCTCTTGGCGTGGGCATTCGCCGTGCTTGTGATGGTCGGCGAACGCGACCTCGGGTCGTCCCTGCTGTTCTTCACGCTCTTCGTCGTGATGTTGTGGGTCGCGACCGAGCGCTTCACGTACCTCGCCCTCGGTGCGATCCTGTTCGGCATCGCCGCCTACCTCGCGTGGCGCCAGTTCGGTCACGTCCAGACACGCGTCGACATCTGGATCGACCCGTGGTCGAGATCACTCGACCGCGGTTACCAGATCGTCCAGTCGCTCTACGGTCTGTCCGATGGCGGACTCACCGGCACCGGTCTCGGCCAGGGCAGCCCGAACCAGGTTCCCGAAGCCCAGAACGACTTCATCTTCGCGTCGATCGGCGAGGAGCTGGGGTTGGCCGGGGCGACGACGATCCTGATGTCGTACCTGCTCATCGTCGGCGCGGGCCTACGAACCGCGCTACGGACCGAGCGCACCTTCGAGAAACTGCTCGCGGTCGGGCTCACCACGATCATCGGCGTGCAGGCGTTCATCATCGTCGGCGGGGTCATCAAGGTGCTCCCGCTCACCGGGATCACGCTCCCCTTCGTGAGCTACGGCGGCTCGTCACTGATCGCCAACTACATCCTGATCGCGCTCCTGTTGCGCGTCTCGGATTCGGCAGCGCGACGACTCGGCGAACTGCCCGACGACCCAACCCCGAGTGAACGCTGGAAGGCCTGGCGTCTCTCGCGGCGGCTTCGCCGGAGTGCCGCGTGAACAGACGGATCCGGCAACTCGCGGCGGGACTGATGGCCTGCTACCTCGTTCTGTTCGTCGCGCTCAACTACTGGCAGGTTGGCCGCAAGGAGGAACTCGACGCCCGCTTCGACAACACCCGTGAGGTGCTCAAGGAGTTCAACAAGACACGCGGCCCGATCGTGACCGCCGACGGCGTCGTTGCAGCACGATCGGTTCCGACACCAACCGGTGCCCGTTACGACTTCGACCGCGAGTACCCGACCGGCGCTCTCCTCGCGCACACCACCGGCTACTTCACCTTCGCATTCGGCTCCACCCAGGTCGAACGCGAATACGGCGACGTGCTCACCGGTTCGACCGCTACGCAACAGGTCCGCAGCCTCGGCGATCTGCTCTGCGGCGAGATCGACAACTCGGGCTCGGTGCAGCTGAGCATTCGACACGATGCGCAATCCGCAGCGGGCTTCTTCCTCGGGAACAACGAGGGCTCGGTGGTCGTCATCGAGCCGAAGACCGGCGCAGTGCGGGCCATGTGGAGCAACCCGAGCTACGACCCGAACACGTTCGTCAACACAGAATTCGAGCTGGCCCAGGAAGCGATCGTCGAGCTCCAGGACGATCCGGCGAATCCGCTCCTGGCCGCTGCGTACCAGGAGCGGTACATGCCGGGTTCGACGTTCAAGGTCATCACGACCGGTATCGGGTTCGAGGCCGGCGTGCTCACGACCGAGACGTTCTTCCCGCCAACCGACTCGTGGACGCCTCCGCAGACCACCGATCCGATCACGAACTACAACAACACGACGTGCGGCGGCGACATGGCAACGGTGTTCGCGCGAAGCTGCAACATCCCGTTCGCGCAGACCGCCGTCGCGCTCGGGCCCGACAGAATGGTCGACGGCACGAAGGAGTGGGGCCTCGACCAGGACATTCCGATCGACCTCCCCAGGCCTGCGCAGAGCACGTTCGGGAGCACGGAGAACCTGGACGAGGAGCTTCCGCTGCTCGCGATCCGCGGGTTTGGGCAGAACGAAGTCCAGATGGTGCCACTGCACATGGCGATGGTCGCCGGCGCGGTCGCCAACGGTGGCGCGATGATGGAGCCCTACGTCGTCGAGGCCACGTTCGACCACGAGGGTCGGGTGCTCGATCGCACCGAGCCGAGCGTGTGGAAGCGACCCATTTCCCCGGAAACTGCTGCGATCGAGACCGACTTCATGATCGACGTCGTCGAGTTCGGCACCGCCAGTTGCTGCCTCGACCTCCAGGGTGGAATCCAGGCCGCCGCGAAGACGGGAACCGCACAGCTCCAGGATCCGTCCAACCCTGATCTGTCACACGCCTGGATCATCGCGTTCGCGCCCGCCGAGGACCCGCAGTACGCGGTGTCGGTCGTGCTCACGAACGTCGAGTCGACACCCGATGTGGCAGCCACCGGCGGTCGGCTGGCGGGACCGATTGCGGAGGCCGTGCTCGACTTCCTGCTCACCGGCCCAGGGGCAGACGTGCCGTCCCCCGAACCGCCGGCTGTGACCGGTGACGACGCGGCGGGTGACGGGCCATGAGGCGCGGACCGTCGGTATCGTTGAGCGCTGCTGTAACGGCGGAAAACGGCAGAGGACAACGCTGGTGAGCAACCCCGAAGCAACAATTCTCAACGATCGCTACGAGATCCACAAACGCATCGGCCGCGGAGGTATGGCCGACGTGTTCTCCGCGCGCGACCTGTTGCTCGACCGGCAGGTGGCGATCAAGGTCCTGTTCCCCGAGTTCGCCGTCGACGAGAACTTCGTCGAGCGGTTCCGCCGTGAGGCCCAAGCCGCCGCTAATCTCTCGCACCCCAACGTCGTCAGCGTCTACGACTGGGGCAAGTACGAGGGCACCTACTTCATCGCGATGGAGGAAGTGCAGGGCCGCACGTTGTCCGACATCTTGAAGGTGAATGGTGCGCTCACCTCGAAGCAGGCCGCCGAGGTCGCCAGCGAGGTCGCCGCCGCGCTCAGCGTCGCCCACGCCGCCGGGCTCGCACACCGCGACATCAAACCCGGCAACATCCTCATCGGCACGAACGGCCAGGTGAAGGTCGCCGACTTCGGCATCGCACGGGCGATGAACGCGCGTACCGAGGACAACCTCACGCAGGCCGGCTCCGTGATGGGCACGGCGACGTACTTCTCCCCCGAGCAGGCGCAGGGCGCCCAGCCCGATCCGCGCAGCGATCTGTACTCGTTGGGCATCGTGATGTACGAGATGGTCGCCGGTCGCCCTCCGTTCATCGGCGAGAACCCGGTCTCGATCGCCTACAAGCAGGTGCACGACGCTCCCCAGCCGCTCGTGCAGATCGTCGCCGACGTGCCGCGGCCGTTCGAGGCGATCATCGCCAAGCTCCTTGCGAAGGATCCCACGTACCGGTATCAGACCGCCGACGACCTCCGGGCCGATCTGCGTCGGTTCCGCAGTGGCGAACCCGTCGAAGCGCTGAGCGCCGCGGCCTCCGCACAAGGCGTGCAGATGACCAATGATGCGGCGACGGTGGCGACCGCAGCCGCTGTCGGTGGTGCCGCTGCGATGGCCGCCGCCACGACCATCGGCGAGAGCGTTGCACCGGTGAGCCCCCAGGCGGGCGCGGTGCCGTCGGGCGGGATGATGGAGGCGGGGTATCCGACCGGGGCATCGTCGGAGGCCGCGTACTACGACGCCGGCTCGGGACGCACAGGCTGGTATGCGATCGCGGCGTTCCTCGCCCTCATCGGTCTGGTCGTCGGCGGTGTCTTGTTGTTCCAGGCATTGAGCGAACCCTCCGAGACGGGCGAGCCGGTCCAGTTCACGCTGCCGGACTACGTCAACATGCCCCTCGACGAGGTGGTCGCCGATCTCATCGACCGCGATCTGCGCTACGAGACGATCGCCGAGGAAAACGCGCTGTTCCCGACCGAATTCGTGCACCGCACCGATCCGATCGCCGGCACCTTGATGCTCGAGAACGAACTCGTCCAGCTGTACTTCAATCCCGACCAACAGTTGGTTCCCGTCCCGCAGGTGGTCGGCCAACCGGTGGACATCGCGATCATGCTGCTCGAGGCGGATGGCTTCGAGGTCGGCGAGATCACCACTCGCGTCAGCGGCACCGTCGAGGACGGCACCGTGCTCGAGACCAACCCACCCGCCGAGACTCCGGCGCGGCAGGGAACCACGGTCGATCTCGTGGTCGCCGGGGCACCCAACGGCGTGCCGGTGCCCGACGACATCGTCGGTCTCGACGAGCAATCGGCGCGCCAGCAACTCGAGGCACCCCCCTACGAATTCGTGGTGACGACCGCCCTTCGTTCGAGCGAGACCGTCGCGGCCGGGATCGTGCTCGACATCTCGCCTTCGCCGGGCACGCTCGTCCCCGTCGGCGGCGACGTGACGATCGTCGTGTCCAGTGGTGCTGCGCCGATCACCGTGCCGACCGTCGTGGGCCAGACGGAAGGCTCGGCGATCAACACGCTGACCGCCGAAGGGCTCGTGCCGTCGGTCGAGTACCGGGACGTCGCCCCGGGGAGCCCGGACGACGGTCGCGTCGTCGAGCAGAGCATCGCCGCGGGCACTCCCGTCCCACCGGGAACGCCGATCACGATCTGGGTCGGGCGCTCCCAACAGGCAGTGACCACCACCCTTCCTCCCGCCACAACCGCCGCACCCACCACGACGATCGCGCCGACCACCACCCTCGCGCCGACCACCACCCTCCCACCCGCGACCACCCTCCCACCGGCGACCACCATTCCCTGAGCCACCGAAATCGAGGATTTCGCTCACCCGCGGCACGGCCTCCTCGTGCCGTGCACCATGAGAT
>JASJHI010000346.1:0-22418 GCA_033791105.1 Acidimicrobiia bacterium | reverse complement strand
CACGGCCGACTGCGGTCTCCGGATGGTCGACCCCGACGCACCTGCCTACATCATCTACACGTCGGGTTCGACGGGGCGGCCCAAGGGCATCGTGCACAGTCACCGCAGCGGACTCTCGTACGCCCGCACCGCGTCCCAGGTGTACGGGCTCTCCCAGAACGATCGCCTGGCGAACGTCGCAGCCCTCCACTTCGACCAATCGACATTCGAGCTCTACGCGGCGGCCCTCGTCGGCGCAGCCGTGGTGGTCGTCCCGGAGCCGTATCTCGGCTTCCCCGCCAGCCTGAGCGAGCTGGTCGAACGCGAGCGGGTCACGGTGTGGTATTCGGTGCCCTACCTGCTCACCCAGCTGTCCACGCGCGGTGTGCTCGACGAGCGCGATCTGTCCTCCCTCCGATGGGTACTCTTCGGCGGCGAGGTGTTCCCGCCGAGGCAGTTGGCGGCGCTCATGCGCCAGTTGCCCGGAGCGCAGTTCTCGAACGTCTACGGACCGGCCGAGGTCAACCAGTGCACGATCCGCAACCTCTCGGCCCCTCCTGCAGATGATCAGGCCGTACCGATCGGGCGTGCGTGGCCCGGCGCGACGATCGAGCTCGTCGAAGAGCACCATCCCGCCGTCCCCGTTCCGCAGGGCGACCCGGGCGTGCTGCTGGTCCGGACACCGACGATGATGACCGGCTACTGGAACCGCGCCGACCTCACGGCGGCCGCGATCTTCGAACGGCGAACGGACACCGGAGTGATCGAGCGCTGGTATCGCACCGGCGACCTCGCGGTCGAGCGTGATGACGGCGACATCGACTTCCTCGGTCGGGTCGACAACCAGATCAAGCTCCGCGGCCACCGCATCGAGCTGGAGGCGATCGACGGTGCGCTGGGCGACAGCGCCGGCGTGCGAGCGGCGACCGTGGTCCTCGACGACACCGACGACGAGGACCGATTGATCGCCCTCGTCGTCATCGACCCTCCGAGTGCGGCGGTCGACACCAACACGGTCGCCGCGCTCTCGTCACAGCTGCTGGACGATCTCCGCGCCCGCGTGCCGCGCTACGCTGTGGCGGCCGAAGTGCGGATGGTCGATTCGCTACCGCGCACTGGCACCGGCAAGATCGACAGGATCGCCGCCCGCCGGCTCCTCGATTCCCATCCGCCCGATTCGAAGTCACCCGGCCGATCGCCCAATCTCGACGTGTAGCTCCACCGGAGGACCGTTCACATGACACAACAGCACGCCAGCCCCGACGCCGCGACGTCCGGCGCTCGAACCCTCGACGACGAGTTCACCGAACGTCTGACGGCGCACATCGTCGAGCACGTCTCTCTCGACCGCAAGGCGACGATCGAGCCCGAGACCAACCTGCTGCTCACCGGGCTCGTCGACTCGCTGGGTGTGATGCTGATCATCGACTGGATCGAGGGCGATCTCGGCATCTCGATCCACCCGGGCGATGTCGTGCTCGAGAACTTCCTGACGGTCCAGGCGATGGTGGACTTCGCCCGGACTCAATGACGCGGTCCGGCGAGCAACCCGTCCGACTCGAGCCGCGGGTCGAACGCATCGCGGAGCTGACCCGTACGCAGTCGGACATCTGGACGAGTCAACGGCTCCATCCCTCCACACCCCTGGCCAACATGGGCAAACGCACGCGCATCGCGGGCGTCGTCGACGCGTGGTCCTCGGCGCTGATCTTCGAGGCGACGTCAGCCGCCTATCTCGACGGCGGAAGCGACGTCGATCTCCTCGAGGTCGTCGACGGCAGGTACTACGCCGACCCCGCATCGCCGGGTGACCGAGTCCGCCGGTCCACCCACTGCACCGGCCCGAACCTATCGAAGCGCCGCACTGCGGGACCGCACGACACCGAGGACACACGGCTTCGGACCAGATCAGCGGGATCCGGATGCGAGGCTCGCACGTGATCGCCGACGTCGGAACTCTCTGCGGAGCCGGCTGTGACGAAGCGGATCGCCCGAACGCCGATGGCACCCACGAGACCGACCGATATCGTCGGCTCGGACATGAGCGAGGCGCAGTGGACACACGAGCAGGCGGACATCGAAGTCCTCAACGATGGCAACCGCGGCCGCGCCTTGGTCGTGCTCATCGGCGCGTGGAACGCCCGGTTCACCTTCGAGCCCGTGATCCAACTCCTCCCACCCGAATTGGGCCTGGCGGTGGTGACACTGCCTGCCGGCAACCGCTTCCTCGGCCTCGAGGTGCTGCGGGACTTCGACGTCTCGGCCGAGTTCGTCGTCGGCTCGACGCCGCTGCGCGACGCGGTGTCCGCCAGACGCCCGATCGTGGTGCTCGGAAACTCGCGCGCCGGACACGTCGCTCACGAGGTCAGCCGCGCGCTGGCTGCAGAAGGTCACCCCGTGGCGTTCGAAGCCCTCGTCGACACCATCTACCCGGGCAGGGAACTCAGCGAGCGAGGAAGTCGATCCATCCGACGACGAGCCAAGTACAGCGAGATCTGGCAGTCCCGCGACGTCAAACGCCTCGCCCGGGAAATCCTTCGAAAGCTGGCCGACAGATTCAGGCTGCTCGTCAGCCGTGTCCACACCGCGATCAGCCTGTTGCTGAATGACGAGGTGCCGAGGTCGGCCGCGGCGCCACCCGCGGAGCCCCTCCTCGAGTCCGACTACACGCCGGGTCCGGTCGACCATCCCGTCGTGTACTACCGGGCGACAGAGACGGATCCGGCCGACTCGAGCACTCCGTGGCGCGCGGCGGCTCCTCAGCTCGTCGAGGTCGCCGTCGACGGCACCCACTTCGGACCGAACGGGTTGCTGTCCGGGGACGGGGCCGATCGCATCGTCGAGGACCTCACCGCGCGGCTGCGGTCCGCGAGCTGAGTCCTCGAACGAGCTTCGGGACCCGGCGGGTCAGTCGTCGCTGACCGACCCGGTGCCGGTGATCCGCACGGCAACCTCGTACAGTCCCCAACACAAGTACTCGTAGGTCGTGCCCGTCGCCGCGCAGTACTCCTGCCACGCCCGGTACTCGTGCTGCTTCCAGTTCGGGTAGTTGAAGTACTCGTTGAAGACGATCACCGAACCGGCGCGCAGCCGTGGGCCGAGTTGCTCGAGCACGGTCTTGGCCGAGGAGTAGATGTCCGAGTCGACGTGGACGAACGCGACGGGCGCCGGGTTCGCGGCGACGAACGCCGGCAAGGTGTCGTCGTCACGAGATGCACGTTCGGCTCGACCGTCGGTGTCGTCTCCCGCGCAAAGGCGCCCTTGGTGAGCGTGTAACCGGACCACGCCTCAGGCAGGCCTTCGAACGAGTCGAAGCCGTGGAGCGTCCAGTCGGGCCGCAATCGGGCGACGTGGTTGATCGTCGACCCGGTGCGGACACCGAATTCGAGGTGCAGCCCATCGACGCGCGCGTGCGCCACCGCGTACGACAGGACGTCGAACGCATCGTTGCGGATGATCGCGTCGCCCATGTCCGACTTGATGTAGGCCACGGTCTCGTCGAGCGCGTCCTGCAGGAGCGCGTAGCGCGGATGCCGCTCCGACAGTGGCTCGGCGATTGCAGGTTGCTGCGCCAGCCCGCCTGACCCGGACACCGGTATCATCGCTCGATGTCCGAGGCTCTCAGAGGGCGGAAGGAAGCGAAGATGACACGGTCGATATCCGCAGAGATCCGGAGCGTCGTCGTCGGGATGTCGATGATGGCCTTGGTCGTACTGCTGACCCCGCTGTCGCTGCTCCACGACGCGTGGAGCCGGCGGCGTCGCTCCGGTGGAACGCGCGAGATCCCACGCGTGCGCGCCGCGGACGCGTCGATTCCCGAGTTGCTCGCCGCGGGCCGGCCGGTCGTCGTCGAGGGTCTTGCCCGCCACATCGGCGCCCGTCCCGCCGACCTCGCCGAACTGCGCGCGGTCGCGGCCCGCGACGACGAGCCAGCGCGCGTCGACTTCGTCGACGCGACCAACCCATATTTCCTGTACACCGGCGACTACGGCCGCACGATCGCCCGCACCGAGCAGCTCTCGTTCGAAGAGCTCCTCGACACGCTGTTCGTGGACGGGACCGGCGACGAGGTGGTGTACCGCCTCTTCGGGGCCGGCGGCGTGAACGGTGCGATGGGTGAGATCATCGACGACGTGTCGGCCTGCGTGACCGCAGCCGGTGGAGGGCCGACCCTGCGCAATAACAGCGGCGTCTGGATCGGATCGAGCGGCGTCGTGACCCCGCTGCATCACGATTCCTGGCCCGGCATCCTGTTCCAGACCGAGGGCCGCAAGGCGGTCAGCATGTTCGAGCCGGCCGACCGCGGCAAGCTCTACTTCAACTTCCCGATCCCGGTTGGCAGCCGTTGGTCCCGCCTTCCGGGCCGGTCCACCGAGGCCGATCCGGCCCTATTCCCCCGGCTCACTGGAGCGCGCCGGTACACCACGGTGCTCGAACCGGGCGACGCTCTCTACATCCCGACCTTCTGGGCCCACGAGATGGTGGCGCTCACCGCGAACGTCAGCATCCCGCTGCGCCTGCGTTCGCCGCGCAGCACCTACCTCGACCCCGGATTCCTGCGGCCGGCCGCCGAAGTGCTCGACGGCAAGCTGCAGGCGCTGCGCAACCGCCGTGCCGCCTGACCACTCGAGACGCGGGCCCAGTTGATCGTACGGGGGATCGGCCTCTATCCTGCCGGCATGACCCGGCGGGATCCCCCCCTGACCGTTGGCCGGCCGATGTCGACGCGCATCATCGGCGCCGCCGACATCGCTCGTATGCTCGAGATCGTCGGCCGGCACGAGTTCATGGACCTCATGATCGATGCGCTGAGAGGTCGCTTCGAGAACTTCGACGCCGGTGAGGTTCAAGCCCGTGCCCGCGACGGGTTCCGATACGACAAGCCCGATCTCGGGTTGCTCGAGTGGATGCCGACGCACGAGGTCTCCGGTCCGGTGGTGATCAAGATGGTCGGCTACCACCCGACCAACCCGGTGCAGCGCCGCCTGCCGAGCGTCATCGCCACGTCCGCCATGTGGGACACCACGTCGGGACATCTCATCGCGCTCGGCGATGCGACCCTCCTGACCTCGGTCCGCACGGGCGCCGCATCGGCGGTGGCCACCGACCTCCTCTCGCGGCCCGGCGCTGCCACGCTCGGCGTCGTCGGCCTCGGGGCCCAAGCCGTCACTCAGGTGCATGCGATCTCGCGGGTCCGCCCGCTCGAGCGGGTGATCGCACTCGACACCGACGACGAGGTCGCCGCGTCGTTCCCGGATCGGATCGGGTTCCTCGATCTCGACGTCGAGATCGTGCCCACGTCGCGGGCGGCGACGATCGTGTCCGATGTCGACGTTCTCTGCACCTGCACGTCCGTCGACATCGGCGCCGGGCCCGTGATCGGCGAGGCCGAACCACGACCCTGGCTGCACACCAACGCGGTCGGCGCCGACTTCCCCGGAAAGCTGGAATTGCCACGTTCACTGCTCGACGCCGCACTCGTCGTACCGGACATCCGCGCGCAGTGCGTGGTGGAGGGCGAGTGCCAGCAGATCCCCGAGAGTCAGGTCGGGCCCGAATTGTGGGAGCTGCTGCAGCACCCGACCGGCCGGGCCGACGCCGGTCGCCCCACCGTGTTCGATTCGACCGGTTGGGCGGTCGAGGACGACGCCGCGCTGCGCCTCGCCCATCGGTTGTCCGTCGAGCACGACCTCGGGACCGACATCGTGCTCGAGAGCATCAGCAGCGACCCTTACGACCCGTACTCGCCAGCCCTGGGGACTCCGGACCCCACCGAGACCACCACCCCATCGACATGAAGGCCCTGTTCCGCAGCCTCCTGCTCGTCGTACTCGCCCTGCTGGTCGTTCTCGGCCAGGCGAACCCCGCGAGCGCCCACCGCAACGACGAGTCGTACCTGTACCTCGACGTCGGTGACTCCAACCTGAGCGGGCGGGTCGAGCTGCCCTACCGGGACGTGCGTTCGGTCCTCGGCCTCGAGATCTCCGGCAGCGCCGCGGAGTTGCTCGCAGAGTTCGAGGCGAACCTCGACATGCTCCAGACGTACGCCGACGACAACACCGAGATCGGAGCCGCCGGTGTCGTCTGGCCGATCCGTTTCGAAGGTGTCGAGCTGGTGTTCGAGGATCGGGGCTCCGGGTCGGACGGCCTCGGGTACCTCTCGCTTCCGTTCACCGTCGATCTCGCCGAGCCCAGCGTGCCGCAGGTGTTGGAGGTGACGTTCACGCCGTTCCTCGAGGAGATCCCGGATCGCAACAACATCACCCTCGTCGCCAACGATTGGAAGCGCGGCGTGTTCGACGAGGAAGTCAACGAGCTCCTCATCCACTCCGCCGGCTCGCCATCCGGCGAGATCGACCTCGGCGACTCCAGCCAGTGGAAGAACTTCCGGGCGAGCATCGACCTCGGTGTCGACCACATCCGAACCGGCCCCGACCACGTCTTCTACATCCTCGTGCTGCTGCTGCCGGCCGTGCTTGTCCTCGTCGCCAGCCGCTGGCGCCCATCGCCGAGCTTCGGCTACTCCCTGCTCCGGATCGTGCTCGTCGCCACGATGTTCACGATCGCCCACTCGATCACATTCACCCTGGCCGGCCTCGACTATCTCCCGCTCCCACCATCGAAGCTGACCGAGACGATCATCGCACTGTCGATCATGTTGGCCGCTCTGCACAACCTGCGTCCGGTCTTCGGACACAAGGAGTGGCTCTTCGCGTTCGTGTTCGGCCTGTTCCACGGGATGGGATTCGCCGGGTTGGTCGAGGAACTCGACATCAACCGCACGACCCAGCTCGTGTCGCTGATCGGCCGCAACGTCGGCATCGAGATCGCGCAGTTGGTCATCATCCTGCTCACCTTCCCGCTCTTGTTCCTGCTGCGCCGGACCCGCATCTACATGCCGGCGTTCACCATCGTCTCCGTCGGCCTCGTCGTCCTCAGCGGCATCTGGATCATCGAACGACTGTTCGAGCGCGATCTCCGCGTCAACGACGCCGTCGACGCAGCACTCTCGTGGCCGCGGGCGCTGTGGGTGATGCTCGCACTCACGGCCCTGGCCGCCGTCTACCAGGAGATCGAGCGACGCGCCGGACGACTGCTCCCCGTCGTCGCACACGACTCGCTCCGCGGTGTCGAGCCCGCCGAAGAGGAGCCGCAAGACCAGGAGCCCGACGCCGACGCCGAGCCGGTCCTGCAGGTTTGACCACCGAGCGGATCCCGATGACGGTCGCCGAGCCCGATGCCGAACCGGTCGTCCTCAGCCCGCGGTCGGACCGTCGACGGCCGCTGAGCCGCATCCAGGATCAGATCTGGTCGAGCCAGCGGATCCACCGCACATCGCCGCTGGCCAACATGGCCAAGACACACCACATCCGCGGCCCGCTGGATCCGACGGTGCTGTGCGACGCCTTCGAGCAGGTGGTCGCCGAGTCCGACGCGCTCCGATCCGTGATCATCGACCGGGCCGGAACGGAGCCGGCCATCCGCGTCCTCGCGCAACCCCCCACTGCGACGGAGGTGATCGAGCTGCCCGAGAGCGAACTCGATCACTGGATCGAAGGGCGCATCGCGACGCCCGTTGATGCCGTCCGTTGCGCCTACGACTCGGTCCTGCTACAGCACGGCGGTGCCAGTTGGACGTGGTGGCTCGACCTGCACCACGTAGTGACCGACGCCTGGGGCTCCTCGGAGGTGTACCGCGCCACCGAGGTGCGCTACCGGCGAATGCTCGGTGAAGCTCTGGACGAACCGTCGCTGCCGTCGTACTACGACTACGTCGACGAACTCGACGCACGCTTCGAGCAGGGGCGTGACCGACGTGTCGCTCACTGGGCCGAGGTCCCGCTCGACGAAACGCCGATCGCGCCCTCCGGGCCGCGTGGCGCGTCGACCACCGATGTCGAACGGATACCCGTTTCGGTCGCCTCGACGGTGGAGACGGCCCTGGACGGCCGTTACCGGACGCTGAGTCGCGAACTGAGCCTGATCGGAGTGTTCGCCGCTGCACTCGCCGTCGTGCTCCACCGGCTCGACGGGCGGGACGTCCTGACCTTCGGCGTCCCGTTGCACAATCGATCGGGCCCGGTGGCCCAGCGCGTGATCGGCCCGCTGATGGAGTTGTACCCGCTGAGCGTGCGGATGTCGGGCGACGAGAGCTTCGGCGAGCTGTTCGACCGCGTGCAACGATCCCTCCTGGACACGATGCGGCACGCCCGCCCCGGCGAGAGTCCCGATCTGGACCTCGATGCCGTCCTGAACGTGCTCACGGCCCGGTTCGGTGACTTCGCCGGGATGCCGACCGCGACCCAGTGGGAGAGAGCGGGTCACGTCGACCCCACACATCCGATCCGCCTGCACCTCTACGACTACGGCGACGGACTGCGGGCCGAGGTCGACCTCAACCGTGGCCTCAGCGTCGACGGTGCACACGTCGCGCTCGCCCGCGACGTCGAAGCTGCGGTCCGGCTCGCGGCCGCGGACCCGACGGCGACCATCAGTTCCGTCACGTTGGCCGACGCCGACGACCTCGAGCGCCTCGCCGGGCTGAATCCCGTGCGGACCCGCCCGGTGGAGACGCGGCCGGTGCATGAGTGGGTGCGCGGGCGGTTGCGCGCCGATCCCGATGTGGTGACGGCAGAGTGTGCGGGTCTGGAGCTGACCGCCGGTGCGCTGGATTCGAAGGCCGACGCCGTGGCCGGCTGGCTGGTCGAGCAGGGTGTCGACGTCGGGTCGCGCGTCGGGATCAGGATGGCCAGGTCGCTGGACGTACTCGTCGCGGTGCACGGTGTGCTGCGGGCGGGAGCGGCGTTCGTGATGCTCGATCCTGCGGACCCGGCGACCCGCCACGACGCCATCGCGGCCGACTCCGAGTTGTCGTTGGTGCTCGACGAGTTGCCCGATGTCGATGCGGATGCACCGGCAGTGGAGCCGTCCGTGGGCCCGGACGACCTGGCGTACGTGTTGTACACGTCGGGGTCGACAGGGGTGCCGAAAGGGGTGCCGATCTCGCATCGGGGTCTGGCGGATTATCTCGATTTCGCCGTCGACTCATACGTGGACGACGATGTGCCGCCGGTGATGCCGCTGCACTCCGCATTGGTGTTCGATCTGACGATCACATCGCTCTTCCTGCCCCAGCTCACGGGTGGACGGACGGTGGTGATGCCCGGTGAGCCGCTGCAGGCGCTGTCGGCGATCGCCCGCGACGAGCGGTTGAACACGTTGAAGGCAACACCGGGGCAATTGGAGTTGTTGTCGCGGATGATCGACGACCCCCTTCCGTTGCGGTCGGTGATCGTCGGTGGGGAGGCGTTCCGGCGGCCGGTCGCCGCCGCGTTCGTCGCGCGATGCGCGCCGGGCGTGCGGGTGTTCAACGAGTACGGACCGACCGAAGCCGTCGTGGGTTGCATGTTGCACGAGTGGGACCCGGACGCGGACACCGGGCCCGACGTGCCGATCGGCCGCGCATGCCCAGGCGCCGAGGTCCATGCGCTGGACCGGTTCGGACGGCCGACGCCCGTCGGGTCGTGGGGAGAGCTGTACGTGAGCCGGCCAGGTATGGCAGCGGGCTATCTCAATCTGCCGGAGTTGACAGCGGAGCTGTTCGTCACGGTGCCCGAGGTGAGCGACCACACGTTGTATCGGACCGGTGATCGCGTGCGGGTCGAGAACGACGTACTGGTCTACGGCGGCCGAATGGACGACCAGTTGCAGGTCGGCGGCGTCCGCCTCGAACCCGGTGAGATCGAAGCCGCCCTGACCACCCATCCCGACGTGACCAACGCGGTGGTTCGCACGTGGACGCCGGCCCTGCGGGCGATCGGATTGCGTCGGTGCACCCGATGTGGGTTGGGGACCGACGTGCCTGGCGTGGTGGTCGACGAGTCGGGGGTGTGCTCGGCGTGCACGCGATTCGACCACGTCGCCCCGGCGACCGACGAGTGGTTCGGCGACGAGGCCGATCTGGATGCCGAGCGACGCCGGGCGCGGGCGCGCAGTGGCGGTGAGTACGACTGTCTGCACCTGTTGTCAGGGGGCAAGGACTCGACCTACGCGCTCTACCAGTTGGTGGAGCGCGGATGGCGGGTGCACGCGTTGACATTGGACAACGGGTTCACATCCGACGGCGCCAAGGACAACATTCGCCGCAGCGTCGCCGATCTGGGGATCAGCCACGAGTTCGTCACCACCGCCGCGATGAACGAGATCTTCCGCGACAGCCTCGACCGCTACGCCAACGTCTGCAACGGCTGCTACAAGACCATCTACACGTTGGCCGTCGCCCGCGCCCACGAACTCGGTATCCCGGTCATCGTCACCGGGCTGTCCCGAGGCCAGTTCTTCGAGACCCGCCTCGTGCCCCACCAGTTCGACGACGACCGCTTCGACCCCGCCGCGATCGACCGCACCGTCCTCCAAGCGCGGCGCACCTACCACCACACCAGCGACGCGGTCACCGACCTGCTGCCGCAACAGGCGATCTTCGAACGCACCGATGTGGACGTGCTCACCGAGATCGAGTTCGTCGACTTCTATCGCTACGTCGACGTCACCCTCGCCGACCTCTACGATTTCCTCGAATCGCGGGCCCCCTGGGTGCGGCCGGCCGACACCGGACGCTCCACCAACTGCCTGATCAACGTCGCCGGGATCCACGTCCACCGCACCGAACGCGGGTATCACAACTACGCAGAGCCCTACAGCTGGGATGTCCGCCTCGGACACAAGACCCGCCTCGAAGCCGTCGACGAGCTCGACGACGACATCGACCTCACCGTGGTCCGGCAGATGTTGGACGAGATCGGCTACCAGCCCAAGCAACCGGAGATCCTCACCGCCTGGTACCGCACTCCCGACAACGAGGCGCTCGACCCGACACTGCTCCGGGCGCACCTGCGCGAACGACTCCCCGAACGGTTGATTCCCGCTGCGTTCGTTCACGTCACCGACCTCCCCCTCGCCGAGAGCGCCAAGATCGACGCCTCGGCACTGCCGGCGCCGTCACGGCGACAAGGCGGGACCGGCGACTACGTCCCGCCCGAGACCCTGACGGAGGCGGCCGTCGCGGCCATCTGGGCTGTCGTGCTCGACGCCGCACGCGTCGGACGGGACGACGACTTCTTCGACCTCGGCGGCGCCTCCCTCACCGCCCTCCAAGCCGTCGCCGCCGTCGAGGACCGCCTCGACGTCCAGCTTCCCGATGCGTACGTGTTCGAACACCGCACCGTTCGCGAGTTCGCCGCCGCGATCGACCAACTCACCGGCGAGTCGGCCGAGCGAACGCCGATCCCACACCTCGACGCTCCCCACCCCGCCCCGCTCACCGAGGGCGAGGAGGCGATGCTGTTCGAGTACCGGGCCGATCCGGCCGACCCCCGGTACAACGTCACCCGCCTCTACACCGTCGACGACGCGGTCGACCTCGACCGCCTGCGCGATGCGTTCCGCACGGTGGTCCGCCACCACCCCACCTTGTACACCGCCTTCGATGCTGACCGCACCGAGCTGTCCGTCGACGCCGCACTGTCGTTCGAGTCGTTCCCGATCGACAACCACCGCCGGTTCGCCGAGACCCAGCGCGGCGAACCGTTCGACCTCGAGCGGGGCCCGCTCGTTCGTGTGCACAGCGGCGCCCGCGCCGAGGGCGGGACCGACGTGCTCGTCGCACTGCACCACATCTGCATCGACGCCGGTACGTTCGACCTGCTGTGGTCCGACGTCGAGCGCGCCTACCACGACCAGTCCTTGCCGGAACTCCCGGCAACTGTCGCGGCCCACGGCGAGTGGCAACGTCACCGGGTCGGCCCGAGCGGCGACTTCTGGACGCAACAGCGCGCTTCGGCGGAGGATGCGGATCCCGTCCGTCTGCCGCCGCCGGCAGTTCCCGAGCAGGACGGCTACCTCCAGCTCGAAGCCGGCGTTGCCACGTCCGAGCTCGCCGCGACGGGCACGACTCCTTTTGCGGTTGCGCTCGCAGCGGCCGCGATGTGCCTCGGCGGCTACAGCCGGACCCGCCACGTCGACCTGGGTGTCACCGCGTCGCGCAAGGACCACCCCGACATCGCCCCGGCCATCGGGTACTTCCTCAACACACTGCCTCTCGGGATCGACGTCGACCCGGGCGCGACGATCCACGACGTCGTCATCGAGGCGGGGCAGACCGTGGCTGCTGCGCTCCCCCACCGTGCCTACCCCTACGCGCGCATGGTCAACGACGGCCGAACCGCAGGCGGGGTCGTCCCCGACGTCTCGCTGATGCTCGCCTACGAGCAACTGGCGCCGGCGTCGTTCGGTGGAGCCCACGCCGACCACGAGATCCTCGCCTCGGGGGTCTCGATCAGCGATCTCACGTTGTTCGTGCAGGAACGCGACGAGACGGTCCTGCTCGGCGCGGAGTACCGCGGCACCACCGTCGGCCGGGCGCAGGCCCAGCAGGTGCTCGACTCGTTCCACACGGCGCTCGCGGCCTGCTGCCGTCGGCCGCACCACACGGTCGAGGAGCTGTTTGCCGCGGTCGCCGCGGACGATCTCGTCGCGCCCGCGCCGACCGTGGAGCCGATCGTGATCGAGCGCATCGTCGGGCACGCCCGCCGCTCCCCCGATGCCATGGCGGTTCACGCCCCTGACGGCGACCTCACGTACGGGGCCCTGCTCGAGCGGGCGTCGGCCATCGCCGACGGCATCGCCGACGCGCGCCCAGGCGCGGCGCGGGTGGGCGTGGCCGTGCACCGCACCGCCGACCTGCTCCCGGCCATCGTCGGCGCGTGGATCGCCGGGGCCGCGTACGTCCCGCTCGACCCGACGATCGCCGCGGCGCAGCGCGAGCGGGTCGCCGAGGCTGCCGAGCTCGATCTCGTGCTGGCTGACCACGACGTGTCCTCGTGGAGTCCCGCCCCCGTCCTCCAGTTGGCCGAGGTCGGCTCCGCCGCCGGCTCGTCGCGACCGCTGCCCTCCCTGGGCGACCCGGCATACGTGGTCTTCACCTCGGGCTCCACCGGTCTGCCGGCCGGAGTCGCCGTCACCCACGCCAACCTCGCCGCGTCGACCGCGGCCCGACCACCGGTCTACGGGACCACACCCCCCGGGCGGTTCCTGCTCACCTCGAGCATCGGGTTCGACAGCTCGATGGTCGGCCTCTTCTGGCCGCTCGCTACCGGTGGGGCGATCGTGCTCGCCGGCGACGACGACGTACACGACATCGACCGCCTCGCCGAACTCGTCGGCGAACATCACGTCAGCCACCTGCTGATGGTGCCGACGCTGTACCGAGCGCTGCTCGACCGGCATCCGGAACGCCTCGGGTCGCTGCAGGTGGCGATCGTCGCCGGCGAGAGTTGCCCGGCCGGACTCGTCGACGAACACCACGCCGGCCTCCCCCACACCGAGCTCTACAACGAGTACGGACCCACCGAGGCCACGGTGTGGGCATCCGTCCACCGCTGCCGCAGCGGGGAGGACCCCGTCCCGATCGGCGGCCCGATCCCCGGCGGTCGCCTGCGGGTCGCCGACTCACTCGGTCGGGCGATGGCGCCCGGCGCGACGGGCGAGTTGTGGGTGTCGGGCCCAGGGGTCGCCGCCGGCTACGTCTCGGGACGCGACTCCGCCGCCTTCGTCGAGCGCGACGGCCTCCGGTGGTACCGCACCGGCGACCTCGTCTGGCAGGACGGCGACCACCTCCTGTTCCTCGGACGGATCGACGACCAGCTAACCGTCGGGGGATTCCGCGTCGAGCCCTAGGTGCTGTAAGCTGAGATCGCTGCGATCGACGGGGTCGAGGCTGCGGTGGTCACGCCGCGTACGGTCGGCGATCGCGAGACGCTCGTCGCTCACGTGATCGCCGACGAGCGCGTCATCTCACCGGCCGACGTTCGGCGCCACATGTCCGAGCGGCACGGGGCGGCCGCACCGCGGATGATCGTCTTCGTCGAGGTACTCCCCCGGAGCGCACACGGCAAGCTGGACCGTCGCGCCGCGGCGATGCTCCCGCTCCCCATCACCGAGCCGGACGAGCGCACCGACTCCTTCGTCGCCATCTGGCGGCGGGCGATCGGCGATCCGACACTCGGCGCCGACGACGACTTCTTCACCTCCGGAGGCGACTCGCTCGCCGCCGCCCAGATCGTCGCCGCCGTCAGCGAGCTGACCGGCCGGGAGGTACCGATCGGCCTCCTGCTGCGGGCTCGCACGCCCCGGGCGCTCGCCGCCGAACTCGAGGTACGTCTGGCCGAGGACGACGGCCACTCCCCGATCAGCACGGTCCGGGCCGGCGCCGCGGACGGACCGGTGATCCTGGTCATCACGCCGCCGACGAGCGCGCTCGACCCGACGTTCGACGGCGGTCTGCCCACCGACGCTGCGGTCCTCGCGGCCCGTCTCGATGACGCTTCGCGCACGGTCGACGAGGTCGCCGAAGATCTGACGTCGGCTCTCGTCGAGGCATACCGGGGTCGCCGACTGATCCTGGTCGGCTGGAAGTCCGGCGGGCTGGTCGCGCACGAGGTGGGCCGCCGCCTCTCCGCGAGCGACTTCGACCGCGTGCGAGTGGCGTTGATCGACACCGACCTCCCCGGCAGCGGCGACGCGCAGTCGGCAGACAGCTCGTTCAGCGATCGGGTGCGAGCAACACCCGAGGAAGGCCGCCGACTCGCCCGTCGTTACGGCGCGCGGCTGCAGCGAGCCGGGTCGGCGCTTCGGGGGAAGCAGATTCGGCCCGCGGAAGGCGAAGACGGCGACCGAGCCACGGCATTCGCCGGTGTGCACGTCCCCGTCACGAGCGGGCGACCCGTGCTGCTCTTCACGTCGCCCGGCACTTCCAGCGAAGGTCTCCAGGCCGCATGGCGGCGAGTGGAGCCGGACGTCGTCGTCGTCGAGACGGATCATCCGCCGGGGCAATCGGCCGGTGCCGTCGCGACACACCTGGCCGGCTGGCTGCGGTCGGGCACCTGAGGCGGCGCGCGGTCAGACCCGCTGTGCCGCTGCGTCGTCGACCAGTTCCCTGAGTCGGTGGATCTGCTGCTCGGTGAACTGGCGGGCGAAGTGCCGGGCGTCGGAGTACACGACCGTGTCGCCGATCTGCACCATGCAGCGCAGACCGGCACAGACGTACGGCTGCAGGGAGAGGGACGTGAAGTCCCCGATGTCGGCGAGAGCCGCATGCTCCGCTTCGGTGACCTCGGCGACGAAAGCCGCTGCGTCGTCGGCGTTCACCGAGCATCGCTCCGGGTCTCGATGCTTCGCCAGGCACTCGATGGGATCGGCCTCCTGACGGGGCGCCGGTTCGATGACTGCCAGACCGGCGCCGGCGGCGCCGACCGCTCGGGCGAAGTCGCGCTGGGCATCCCGTGTGGCCTCGTCCGCCTCCGCCGCGTTCATGAGCTCGCCGTCCGCTGTGAGCAGAAACTCGCTGAAGTCGGCATTCGACGTGACCACGACGTCGGGGCCCCAGGATTCCAGGAGACGGCCCGCGTACGACCGGAGATCGGTGCACCCGGCGGAAGTCCCCCCGAACCTTGACTGCACCGACACGTCGTAGGCCGGGCACCCGCCGCGAGTGACGACGAGGAGTCGATGGCCCTCCTCGCGGGCGAGTGCCTCCATCGCCGCAGCCCACTGGGCCGCCTGGGAATCCCCGACCAGCATGATCGACAGGTCACCGTCGGGGTCGCCGTAGACACAGGCGCTCAGACTGTCGTCGTACTCCTCGACCGTGCACGCACCGGATCCGCGCAGGGCCCGGGCGTCGCGGGTCTCGGCGAGCATCGACAGATAGGGATCCTCGAGTTCGCGCTCGGCCAAGGCGATCACCCCGACGGCACCGACGACGAGTGCCGCCGTGGCGACCCCTGCAGCGAGGTAGACCCGCCCGGTGGAGCGCAGTCGGGGGGCCTGACGGAGGGGCTGTTCGACGTACCGCGTGGCGCCGTAGGCCAGTGCCAGCGCCCCCGCCGCGCAGGCGAGACGGGTGGGTACGTCGTCGCGGTCGAGCGCGATCGGTACGAGCACGATCGCCGGCCAGTGCAGCAGGTACCAGCCGTATGACACCCGCCCGATCGAGCGGAGCGGCCGGACGCTCAGGACGTGGCCGACGGCGTTGCTCGAGAGCGTGCCTGCCAGGATCAACAGCACCGTTGCTGCGACCGGGACCAGGGCAGCGGTGCCGGGGAACGGCGTCAGTCGGTCGAAGCGGAGCGTCGCGACGAGGAGGAGGACCGCTCCGGCGACCCCTGCCAGTTCGGGCACACCTCTCCTCGGCCGGAGCGGGCGGGAGGCCACCAGGAACAGCAGCGCCCCCGCCCCGAACTCCCATGCCCGGGCCGGGGCACCGAAGAAGGCCCACGGAGTCCCGCGGTCGGTGAGGACGATCCCGAATGCGAACGAGGCCAACGATGCCGCCGCCACTCCGATCACGAGCGGCGCACGAACGCCATTGCGACGACGGCCGGCGACCAATGCGACGAGAAGGAAGAGGATTGGCCAGCCCAGGTAGAACTGCTCCTCCACGCCGAGGCTCCAGGTCTGCAGATAGGGGCTCTCGGCCGTGGTGAAGTACTGCACACCGTCGAGGGCGAAGTGCACGTTCGAGAGATAGAGCGAGGCGCTGATCGCGTCGACGGCCACGTCCCTCCATGCCAGCGGCGAGTACACGACCAGCGAGGCGACCAGTGTTGCCAGGACGGTCAGGACGAGTAGCGGCATCAAGCGGCGCAGGCGGCGCCCCCAGAACTTGATGAGCCCGATCCGCCCCGAGCCCGAAGCCTCCCCGAACAGTTGCTTCGAGATGAGGAAGCCCGAGATCACGAAGAAGACGTCGACCCCGACGAAACCACCCTCGAAGCCCGCCAGCTCGGCGTGGAAGAGCACGACGAGCAGCACCGCCACCCCTCGCAGGCCCTCGATGTCCTCCCTGAACCCTTCGCCGCCGGTCTTCCTCCTCGCGCCATCGACCACAGCCAGATCGTAGGGCTCCGGGCGCTCTCCACCCCATCGGCGAGGCGAACACGCCGGAGACCGGGCACCCGCAGATTGAGGATCTCGTTGGACCAGTCTCGGGGTACCACCACCAGCCGATATCGGCCCGCGGTTCGCCGAACGACGTGATTCGGCCACCGTCGACCGCGGTCGCGCGAGACGTCGTCAGCGGGCGTTCAGCCGGATGAGGACGGCCGACTCGGGTTGGAGGGCCGGCGGCTGGATCCCGGTACCGGACAGTGTCCCCGCCGTGCAGGAGATCACGGTGTTCCTAGTGCAGCGCGATCGCGGCGGCCAGGGCTGCCCGGTCGACATCTGTGAGTCGAGTGAGATCCAATTCGACGCCGAGATGGCCGAACATCGCGGTGGCGGCGCGAAACGCGAGCGTGTGTGAGCGGCCGGTCGTGTGGGCTGTGGCCGGACCGATGTGTGCGCCCATCGTCTCCGGCGGGATCAGCATCGACGCTCCGCGCTGGATCGTCTGGCGTTCGAGCGCGTCGTTGCGGTCGCTGGTCCACACCCGCTCGGCGCGTCGGAGGATCTCGTGGTCGACGCGGCCCCCACCGCTCGTGCACGACTCGAACTCGACATCAGGGTGGGCCGCGCGCAGCTCGTCCAGGAGGCGGTAGAGGGCAGTCGTCTGGCCGTGGGTGCCGGCCGCCCGGCAGAATTTCGAACCCTGGACGTGGTCACGGTTCATGTCCCATTTGACGAACGAGATGTCGTGGTCTCGCAGCAACGCGTCCATGCAGCCGACGCTGTACTCGTACGCCTCCGGACGAGCCAGATCGAGCACGAGTTGGTGGCGGCC
Organism: Acidimicrobiia bacterium; assembly: GCA_033791105.1. Taxonomy (GTDB): domain Bacteria; phylum Actinomycetota; class Acidimicrobiia; order Acidimicrobiales; family Ilumatobacteraceae; genus JASJHI01. Next base: position 4,663 of record JASJHI010000346.1, on the reverse strand, counting down.
CTGCACCGGCTCGTATCCGTCGGTGGCCAGTGACGACCCCGGGTGAGCCCGGAAGAGGTCGCTGTCGGGGTTCACCATCTCCGGCTCGACCCAGATGCCGAACTCCATGCCGAGCGAGGTCACGTGGTCGACCAGGGGCGAGAGCCCGTCGGGGTACTCGTCGTCCGAGACCCACCAGTCGCCGAGGCCCTTCGTGTCGTCCTGTCGCGGCCCGAACCAGCCGTCGTCGAGGACGAATCGTTCGATACCGAGGTCGGCGGCGACGTCGGCAAGCGCCCGCAGGCGTTCGGCGTCGAGGCGCCGCGCGTCGACCGACCCGGGTGATGGCTCAGCCGTCGAATGCGCCCGAGCCGAGGTCGGTGCCGTCGCCGTCGATCGCATCGCAGATCTTCTGAGCCACCGCCGCAGGTGTCAGGCCGGTCGCCATCTTCGGAGCCGAGCCGGCGATCGCGCGATCGGCCAGACCGGTCTCGGTGTGTGGCGGTCGCGCATCGATCACGCGGATCTTCCTCCGCCTCGTCTCGCGAGAGAGCGCTTCGTCGAACGAGCGAACGGCGGCCTTCGAGGCGCCGTAGACCGCCATACCGGGAAGGTTCTGCTCCGCGATCACACCGGAGATGTTGACGATCACCCCGTGCTCGCCTATGGCCGACAGCGCCGCTGTCGCGAGCATGATCGGCACGAACGTATTGGTGAGGAACAGCTCCTCCATCGTGTCGACGGACAGTTCCTCCACCGGTCCGAACGCGACCACGCCGACGGCGTTGACCACGACATCGAGTGAGCCGTGCACCTCGACGGCCGTGGCTACCGCGCGCCGGCACGCGGCTGGGTCACGCATGTCGAGGACGAGCCGGTGGCCTGGGATCGGGAGGGCGTCGAGGCGGGCCTGATCGCGAGCGACGAGGGTGAGGGCGTCGCCGCGGCCGGCGAGCGTCGCGGCGATGGCGGAGCCGAGTCCGCCGGTCGCTCCGACAACGAGGACCGAGCGTTTCGTTCTGTCTTCCATCGGTTGCCTCTCAGGGGCCCCCGAGGTCGGCTTCCGTTACACCGGCGGTCGCCTACGTGGCTCGCTGGGGAAGGGAGCGGACGCGCGACTGAACTGTTCGTGGCCCTCCTCCGGAGCTGGCGGTGGACCTTGGCTGCCAGCGGCAACGATGCAGCGCCTTGGCGCGTGGAACCCCGGGCTCACCGTCAGCTTCTTCGGCTCTCGGAATGAGCGTCCACCCCGCCAAGCGGGTCGACAAGGTCTCGCCCGTTCAACGGCGGGCGCACTTCACAAGCAATCCGTTCGTAGTTACACTACGAATATCCACCTACCCGCTTCGTCGGGTGGGCCCGGGGCCCGCCGCAAGGCGGGCTCCTGTGTTTTTCAGCGCCACTGCTTCGGGCGTTGGATCTGTCGGCCTTTGTTGGTGGTGAGGTGCTCAGCCAGCTGGCACTGCGCAAGGATTTCGCGCCGAAGCGGAATCTCAAAGTCGGCCGCGTTCCTCAGACGCCTGCTGGATGGGGTGCGATGTGGGTTCACGACTCTGACCTGGACGCCGGAGGACCGAGCGAGGCGGATCGCCTCTTCGAGATCCGAATCGTTCGTGACGACGATCGCCTTCGAGATCGCACCGGTCGCCGCGTCGTGAACAAGATTGACACCGAGAATCACGTCCGAACTCTTCTCCTCATAGATCATCACTCGAGCACTCGTCGCGGGCTCGGTCCGACGACCCACCTGATCACGCCAGAAAAGCCGGTACAACCAGGCTGGTCGGAAGCGGGGCGTGAACAGCTCGATCGGGTCGAACTTGCGGTCGGCCAGCGTGCGCCACTTCACGTCGGCACGGAAGTGGCCGAGATGCACGTCGACCTTCGGCAACGTCCGGAGCGCCCGCAGGTAGACCTGTTGCCGCTCCCCCGTTCGATCGCCGGGGTAGCGGTCGACCACTCGAGCGGTGAAGTACTTGACCGAGTCGATCCGATCGCGAGGGGTGAGACGGTCAGCGAACGCTTCGAGGTCGAGCCACTTGTCGGACGTGCCCTTGAGCGCTCCGTAGTAGAGGTTGAGCCCGTCGATGTAGAAGCGTGTCGTCACTGGAACAGGCCGGCGATCTTGTCGGCGCTGTCGCGTCTGACGGCTTGGGGAACATGGCTGTACCTGTCGAGGGTGACTGCGATCGCCGAGTGGCCGAGCTGCTCCTGCACGACCTTCGGGTGAACGCCGGCTTCAAGTGCGAGCGAGGCCATCGTGTGACGGGTGTCGTGCAGACGGATCTTCGGTGCACCGGTCCGCTTGATCGCATCCTCGAACATCTTGGTGAAGCGATGCGGATGGAACTCGACGCCGGCTTCATCGACGAAGACGTACCCGCGGTCGGTCCACGCCGGCCCGAGCGCCAACCGCTCCTGACGCTGGTGGCGGAGATGAGCCTTGAGCGCCGCCACGGTCGCCGGTGCCAGCAACAGCTGCCGCTGACTCTTCGCGTTCGGGGCCGTCACGACGGTGGCGTGATTCGCCGTCGTGCGTTGCTGCGCAACGGTGAGCATGCTGGCATCGAGGTCGACGTCGACCCATCGCAATCCGGCGAGTTCGCCCCGCCGCAGCCCGGTGTGGAGCGCGAGCGTCCACAGCGCGACCAGGCGATCCTCCGCCACGGCGTCGAGGAACCGCGTCGCCTCCTCCGCGGTCCAGACCGTCATCTCCTTCGTCGCGCTCTTCGGCACCCGCACACCCGACGCCGGGTTCGTCGGGATCAAGTTCCAGCGGACGGCATCGGCGAGCGCGCGGTGCAGGATCCGGTGAGCGAGCTTGACCGACGCGACCGACAACGGGCCGCCGTCGCGCCGGCCACCCTCGAGCAGCTTGCCGTGCCACCGCTTCACGTCGAGCGGCGTCAGGTCGGTCAGACGCTTCGAGCCGAGGTACGGCCGGATGTTGCGGCGGATGATCTGGCCGTAGTTGGTCCACGCCGTGAGCGCCAGCTCGGTCTTCGCCCCCTCGTGCCACTCGTCGAGGAAGTCGCCGACCGTCGTGCGGGACGGCGCGACGTACGTGCCGCGTTGGGTCTCGGCGAGCGCGTCGTTGAGTGCCGCCTGCGCCTCCTTCTTCGTGCGGAACCCGCCCACCTCGCGCTGACGGCGACGGCCGCGGTCGTCGAATCCGCCGTCGATCCGGTAGCTCCACGTGCCCCAGGCGGTGCGCGGTTTGCGCACGCTCCCCTTCATGCCGCCAGCATGCGTTTCACAAAGGCACGTGGGCAATCCGTGGGCGTGAGGTCACCTTTCTCACAAGCGCACAATCTCGCACACACCGCACGCTGGTGTTTTGTTGGAGCCGGGTGCGAGAGTCGAACTCGCGACCACATGATTACAAGTCAAGTGCTCTACCAACTGAGCTAACCCGGCGAGGCGGTCAGCGTAGCCGTGGAGCTTCGGAGCCGGGCGGGAGGTACCAGCACAGCGGACTTCTCCCTCAAACGTCAGTCAGGAGAGGCGGATCGGCAGACGCGGGCAACCGAACGAGGATCATCTGCGCGGCGGCGAGTCCATTCGTCGCCCGTCGAGTGAATCGGGCGTATCGCCTTCGGCCGCGACCGCACCAGCAGTCGGCCGCTGGCGTACGCGATGCGGATTGGTACATCCGTTTGCAGGGGCCGTGCCGTAGCACTGAAGATGGGTTGGATGCGTCACCGCAACAGATCGAGGATGAAGACTCCATGAGCAGACGAAACGAGAATCGGACTTCCTTCGCTGGGATCGTCGCGTCGGTGGTCATCGGCGCCGGCATCGCCGCGGCAGGATCGTCGGGCAGCGTCGAGGTCGGAGGCGTCGCGGTGTTTGCCATCACCGCGATTCTCGCCTACCTGATCAACTGGATCGCCTACGTGCCGTCCTACCTCGCCCGCACCGAGACCTACTTCGACCTCACCGGATCGGCCACGTACATCAGTCTGGTCGCGGTGGCGCTGCTGACCTCCCCGCAGCTCGACGCGCGTGCACTGGTCGTCGCCGGCGCCGTGTTGATCTGGGCCCTCCGGCTCGGATCGTTTCTGTTCCGCAGGGTGCGCCGTGAAGGGGGCGACGGCCGATTCGACCGAATCAAGACAGATCCCCTCCGCTTCCTGATGACCTGGTCGCTCCAGGCGCTCTGGGTGCTGCTCACGCTCGCCGCCGCGCTCGCCGTCATCACTTCCGACGACCGGCAGGGTGTCGACGCGTTCATGATCGTCGGAATGGCCGTCTGGCTGTTCGGCTTCGCGATCGAGGTGACCGCCGACCGCCAGAAGACCGCCTTTCGCGCCGACGCGGCCAACGAGGGCCGCTTCATCACCACGGGCCTGTGGGGATGGTCACGCCACCCGAACTACTTCGGCGAGATCACACTGTGGAGCGGCATTGCCATCACCGCCCTCCCCATCCTTTCGGGCTGGCGCTGGCTCATGTTGATCTCGCCGGTCTTCGTCGCGCTCCTGCTCACCCGCATCAGCGGAATCCCGATGCTCGAGCGACGCGCCGAGAAGCGCTGGGGAACCGATCCCGAGTTCCGCGCCTACACCGACACCACCCCGAGCTTGATCCTCCGTCCGCCCCGCGGTGAGTTCGCGGACTGAACGGCAATGGATGAGGGCAAGCAGGACGTGGGCGGTCGACACCGTCCCACCCCAACCCACAC
>JASJHI010000345.1:0-14378 GCA_033791105.1 Acidimicrobiia bacterium | reverse complement strand
CCGGCCTCGGTGAGGCCCCCCTGCGATCGGTCGACCAACGTCACGCCGAGTTCCTTCTCGAGCCGGGCGATGTGGCCCGAGATGTTGGACTGCACGGTGAACAGGGCGCGGGCCGCAGCCGAGAACGTGCCGTGATCGGCGATCGCGACCAGTGCGGAGAGTTGCCGGACATCCATCAGTTGCCTATCTCCAGAAACGATAGTAGGTATCTCAGAGTTCTACTTGCCAGATCACGCGTTCACGTGCATAATTTCACAAGTAGAAAGTCGTAGTGCGAACACCCCCCATGTTCCACTCGGTGGGAAGTCCATCAGCCGATCCCCCATCGGCGGACATTCCCAGGTTGAGAGACCCGGATCCTCGATCCGGGTCTCTCCCGTTTTCGGGACCACTGCTGTCTCCGGGCGCTCGGTCGCTAACGTCGTCGGATGCGAATCACCAGCGACCGCGGAGCATTGAACATCAGGACCGACGGCCCCGAAAGCGGTCCGCCGATCCTCCTCCTGCACGGGATCATCAGCTCGTCGGCGACCTGGGACTGGCTCGTGCCCCGGCTGGCAGGCCGCTCTCGTGTGCTCCGGCTCGACTTCCGGGGTCACGGTGAATCCGACAGAACACCCGGTCACTACGACATGCCCGACTACCTCGCAGACGCGGTCGCTGCCTGTGAGCAGGTTGCAGGACGCCCGGCGACCGTGATCGGCCATTCGCTCGGCGGGGTCACGGCGGCGGCACTCGCCCAGTCGCGCCCTGACCTGGTTCGCGGGGTATTGCTGGAGGATGCACCCCTGGCTGACTTCGACGAAGCCGCGGCTGCGGCGGTGGACGGCGAGGCAGACGTCCTGGTCCAAGGGTTCGCCTTGATGCGGCAGACGATTCCCGGGCTGCAGGCAGCAGGCATGTCCGTCGACGCGCTCGTGGGCATGTTGTCGGCGATGCCGAGCCTCTCCGGTGGCACGTTCGGAGATGTGTTGATGGACGACGGCATGCACACCATGGCGGCCGGCATGTTGGCGTGTGATGCGACGGTGCTCGATCCGATCGTCGATGGCACGGTCGTGATGGCGTTTGATCCGAAGCGGGCGATCGAGGCGCCGGTCACTGCGGTCGCGGCCGATCCGACCATGCCCGACGCTGTCACGCGCCCCGACGACCTCGCGCAGTTGCGCGCCGTGTCCCCGCATGCCGCGACGTACACCGTCGCCGGCGCTGGACACCTGATCCACGACTCGCGGGCCGGTCGAGAGCGGTTCGCCGAGATCGTCGACGGTTTCCTCGACGCGCTCGGTTCGTGAGCGGACCAGCGGACGCCGGATGCGAGTTGTGCGAGGCCGCTCCGTTCACCGAGTGGTTCCACGATGACGACATGTGTTGGATCGCTGAGTGCGAGGCCTGTGCGGTGCCGATGGTGGTCTGGCGCCGGCACGATCCGGAGCCGCCTCCAGGCGTTCGCCAACGGCTCCACGAGACACTCCTCGACGTGGTCGCGTCACACTTCGTCGATGAGGTCTGGATCGATGAGAACATGCGCAGCATCCCGGCGCATTACCACGCCCACGCGCGTCCGCGAGGCGGGTTCTTCGGACGTACCCTCACCCGCAGAGGCACAGCGACCAAGGAGTCACCGTGAGCAGCAGTCAGTACCCAGCGCCAATCGATGTGCTCCCGCACCGATCGCCGTTTCTGTTCCTCGACCACGTCACCGCGCTGGGTGACGGCTCGGGCACCGGGCATTGGCATCTCACCGGCGACGAGGAGTTCTTCGCCGGGCACTTCCCGGGTCGGCCGACGCTGCCCGGCGTCCTGATGTGTGAGGCCATCGCGCAGCTCGGCGCCTACATCGTGCTCAGCGACGAACGTTTCGCCGGGAGGCTCCCGTTGTTCGGCGGCCTCGACAAGGCCCGGTTCCGCCGTCAGGTGGTGCCGGGAGACACGCTCACGCTGGACGTGGAGCTGGGACGTATGTCAGCGCGCGCCGGCAAGGCATCGGGTACTGCCCGAGTGGGCGACGAGTTGGCCTGCAAGCTCGAGATGTTGATGGTGTTCGCACCCGAATAGCCGTCAGTACGACAGCACGCCGCCGGCTCAGACCGGCCCGATGATGATGCTGCCGTTGTGCCCGCCGAACCCGAAGTTGTTCGAGATGATCGGTGCGGGCTCCCATTCGCGGGCCGAGCCCGTGACCAGGTCGATCTCGAAGTCGGGATCCACCGTGACAGTGTTTGCGGTGGGCGGAATACAGCGGTGTTCCATCGAGAGCAGGGATGCGGCCGCCTCGAGCGCGCCCGCCGCGCCGAGTGCGTGACCGGTGATGCCCTTGGTCGAAACGACGGGCACCCCGTTCGGGCCGAAGACGGTTGCGATGGCCGCCGCTTCCGCGGCGTCGTTGAGCGGCGTGGCGGTGCCGTGCGCGTTGACCTGCCCGATGTCGCCGGGTTTTAGGCCTGCATCATCGAGAGCGAGGCGGATGCAGAGGACCGCTCCGACCCCGCCGGGCGCCGGCGCGGTGATGTGGTGCGCGTCGGCGTTGCTCGCGCCTCCGAGCACTTCGCCGAGGATGTCGGCTCCGCGTTGCTCGGCGTGGTTCCACTCCTCGAGGATCAGCACCGCGGCGCCCTCGCCCATCACGAACCCGTCTCGGTCCGCATCGAACGGACGACTGATGCCCTCGCTGCTGAGGGCGGTCATGTTCTTGAATCCAGCGAGCCCGGTGATCGTGGCCGACGATTCGGCCCCACCGGTCGCTACCGCGTCGACCATGCCCCACTTGATGAGTCGATGCGCGTAGTTGATGGCATGGGTTCCCGCCGCGCATGCGGTGACGATCGTCTCGTTCGGGCCGCGCAGTTCGTAGCGCATCGAGATCGCGGCCCCAGCCGCGTTGGACATCATCATTGGCACCAGGAACGGCGAGACCCGCCGTTCGCCCTTCTCGATCCGGGTCTCGACCTGGGCTTCGAGGGTGTGCAGTCCACCGACGCCGGTGGCGAAGATCGTACCGAACCGATCGGGGCTGACGCCGATGCTGTCGACTCCTCCAGCCTGGTCAAACGCCTCGCCGGCCGCGGCCATTGCGAACTGCTCGACCTGGTCGGCCCGGCGCGATTTCTTCGGTGAGTCGTAGTACGGGGTGGGATCCCAGTCGTCGATCTCGATCGCGATGCCGGTCTTGGTGCCGGGTTGGTTGAGGCCGCGCCAGTACGCGTCACGCCCGATGCCGGCTGGTGCAACGACTCCCAGTCCCGTGATCGCGACCCGGCGGTCGCCTCCCATCAGACCTTGCCGGCGACGAGGTTGTAGGCCTGCTCGACGGTCTCGACGTCGGCGAGGTCTTCCTCGGGCACCGCGATGTCGAACTCCTCTTCGAGGGCCATGACGAGCTCGACCAGATCGAGGCTGTCGGCGTCGAGATCGTCACCGAACTTCGCGTTGGGCGTCACGGCGCTCTCCTCGACCGAGAGCACTTCGACGGCGCACTTGCGGAAGCGGGCGAACAGTTCTTGATCCACGGGATTCTCCTTGTAAACGGGCTGTGGGTGATTGGTATTGGGTTGAGAGTGTACGAGCAGGGGTTCGGATGGATGGCCAACCGTCAGTGTCCCATGCCGAGGCCACCGTCGACGGGGATCACCGCGCCGGTGATGTAGGCGCCGTCGGGCGAGGCAAGGAACGCGACCGTTCCGGCGATCTCGTCGGGTTCTGCGACCCGTCCGAGGGGGACGGCTGCGGTGAGTTCCGCGAGGCGCTCGTCGCCGAGTGCTGCGGTCATGTCGGTCGCCACTGGCCCTGGGGCGACGACGTTGACCGTGATCGACCGGGATCCGAGTTCGCGAGCGAGTGAACGGGCGAACCCGACGAGCCCGGCCTTCGACGCGGCATAGTTCGCCTGACCGGCCGAGCCGAGCAGCGCAACGACCGACGACACGAACACGATTCGGCCGGCGCGGGATCGGAGCATGCCCTTGGCTGCCCGCTTGGCGACGCGGTACGACGCGGTGAGGTTCGCATCGACCACGTCGGCGAAATCGTCCTCGGACATCCGCAGGAGCAGGCCGTCCTTGGTGATGCCGGCGTTGGAGACGAGCACCTCGATCGTGCCACCGAAGTGCTCCTCCACAGCGGTGAAGGCGGCGTCGACCTGCTCGCCGGACGTGACATCGCACCGGACACCGAAGAGTCCGTCGGGCGGGGGAGAAGAGTTGTACGTGACCGCGACGCGGTCGCCGAGCGCGGCAAACCGACGTGCGCACGCGAGACCGATGCCGCGACTGCCGCCGGTGACGAGGACGACGCGGCCGGCGTCGCCATCCGGTTCGTTCATGGACGGTGCTCTGCCGCGTCGGTGGTCCAGCGAACGACGGCGCTGGCGGCGGTCATGCCGGCGCCGAACCCGACGAAGAGCACGAGGTCTCCGTTCGCGACGCGGCCCTTGTCGAGCGCGTCGGCGAGCGCCAGCGGAACCGAGGCTGAGGACGTGTTTCCCGTGTGGTCGAGGATGACCGAGGCTCGTTCCATCGGCAGTCCGAGTCGGCGCATCGAGGCTTCGATGATCCGCGTGTTGGCCTGGTGCGGTACGACGAGCGCGATGTCGTCGGCCGTGACACCCGCTTGCTCCATCGATTTGGTGCCCGAGTCGACCATGATGCGCACGGCGCGGCGAAAGACTTCCTTGCCGTCCATCTTGATGAAGTCGCCGACATCGGCGTAGAGGAGGCGCTCGGAGGCGCCATCGGCGTCGAGATCCCACGCCAGGAGCTGGCCGGGTCCGTCCACTGCCTCGAGGACGACCGCCCCGGAGCCGTCCGCGAAGAGGATCGCCGTGTTGCGATCGTCCCAATCGGTGATCCTGGACAACGAATCGGTGCCGATGACGAGGACCTTCTCGGCACCCATCGCGATGAGACCGTGCGCATTGACCAGTCCGTAGACCCAGCCGGAACATGCTGCGTTCACGTCGAACGCGCCGCATGACAAGCCGAGTTCGACCTGCACGCTCGGCGCAGTCGCCGGCACGGTGCGGTCTGGTGTGGTGGTGGCGAGTACCAGCGCATCGATCTCGCTCGGGTCGAGCCCGGCCATTGCGATCGCCGCGCGGCCCGACTCGATCGAGAGGCCCGCTGTCGTGCCACCGACGTGTCGCTCATGGATTCCGGTGCGTTCGACGATCCAATCGTGGCTCGTGTCGAGGAATTGCTCGAGGTCGTAGTTGGTCAGCGTCTTGGGAGGGAGTGCGGTACCCCAGCCCGTGATCACTGCACCCCTGGCCCCCGGTCGTACTGCTGGCATGGTTCCTCCTCTGCGACCGGATCGGCGTGGTCCGGTCTGCGAAATTGTTCAGCTCGTTCGAAGCCAGGCGATCGGCTGGCGGGCCGCGAGACGTTCGGTGTCGACGGCGATGTAGCTCTGCAGGATTCCGGCGAAAGGTGAACGCACCTCAGCCTCACCAACGTGCCCCAGAAGTGTGCCCACGTCAATCGCTGCACCTTCGACGAGGTCACCCTCGGGTGTGAAGACGCCCGCCCCCGGGCTGACGACCAACCGCTCTACTGCGAACAGATGCTCGCCCTCGAGTTGAGTCGCCGACGCCGTGCCGGCGTTGACCCATTCGAGCAGCTTGTCGAGATCCTCCGGGGTCGACACGGAGATCGTGCGGCCGCCGTCGACGGTTCGTTTCGCCATCCCGGTGAGTACGCCGCCCGGCCCCAGCTCGGCGAAGTCATTGACGCCCTCGCCGCTGAGGGTGAGCAAGACGTGCTTCCATCGAACCGGGCTGGAGAGCTGAGCCGACAGCAAGCTCGCCCATTCGTCGCCGCGGTCGTGCGTGAGCCCGTCGACGTTCGAGACGACCGGCACCTCTGTGTCGCGGGGTCTGGCCGAAGTGATCGCATCGCGGAGGCGGTCGCGCGCGGCGGCCATGAACGGTGTGTGGAAGGCGCCGGCCACCGGCAGTGGCATGACGCGCTTGGCGCCGAGTTCTTTGGCGTGCGTGGTCGCCGCGGCGACACCGTCGGGGGAGCCCGCGATGACCACCTGCCCAGGAGCATTGAAGTTGGCGACCCAGACATCGGCGTCGGCGCGACGGCACGCGACCTCGACCAAGTCGTCGTCGAGTCCGAGCACCGCTGCCATCGTGCCCGGTTGGGCGAGTCCGGCGTCGTGCATCGCCGCTGCGCGGGCGCTGACCAGGCGGATGCCGTCGTCGAAGCCGAGCGCACCGGTTGCGGTGAGAGCGGTGTATTCGCCGAGGCTGTGGCCGGCGCAGAAGCTCGGCTCGATGCCCAATCGTTCGGCTGCATCGAGGACGACGAGGCTCGACACGAACGTGGTGAGCTGCGCGTTGCGCGTGTCCTTGAGTTCGTCCGCGTCGGCGTCGCACAGGAGCCTCGCGACATCGCGTCCGGCGATCTCGCTCGCCTCGCCGACGAGTTCCCAGCTCTCGTGATCGAGCCAGGGTCGGCCCATTCCGGGCCGTTGCGATCCCTGACCGGGGAACGTGAAGGCGAGCATTGCTGCGAGGCTAGACGGCGGATCCGGGCCTTCACGCGCTACCCGCCGGTAACCGGGCAGATGCGCGCGAACCGCAGGATCCACGCCGGCTGTCGTTGTGCCCCGGGTCGGACTCGAACCGACACTGGACGGATTTTGAGGCCGTTGCCTCTGCCAATTGGGCTACCGGGGCGATCGGGTGCTGGAGGTTATCCGGAACGATGCGCCATGTGTCCGGCGTGCCATGCTGCCGAGATGACCGCCCCGCTCGACCCGCTCGTCGCCCGCAAGACCTGGCGTACCGCTGAACCGGTGCACGCCGCCATCTACTTCGCCGCCGAGGCTGGTGAGGAGCAGGACCGGCTGGCCGTTCCGCGGACCACCGGCGGCTACTTCGCCTCTCGGGCGGCGCCGATGGGTGCGGTGACCGGCGGTGTCGTCGCGTCGACGTTCTTCAACTTCGAGCCCGGATATGTCGACGCGATGATGGATGGTGCGTGGGAGGCGGCGAGCCCCTCCGCGTGGCTCGAAGCTCGGCTGCGTGCCGCGGATCGCATGTTCGCACGGCTGGTGACCGAGCCGCTCGACATTGCGGCGATGGCGCGGGTCGTCGAACTCGCCCGCGCGGCGGCGGAGCGGGCGAGCGAGTTCCCAGAAGGGCGACCCTTGTTCGCAGGACACGCGTCGCTTCCGTGGCCGGACGGACCGAATCTCGCGCTCTGGCACGCGCAATCGTTGCTGCGCGAGTTTCGCGGCGACGGGCACATCGCTTGCCTCGTCGCGGAGGGACTGACCGGCGTCGAGGCCCTCGTCACCCATGCCGCATCCGGCGAGACGACCGCCGAAACCCTCCGGAGGAGCCGCCGCTGGGGCGACGACGAGTGGTCTGGTGCCGTCGAAAGCCTGCGTAGCCGCGGATTGCTCGACGAGAACGGCGACTTCACGGAGGCTGGACGAGCACTCCGGCAGCGGGTCGAGGACCGAACCGATGAGCTCGCCGCTCCCGCGTACGAGGCGATCGGAGAGGACGGCTGTGACGAACTGCGACGCCTCGTGCGGCCGCTCAGCAAACAGATGGCGACGGTGTTCGGCTGAGAGATCCGTCCGGACCGGAACATCTAGACTCGCGGCCCCGATGGGTACATGGCTGCTCGAACGACGCCTCACGAAGGTGTCGACGCGGCTGCGCTCGCTGCGCGCCGAGCTGACGCTCATCGACGAGCAGCTCGCCCACCTCGGCGATGATGCCGATGACCAAGCGATCCGGGCGCTCGTCGCAGAGACTGCCGGCGCTTCTTTCGAGGCGCGCGACGCCCGGCGTCACGTTGATGCAATGGCTCGGCACCGCGCTCACATCGTCGAGGAGATCGGTCAACTCGAGGGGCGACAGGACGAGTTGCTCGATCGGATGTGACACCAGCGTTGACGCGTGAACAGTGGTAGATAGAGGGCATGGCCCTGCGCGTCGTGATCGCCGAGGACGAAGCGATCATCAGAATGGATCTTCGTGAGACCCTCGAGGAGGAGGGCTACGAGGTCGTCGGCGAAACCGGTCGAGGCGATCAGGCGATCGAGCTCGTGCGCAGCCTGCAGCCCGACCTGGTCATCCTCGACATCAAGATGCCCGGGATGGACGGGCTCGAGGCCGCCGGCGTCATCAACGGCGAGAAGATTTGTGGTGTCCTGATGCTGACGGCGTTCAGCCAGCGCGAAGTGGTCGAGACGGCGCGCGACGCCGGAGCGTTGGCCTTCCTTGTCAAGCCCTTCCAGAAGAGCGACCTCGTCCCGGCAATCGAGGTGGCGATGGGGCGCTTCCGCGAGCTGCGCACCCTGACCGGCGAGATCGATGCACTGGGAGAGCAGCTCGAGTCGCGCAAGGTCGTCGATCGTGCGAAGGGAGTGCTCATCGATGAGGCGGGGCTCAGCGAGAGCGACGCGTTCGGGTTCATCCAGCGCACCGCGATGAGCGAACGCACCAGGATGCGCGATGTGGCCGATCGAGTGCTCGATGGCTCTTTGCGCCCGGATGCCGGCTGAGGGGGCTCGTTCCGTGGGCACGTACCTCGTCATCGACGGCAACTCCTTGACGTATCGCGCGTTTTTTGCTCTGCCCTCCGACATGGCGACGGCGAGCGGCCAGATCACAAACGCTGTCTTCGGGTTCACCTCGATGCTCGCCTACGTCATCAAGGATCAGGAGCCAGACGGCATCCTCGTCACGTTCGATCGCCCCGAGCCGACGTTCCGTCACGAGGCAGAGCCCGAATACAAGGCCCAGCGTGAAGCGGCCCCCGACATTCTCCGCCAACAGATGGGTCTCGTGCGCGAGGTGCTCGACGCGCTCGGCATCAGCACGGTCGAACTCGCCGGCTGGGAGGCCGACGATCTCATTGCGACCAGCGTCGACGCGCTCGTCGAACGTGGCCATGACGTGATCATCGTCACCGGCGACCGCGACAGCTATCAGCTCGTGTCCGACCCCCATGTACGGGTGCTCTACAACAAGCGCGGCGTCAGCGACTACGCCCTCTACGACGAGGCGGGGATCGAGGAGCGCACCGGGGTGCGACCCGAGATGTACGTCCAGTACGCGGCGCTGCGCGGCGACAACAGTGACAACCTGCCGGGTGTGCCGGGGGTGGGCGAGAAGACGGCGGCGAAGCTGATCAACACATATGGCGGCCTCGACGGCATCTTCGAACATGTCGACGAGCAGACACCCAAACTGCGCGCGAACCTCGCCGAGTTCGAGGAGCGCGCGCGCAAGAACCGCGACCTGATGATGCTCCGCCACGACGCGCCGATCGACGTCGACTTCGACGACCTCGGCGTAAGGCCGGACGCCGACGAGGTGAAGCGGCTGTTCGATTTTCTCGAGTTCCGCACCCTCGCGGCGCGCGTCGACGAGGCACTGTCGTCGATGGGGAGTTCCATCGACCTCGGACCTGCCGAGGAGCGTCAGGAACTCGTCGCCGAGGTGACGGAGTATGCGTCGGCTGACGAGGCGTCGACGCTGATCGCCGCACTCCCGACGCTGGACCTCGCAGCGGCGTGGTCGGGGCAGCCCGGTCGCTCCGACCTCACTGGCGTCGCGATCGTCGTCGACGCCGAGGCTGCCGAGATCGCGTGGATCCCGGGCCCGACGCTCGCCGATGATGGTGTCGGCGCAGCGTTGGCCGCGCATGGGAACATTCGCGGGCACAACGTCAAAGAGCTGATGCGCACGCTGCTCACCCGCGGCGTCGAGTTGCGCAGCCTCACGCTCGACACAGCGATCGCGGCGTACCTCATCGACCCTGCGGAAGCGCGTTACGCGTTGCCCGACCTGATCGACAAGTACACCCGGTTCGCGCCGCCGTCCGATGATCCGGCATCGAGCGGTCAGCTCGACCTCGACGGCACCTCTCTGTCCGACGCCGAGGTCGCGGGACGTGCCGCGCTCGCCGTCCATCACCTGGCCGAGCCGATCGTCGCCAGCCTCGATGCGCAGGGAATGGCCGAGCTGTACCGCACGATCGAGAATCCGCTCGTCTGGGTGCTCGCCAAGATGGAGCACGTCGGCGTCGGCGTCGATGTCGCCGAACTCGAGGCGCTGAACCAACGCCTCGCCGACGAGTGTCAGTCGCTGATCGTCCAGCTCCGCGAGGTCGCCGGTCACGACGGTCTCAACCTCAACTCGCCCAAGCAGTTGCGCGAAGTCCTCTACGAAGAGCGTGGTCTGACGCCGATCAAGAAGACCAAGACCGGGCCCTCCACCGATGCCGCGACGCTCGAAAAGCTGCTGCACGAGTGGCCCGAGTTCCTGGGACCACTCATGCGCTACCGCGAGGTCGACAAGCTGCGCGGCACGTACGGCGAAGGGCTGCTCGCCGAGGTCGCCGACGACGGTCGCATCCACGCCACGTTCAATCAGACGGTCGCCCGCACCGGACGCCTGTCGTCGGATCAGCCGAACCTGCACAACATCCCGGTCCGCAGCGAGGAAGGGCGTCAATTCCGCACCGCGTTCGTCCCTGCGCCCGGCACCAGCCTCCTCGTCGCCGACTACAACCAGATCGAGCTGCGTTGCATCGCCCACCTCGCCGCTGACCCAGGTCTCGTCGACGCATTCACGACCGGGCAGGACATCCACAACGCAACGGCCGCGCGAGTGTTCTCGGTCGATCCCGCCGACGTCACGCTCGATCAGCGTTCGAAGGCGAAGATGGTGTCGTATGGGCTGGCCTACGGGATGGAGTCCTTCGGTCTCGGCCAGCGGCTCAACATCTCGACCGAGGATGCCTCGGTGATCCTCGAGGCGTACTTCGAGGCCTTCCCCAACGTGAAGAACTACATGGACGGCACCGTCGACGAGGCTCGTGAGCGTGGATACACCGAGACGCTGTTCGGTCGGCGCCGGCCGATCCCCGAGTTGATGAATTCCAACTACAGGGTGCGTCAAGCCGGCGAACGACAAGCCATGAACGCTGGGATCCAGGGGCTCGCCGCCGACATCTTCAAGGTCGCCGTCGTGCGGATCGACGAGGCGCTCATCGCCGGCGGGTTCGAGAGCCGGTTGATCCTCCAGGTGCACGACGAGGTCGTCGTCGAGGCGCCGCCGGCCGAGCGTCACGAGGTCGGCGAACGGGTGGTCGACATCATGCGGGGTGCAGCCGAGCTCGACGTGCCGCTCGAGGTCAATGTCGCGTGGGGCGACACCTGGGCCGCCGCCAAGGGCTGATGGCGCAGGCCACGGGGCATGCGGTGTCGCGCGACCACTGGTTCGAGGATCTCGCCGACCACATGGGCCGCGCCTACGACCGGTACGCCCACACGAAGGGCACCGTGCAGGAAGTGGACCATCTCGTCGGCGTACTCGGTCTGGAGTCGGGCGAGCGCGTGCTCGATGTCGGGTGCGGTACCGGTCGTCATGCACACGAATTGGCGCGGCGGGGTCTGCGCGTGCACGGGGTCGACATCAGTGAGCGGTTCGTCGACATCGCTCGCGCCGACGCGCCGGGCGGTGCAACGTTCGACCGTACCGACGCCCGCGCGCTGTCCTTCGAGGAGGAGTTCGACGTTGTCGTGTGTCTCTGCCAGGGAGCGTTCGGGATGATGACGTCCGACGGTGACGACGATGCGGTCGTCGAGGGCATGTCGAAGGCACTGCGCCGCGGCGGTCGGCTGGCGTTGAGCGCATTCAACGCCTACTTCGCCGTGAAGTACCACGAGGCTGCCGACTTCGATGTGGCGACCGGGGTCGGCCACGAGCGGACGGAGATCCACGACGAGGCCGGGGTGACACGGGAGGTCGATCTGTGGACGGGCTGGTACACCCCGCGCGAGCTGCGACTGCTGCTCGGTCGACACGGCCTGGCAGTGCGCAGCATCGCCGGCGTCGAACCGGGTGCATACCGGTCGGCCCGACCGACGATCGATTCGCCGGAGTTCCTCGTCATCGCCGACAAACTCTGACGGCACCGGGCCGCCGGCCTCAGTAGCGTGCGAGCATGCCGATCGCCCGGTTCAGCCTGGTCGCCCTCGACTGCCCAGACGCGCTCGCGCTGGCGGAGTTCTATCGCCAGATCGTCGGTGGCGAGGTCGAGCCCCAGACCGAGGAGGAGGACGACTGGGTCCTGTTGAAGCTCCCGGACTCGTCGGATCTCGCGTTCCAGCAGGTCGCCGATCATCGGTCGCCCGACTGGCCCGATGGCGGGCCGCAGCAGTTACACCTCGACTTCGATGTCGACGACCTCGATGTAGGGGAGCGGGCGGTACTGGCGATCGGCGCGCGCAAGTCCCCTACCCAGCCGCGCCCGGACGGCTGGCGCGTGTTCCTCGATCCTGCCGGACACCCGTTCTGTCTCGTGCTCGCGTGACCCCGCGTCGTCGGTGCCGCTGAGATGAGCGAGCCGTAGCCGAACACTCACCGGTCATCCGCTCTGCGCTCCCTCCGTCCCTCCATCGCGGCGAGGACATCCGAGGGCCGCGAGTCCGGATCGGTTCGTAGATCGATCGCCGTGCGGCCAGAATGTGGGATGGCCTACATCGAGGGACGGGTCGTCCACGACGCCGACGCCCACATCATGGAGACACCGAATTGGCTGCGCGAATTTGCGGATCCCGAGGTGCGCGCCAAGATCGACGGTCCTTCCTACACGAACGAGTTGGCCCAGACGGGCGACGGCGATCATGCAGGCGAGGGCCTCGACGACATTTTCGCCCGACTCGCCGAGCGGCACCGGACCAGTGAGTTTCTCGACGATGAGGCCGCGGAGGTGATGAACCGCAAGAACTTCGCGGCAACCGGTTCGTTCATCGCGGAGGACCGTCCACGGGTGCTCGACTACATCGGCGTGCAGAGCCAGCTGCTGTTCAACACATTTCACAACACGCGGCTCCACGATTGGGAACACAGCGGCGATCTCGAGCTCGCGTACGGGACCGCGCGGGCACACAACCGCGGCATGATCGAGTTCTGCTCTGTCGACCCGCGACTGCTGCCGACGTGCTACGTCCCCCTCGCCGACTTCGAGCGTGCGGACGCGATGGCGGCTGAGGCGATCGAGATGGGCGCGGCGGCCCTGCTCGTCGCATCCGGCTGTCCTGCCGGGCATTCGCCGTCGCATCTCGGCCTCGACCCTGTCTGGCACCGGGCTGAGGAGGCCGGCCTCCCCGTCGTCTTTCACGTCGGCGGCACCGGAACCCTGATCGACCCGAACTACTTCGTCAATGGCCTGCCGGTCCCCACCGACTTTCACGGCGGCGAGGAGAACTTCCGCTCGGTCGACTACATGGGGATTCCCGGCCCGCCGATGCAGACGCTGGCGACGATGATCTTCGACGGAGTTCTCGATCGCGTCCCCGACCTCAAGCTCGGTGTCATCGAGCAGGGATGCATCTGGATGCCGAGCTGGATGAAGCAGATGGAGTCGGCATTCGACGCGTTCGTCCGTCACGAGGTGCGGCTGCAGAATTTGTCGATGCGCCCGAGCGAGTACGTCCAACGCCAGGTCAGGGTCACCCCCTATCCGACCGAGGACGTCGGTTGGGTCACGGACCAGATCGGTGCGGACGTGTTGTTGTTCAACACTGATTTTCCGCACGTCGAGGGCGGGCGGCGGCCCTACGAGCGATTCGAGGCGAGCCTCGGCGACGCATCCGAAGGGGTCCGGCAGCGGTTCTATGCCGACAACTTCGTCGACCTGATGGGCCGCGCGCTCGACCGGCTCCCGACCCCGGTCTGAACGAGCCCCCGGCCGCGCCGGCGGACCCTCGCCGTTTTCGCAGGTCACTGATACCATTGCAGCCCGCGTCGGGCGCCTCGCTCGCGCGCAAATAGCCACTCAGTCCAGTATCCGAAAGCAGTCCATCCCTTGTCCGAAACCTCTACCGCCACCGAGTCGACCAGTCCCGAAATGGGGACGTTCGACGAGGAAGGCAACTACACACCCCGTGAGGTCGTCGCCGACGACCTCGGAATGTCCTTCGCCGACGCCATCGCCGGCACCATGGTCGAAGTCGAAGATGGCCAGATGGTCAACGGCACCGTCGTCAAGATCGACAAGGACGAAGTACTGCTCGACATCGGATACAAGAGCGAGGGTGTCATCCCTTCTCGTGAGCTGAGCATCCGCAACGACGTCAATCCCTCCGAAGTCGTCTCCCTCGGAGAGGCCGTCGAGGCGCTTGTCCTCACCAAGGAAGACAAAGAAGGACGCCTCGTCCTCTCCAAGAAGCGCGCCCAGTACGAGCGTGCCTGGGGCGATATCGAGGCCAAGAAGGAAGCTGACGAAGTCGTTTCCGGTCCTGTCATCGAAGTCGTCAAGGGCGGCCTCATCGTCGACATCGGATTGCGCGGCTTCCTGCCCGCATCGCTCGTCGAACTGCGCCGGGTCCGCGATCTGGCCCCG
>JASJHI010000344.1:0-2617 GCA_033791105.1 Acidimicrobiia bacterium | reverse complement strand
TGTCAGCGGTGCCCCGTTGCTCCGTAGTTGCTCGTCCCAGTCCCCCTCGAGGTTGCGTTCGGCAAGAGTGAACTCATCGCCGCTAATGACACACCGAACATCGCGTGGAATACCGCGTTGTTCGCCTGGCACCAGTGGAATCGGGACCATGCAGCAGTCTCCGAAGCCGACGTCGACGAACCAGCGCATGTCGTCGAGGTGGACAAGGAGTGCGCAGTGGTCGAGGTCGGGACCCCATCCGTCGTCGCCGCGCACGCGGCACGAGACGTAGTCGACGCGGAAACCGAGTTGTCGTAACAGCCAGCCGAAGGCGCCGTTGAGTTCGAAGCACCAGCCACCGTGTCCGCGCCGGGTGATTTTCGGTACAGACCAGGAGACATCGGTACGAACTGGGCGACGGTGATACACGTCGAGATTCTCGAACGGGACCGCGACCAGGTGGCTGCGCTGCAGCTCGGTGAGCAGTACACGATCGGGAACCTGCCCGACAGCGTCCACTCCCAGCCGGTCCAGATACGGATTCACGTGCTGCGCCAACTCGATGCCGGTGTCGATCATGTGCCGCACGGTAAACCTTCAACTGAACTTGAAGTCAAGAGTCCGAACGTCAAGTTCACCGCATCCGGTTGACGATCAGCATCCCTACGTGAGACGGCGTCGAGAGCGTTGGTGGGTGCCCCTCAAGCAGGCACTTCGGCCACGTTCGCAGGGCCTTCTTGGCGAAGTGATACGGGACTGGCGGCGTGCTCAGGATGTGAACTCGCAGCAGGTCTGGCGGCGCCGCTGTGGCGCGAATATCGAGCACCCGACTGGAGCGCTGCTGGTCGATCGATGGCTGGGCATCGGGCGCGAGCGCGGCTGAGTACGGTGGGGTGTGTGGGGCGCGAAGGCAGTCGGGAAGTGCTCGCCGAGTACGACAAGTGGCTTCGCCTGGTCAGGGTGAGCGACGCCGGACGAGGGCAACACTTCGTGGTCGATGTTCTTGACGGTGGCGGCGATGTTCTGGAGTCCGCCTGTTATGCCCACGATGATTTTGCTTTGGCGGCCAACGACTACAACCTGCGAGTCCTTCGGGTGCCTGGTTCTCCGACCACGCCAGCTGCCGAGATCGCGCTCGATGCGGTTTCATCAATGTCACGTTCGGACCACGGATCCTTTGCAGCAAGCCTCGACGACGATTTTGTCCAGGTCGACCATCGCCCGATCGGTTACCCCGATCTCGACAAGGCTGGATTGCAGCACACGCTGGCCGCCCACACGGGCCTTGAGAACGTCTGGTTGACCGAGAAGCCTCACGCTGGGTCCTCGACGGCGCGGCTCGTCACGGGCGGATTCTGGATGGTCAACTTCGGTCAGTGGTCCCAGTTCGAGTACGGGATCTATCTCAGTGTGATGGCCGGCAGCAGGATTGCGCGACTCGAGATCTTCCCCGAGGACCAGCTCGATGCAGCGCTCGCCCGACTCGACGAGCTGACGTCATCGCCTCAAGCCGACGCGTGATGGCGAAGTGGTGGGCTCGCAGCGGCACTCATCCCACTCCATGCTCACGCGCTCCTGACCTGGACAGCACCGTTCGAGAACGGCACCTGCGAGTGCGGTGACGTGTCCCATCGGGCGTGTCCCGCCTTGCCGCCCAGGGCGCCCCCTATCGCCGGTTCGAGGACACGCTACGAAGCGTCCTCGAACGGGCACCTACGGGATACCCATTGCGACAGCCCAAGGACGGTCGAGAGCAGTGGCACACACAGAGCACCGTCGGTGAAGGCGCTCCCGTCGCTTCGGTCGCGCGGCCTCGTCGCGGTTGGCGCCTCGTCGTTCTCTGCGGCGGAGCGGCCGTTGCGGCCGACACAACAGCACCACGGGAACCGATTGACGCCTGGAATAGCTGCGCGTAGCGTCTCAGGCACGCAGCGGACGAGGGGAAGTCACATGCTGAAGCACTCACTTGCCACCCTGGCAATCGCATCGATTGCGGTCGCCACTTTCGCCGGTTCGGCGCAGGCGGCGCCACCGGAGCGTGGCGAGGTGCCAGTCTTCGAGACGTTCTTCGACTCCGACGATGGAATCGTCGCGCTCTGGAACATCACTCGCGACGACCTGTGCGACTGGGCCGCAGGCGGCTTCGTTGGGCCGCCGCCGGTGGTGCAACTCATTCCTGGCAGTACTCGCCAGGCAGGCCCGAGCGGTGAACTCGTCGGCCAGTACCGTGGGACCAGCTCCGTCGAGATCTGGCTTCTCAATGACCCCGCCAACCCGGTCAATCCGTGCGTGGACACCGAAGGTCAGGATGGGCCGTTTGCGTCCGGCGAGGCGATGGGCAAAGGTAACGACAACGATCTCGACAACGTCGGGTCGCGCCGGAACTCTTTCGGGGCGAACGGCCAAGGGACGATCACGGATATCAACGGCGACGATTGGCACCTGAACTGGACCTTCCGGAACCAGTGCGACGTCGACTGCGAGATCGACTTCACCTCCCGTGCCGCGAACGTCAATCTGACCAAGCTTGGTAGGTAGAGAAGCCCCGATTAGCCGACATTGCTGCCACGATCCGCGTATCGGCGGCTACCGGGAGGCTCGGGCACGTCGAGGATGTGTCAACAGTCGTGAGGACGCC
>JASJHI010000343.1:0-19086 GCA_033791105.1 Acidimicrobiia bacterium | reverse complement strand
TTCGGCGAGAAGCAGGAGTACCTCATCCTCGAGACCGTCATCAACGAGATGACGCTGAAGGTGCCGGTCGACAAGACTGACGATGTCGGGGTGCGTCCGCCCGTGTCAGCAGATGAACTCGAGGATCTCGTCGCCGTGCTGGCGAAGCCGGATCCGCGAGTGCCGTCCAACTGGAGTCGCCGGTTCAAGAATCACCAGGAAAAGCTGAAGAGCGGTGACGTCTACCAGGTGGCCGAGGTTGTGCGAAACCTGGCTGCCCGCAATCGTGATGCATCGTTGTCGGCCGCCGAGCGCACGATGTACGAACGTGCCCGGGTGAATCTCATCTCCGAGATCTCGCCCGCACTCAAGGTGTCCGCCGAGGCCGCGGAGGAGTACCTCGACGAGGCGCTCGCCAAAGGCGTGCTGAAGTCCGGCGAGGAAGAAGAGAAGAAGAAGTAGTACCGGTCCGCTCGTTCCGGTCCGGTCAACCGTGACCGAATCGGACTGTCAGCGGGAGGTGGTCGGAGACCTCCGCCCAGTCGTCGCTTCCCGATGGGATCGACAGGCTCACGTCGATGGCGTCGGGCGGCAACAGGATGTGGTCGAGCGCTTGGGCAGGGGCTTCAGCGGGATTCGTGTACGGCGCCGCGAGGTGCTCGATGCCCGGCATGGCCGCGATCACCGCCACATCGGTGTCGTCGTTGAAATCGCCGGCGATCGCATACGTCCCGTCGTTGCGATGCGTCCGGAACAGATGTGCGAGCCGGGCGGCCTCCGCGCGGCGTTCGTAGACGCCGTGCTCAGATGACAGGTGTGTGTTGTACAGCCGAAGGCTCGCACCGTCGCGTTCGATGTCGGTCCACTGCACGATCCGGCGCATGTACGACGACTTCGATTCGCTGAGCGTGAGTTCGGCATCGCCCGTCGCACCGATCCGATGCGGCGTGAGCGTGGCGAGCCCTTCCGCCTTCCAGTAGACGAGCGGAGAGTAGGGGTAGTGCTTCTGGGTCCATCGGACACGCATCCCGAGCGCCTTCCCGAGCGCCTTCGCCTGCGTATGGCGGATCTCCTGCACGGCGACGGCGTCTGGAGACTCCGTTGCGATCGCGACGGCGAGCCGATCGGTCGGCGGTCCCTCCGAGCCGTGCACGTTCCAGGTGGTCACCGACCAACGCCTCACCGACATCGGGCAAGTCTCGCACCGCAGCGCCGACTGACCGTGCACCGACGCCGGCCGGTGAGGCAATCACACACCGGGCGTGGGGCGCGGACCGACGCGATCCGGGAACGTGCCAGACTTCCGCCGATGACGAACGTTGCATTTCTCGGGATGGGCGTGATGGGTGCGCCGATGGCGCGCCATCTCGGCAAGGCGGGCCACGATGTCGCGGTCTACAACCGCACGGCCGCGAAGGCGCTCGCGTGGGTGGCACTCAATGGCCACCGCGCAGCCCCGACGCCGGCCGAGGCGGCCGACGGAGCCGACATGGTCGCGGTCTGCGTCGGCAACGACGACGACGTGCGAGAGGTCGTGCTCGGTGACCAAGGAGCACTCCAGGTGATGGCCGCGGGCTCCGTGCTCGTCGATCACACGACAGCATCGGCGGGGCTCGCCCGAGAGCTCTCTGCCGCCTGTGCCGCCCGCGGCGTCGGTTTCGTCGATGCGCCAGTGTCCGGAGGACAGGCGGGGGCGGAGGGCGGCATCCTGACGGTCATGTGTGGGTGCGACGACGAGTCGGTCTTCGAGCGCACGAAACCCTTCATCGACGCGTACGCGAAATCGTGTGCGTTGCTGGGACCTGCCGGCTCGGGACAGTTGACGAAGATGGTCAATCAGATCTGCACGGCCGGTCTCGTCCAGGGCCTCGCCGAAGGAGTCAACTTCGCCCAGCGTGCGGGCCTCGACGTCGACCAGGTCATCGACGTCATCGGTAAGGGTGCCGCGCAGAGCTGGCAGATGGACAACCGTGCGCGCACGATGGCCCAGGAGGAGTTCGAGTTCGGGTTCGCCGTCGAGTGGATGCGCAAGGATCTCGGGATCTGTCTCGACGAGGCGGAGCGCAACGGCGCCCAGCTCCCGGTGACCGGTCTGGTCGACCAGTTCTACAAGCAGATCGTTGGCCGCGGGGGCGAGCGCTGGGACACGAGCAGCCTGATCCAGCTGCTGCAGCAGCCCTGAGCCGGCAGGTCGCTTTCAGCTGGTGCGATGAACGTGACCTAGCATGCAGCTGTGACCGATCAGCCGAGGCCCGAGCCGAACGACCAGGACGTGGCATCCGCCGGCCAGGCCGAACCCGCTGCGGCCGCCGACGCGACCGCAGCCACCGAGGGGTCCGAGGACGCCGTGGTCACGCAGACCGACGAATCCGTCGCGGCCCTCGCGTCGGCCGTGATCGCGTCGCGGACGGGTGAGGCCGAAGGCGAGAGCAAGAGTCGGTGGCCGATCGTGCTCGTCACGCTCGCCACCGTCCTCGCGATCGTGAGCACCGTGACGACGTGGGTGCGGACACAGGCGTTGGACACCGACGAGTGGGTGAAGCTCAGCGATCAGCTACTCGACGACGAAAACGTGCAGGAGGCCTTGACCGTCTACCTGTCGGATCAGCTCTTTGCCTCGACCGACGTCACCGAGGCGGTCCAGGAAACCATCCCGGAAGATCTCGGCTTCCTCGCTGCGCCGGTCGCCGGCGCGCTGCGCGGTCTCGCCACCGAGGCGGTGGGCGTGCTGATCAAGAGCGATGTATTCAGCGATGCCTGGAGCGCGGCCAACCGCCGAGCGCACGAGACGTTGGTGGCGATTCTTCGGGACGAGACCGGTCCCAACGTGTCGACGGCCGACGGCGAGGTGACGCTCGATCTCCGGGGGATCGTCATCGAGCTCGGTGGAAACCTCGGCATCAGCGAGGACACGCTGGAGAACATTCCCGAGGACATCGGTGTTGTCACGATCTTCCAATCCGACACCCTCGAGCAAGCCCAAGACGTTGTACGCGTCCTCGATTTCATGTCGTGGTTCTTGTTTGTGATTGTCGTCGGTCTCTATGCGCTAGCGGTCTTCCTCGCCCGCGGCAGACGCGTGACCATGACGCGCAACGTCGGGATCAGCCTGATCGTTGCGGGCGTCCTGCTCCTGTTGTTCCGTTCGATCGCCGCCCGCCTTGCGGTCGACGCCATGGTGCGCAAGCCATCCAACGAGGAACTCGCAGAGAGCGTGCTCACCATCGCTACGGATCTCATTCGCCAGATGGGATGGACCGGCGTGCTCTACGGGGTGCTGATCGTGTTGGTCGCATCGCTGCTCGGTGAACGGCGTTGGGCGGTTGCGGCGCGGCGATTCCTTGCGCCGATGACGAACGGTCCCGCCGTCGCGGTCGTCGCCGGCACCATCGTGCTCATCCTCGTCTTCCTCTGGTGGAATCCGGGTGGGGCGCTCAGTCGGGCCGTGACGATCATCACCGTGAGCGTGCTGATCGCCATCGCGGTCTATGCGCTGCGCCGCCAGACGATGCGCGAGTTTCCCGAGATGACATTCGGCGATGCTGTGGCCGCCGTGAAGAGTTGACGCTCGTCATTGCGACGCGGGGTTGATCAGTCGGCGGCGACGCTCATGGCGAGCGCGTCGACAATGCGGTCGATCTGCTCGTCGGTGATGACGAGCGGTGGGCAGAACGTCAGCGAGTCGGTGCCGATCGGTCGCGTGATCACGCCGTGTCGCATCATCTCGTCTCGTATGACGAGCGCGTTCTGATCTTGGCGCAGGCCCACCGCGTAGATCGCGGGGAGCCCGCGCACGTGATCGACTCCACCGTCGGCTGCGATCGCTTCGAGGCCGTCGCCGAGACGCTGACCGATGCGCGGCACCTCGTCGAGCAACTGCTCCCGCTCGAGACTCTCGATGTTGGCGAGGCCGGCCGCACACGCCGCCGGATGGCCGGAAAACGTGTAGCCGGTGCGCAGGATGAAATCTGGATCTGACTCGAGCGCTGCCCGTATGGCGGGTCCGATGATGACACCGCCGAGGGGCTGATATCCCGACGTCACCGCCTTCGCGAACGTTGTCAGATCGGGCGTGATCCCGAACCGGTCGGCTCCGAACCAGTCGCCGAGACGTCCGAACCCGCTGATCACCTCGTCGAAGATCAGGAACGCTCCATGCTGGTCGCACAGCCGACGCACTTCGTCGAGGTAGCCCGGCGAGGGCGGATAGACCCCTGCAGCGCCCTGGACCGGCTCGGTCAGCACCGCTGCAATCTCGCCGGCACGCTCGGACATCAGGAGCGAAAGCGCCTCGACATCATCGCGCGGTACCTGCACCACATCGTGCAGCAGCGTCCCGTACCCCTCCTTGTTCGGTGGGAGCCCCTGCGCGCTCGTGCCGCCGTAGTTGGTGCCGTGATAGCCACCCTCACGCGAGATGATGAGGTGTCGTTCCGGATGGCCGGCCAGCACCTGGCCCAGCCGAGCGAGCTTCATCGCGGTGTCGACAGACTCGGACCCCGAACCGGTGAAGAACACCCGCGGGTCCGGCATCGGACTGAGATCGGCGATCCGCTCAGCGAGCGCATCGGCTGGGCGGTTCGTGAACGGGTCGAAACACGAGAAACCCGCGATGTCGTTCATCTGCGCGGCGACGGCGTCGGCGATCTCGCGGCGCCCATAGCCCACGTTGCAGTACCACAGACTCCCCATCGCATCGACGAGTTCGTTGCCGAATTCATCCCATACGAGCGCGCCCGAACCCCGCTCGATTGTGATGAACTTCTCGCGGGTCGGTTTCGCGAAGGGATGGAGAAAGGCGCCGGGCATGGCCTCATCTTGGCACCAGGATTCGGGTGGAGAGCGACGATCTGCGCGATCGGTCGATGCGGCGATCGGCCGCTAGCGTCACGGCCCATGCAGAAGCCCGAAGTCACCATCCCCGCCCAGCAGCCATCGACGGAACTCGTGATGGACGACGAGACGGTCGGCGAGGGTGACGAGGCGGTCGCGGGATCCAACGTGACCGTGCACTACGTCGGGGTGTCCTGGTCGACTGGCGAGCAGTTCGATGCCTCGTGGGACCGGATGGAACCGTTCCGCTTCGGTCTCGGCCAGAGCCAGGTCATCCAGGGGTGGGACGACGGCGTGCAGGGAATGCGAGTCGGCGGCCGTCGCCGCCTCACGATTCCGCCCCACATGGGCTACGGCGCAGCCGGTGCGGGTGGCGTGATCGGACCGAACGAGACGCTCGTCTTCGTCGTCGATCTCCTCGCCGTCGACTGACCGAACCGCCCGAGTCGGCGTCGGGAGCGCCGCGATCGGTGAGGCGTGCCCCGATCGAGGGTCTACCGTGGTGTACGTGAGCGACGACGCGCGGCCCTACGGCGGTGGAACCGACGATCCGACCCTGAAGCGAGTTCGCATACGGCACTTCCAGCGGGCGAAGCAGCAGGGGATCAAGATCACCGGGCTCACCAGTTACGACTTCCTTTCGGCGTCGATCTTCGACGAGGCGGGCATCGATTTCTTGCTCGTCGGCGACTCCGCAGGCAACACCGTGTTCGGATACGAAACGACCATCCCCGTCACCGTCGACGAACTCGTCCCGCTCACAGCGGCGGTCGTGCGCGGCGTCAAACGAGCGCTCGTGATCGCCGACAGGCCGTTCGGGTCCTACGAGAACGGTCCGGACCAAGCCCTCGCTACCGCCACGCGCTTCATGAAGGAGACCGGCGCGCACTCGGTGAAACTCGAGGGCGGCGTGCGCAGCGCAAAGCAGATCAAGCGCATCGTTCGTGCGGGCATCCCCGTGATGGCGCACATCGGGTTCACGCCACAGAGCGAGCACGGTCTCGGCGGTCACATCATCCAGGGCCGCGGTGAGAGCGCTGAGCAACTGCTCGCCGACGCACACGCGGTCGAGGATGCAGGCGCATTCGCGGTCGTGCTCGAGATGGTTCCGTCGGCCATCGCCGGGAAGGTGACGGCCGAGCTGTCGATCCCGACGATCTCCGTCGGCGCCGGACCCAACTGTGATGGACAGCTGCTCGTCTGGTCGGACTGGGCCGGATTCACCCGGGGACGAATCCCGCGCTTCGTCAAGCAGTACGCCAACATCGGCGAGACGCTGCTCGACGCCGCCAAGACGTTCCGCGAAGACGTCGACGCTGGCATCTACCCCGCACCGGAGCACGAATACCTCGAGTAGCAGCAACCGGTACCGTCGGAAGCGGTACGTCACGGTTCGGTAGTGTCGGCGTGATGGGGCACCAGTCGAAGACGGAGTTCCGAACCCTGCATGCGCTCCGGATCAAGGGTTTCGCCACCTCCGTTGTTCTCGCGGAGATCACCGCACTCGACCACGCCAAGGTCGAGGATCATCTCGGCGGCCTCGCCGGCGACGGGCATGCCAGGTTCCGCGAGGCGCGGTCACTCTGGCAACTCACCCCGGAGGGCCGCGAGTCACACGTCGGACACCTCGGCGACGACCTGCTCGGAGCGCCCATCGAGCCGCTCGGCGAGCACTACACGACATTCATCGAACAGAACGTCGAGTTCAAGGATCTGTGCGGCATGTGGCAGCTCCGCGACGGCGAGCCGAACGGTCACGATGACCCGAAGTACGACTCCGAAGTCATCGAGCGCCTCGACGATCTCCACGCGCGCGCCAGACCGATCGTCGGCGGTTTCGGTGATCTCTTCGAGCGGATGGCGCCGTATGTGGTGCGACTCGACGGCGTGCTCGGCCGCCTCCGTGCGGGCGACGCCCAGATGTTCACCGGCGTCATGTGCGGCAGCTACCACGACGTTTGGATGGAGCTGCACGAGGACCTGATCATCACCCAACGCATCGACCGGTCCGCCGAGGGGAGCTTCTGAGATGATCGGTCCGCTCGATGGCATTCGGATCCTCGACGTCTCGGCGGTGGTCTCGGGGCCGCTCACCGCCACGCTGCTCGCCGACCAGGGCGCAGAGGTGGTCAAGGTCGAACCACCTCTGATGGGCGACGTCCTGCGGTGGATCGGGAGCAACCGCAACGGGATGTCGGGCATGTTCTGCGTGGCGAACCGGGGCAAGCGATCGATCGTGTTGAACCTTGCTGATCCGCGTGGGGTCGAGCTCTTCCTCGATCTCGCGGAACGATCCGACGTGGTCATCCATAACTTTCGGCCCGGCGTCGTCGACAGGATGGGCATCGGCTACGAGGCGGTCGCGGCGCGGCGCAGCGACGCGGTCTACCTCTCGATCTCGGGGTTCGGTTCCGCAGGCCCGTACTCGTCCAAGCGGGTCTACGACAACATCATCCAGGTGTACTCGGGCCTCACCGATGTGCAGGCCGATCCGGCGACGGGCGAGCCCCAGCCCAACCGCCAACTGTTGTGCGACAAGCTCAC
The DNA here is from genome assembly GCA_033791105.1 of Acidimicrobiia bacterium. Taxonomy (GTDB): domain Bacteria; phylum Actinomycetota; class Acidimicrobiia; order Acidimicrobiales; family Ilumatobacteraceae; genus JASJHI01. Next base: position 11,730 of record JASJHI010000343.1, on the reverse strand, counting down.
GTCGTACACCGCCGCACAGGCGGTCACTGCTGCCCTGTTCTCCCGCGAACGCACGGGAGAGGGTCAGCACATCGAGCTCTCGATGCTCGACACTGCGATCGGGTTTCTCTGGCCTGACGCCGCGGCTCATGTCACCTTGCTCGGCGACGACGTCGTCGACCAGCCAACGATCGGATCGAGCTACAACCTGATTCAGTTCGCGGACGGCTTCGGCACGATGGGGGGACTCTCCGACGTCGAGTTCCAGGCGATGTGTGCGGCGTTCGAGCTGTCCGAACTCGGGAGCGACCCGCGGTTCGCGACGCTGCCCGACCGGATGTCCCACCTCCAAGAACTCATGGAGTTGTTCCAGCAACCCGTCGCCGAGCGGGCTGCGTCGATGAGTACGCGAGAGGCCGAGCGGCGATTTCTCGACCACGACGTGCCGGGCGGAATCACGAACCGGGTCGAGGACCTCCACCTCGATCCGCAAGTGCAGGCGAACGGCATCCTCGTCGAACGCGAGCACCCGGTTGCGGGCCCGATGCGTGAGCCTCGGCCGGCGCCGCGTTTCTCCAAGACCCCGGCGGCTGTGGCAGCGGCCGCGCCGACGCTCGGGCAGCACACCGACGACGTGCTCGCCGAACTCGGCCATGGCGATCGGGTCGACGAGCTCCGAGCGGCCGGTGTCGTCGGCTGAGTATGGCCGCCGGCGGCTGCCTCACACGACCGGTGCGGTCCAGTCGATCGCGTTGGTGAGTGCGCGGCGGAACGACGGGTCGGCGTAGGTCTCAGGACCGTCGCCGAACTGGAGGTAGACGAGCCGCGAGCGGTCGACATCGCGTGTCCAAGCGACGAGGTCGCTGCCGGGTGGGTGTGTCCAGCCGACGTTGCTGTTGCGGTCACCTCGGACGGCGAGATCGGCAGAGTAGAACTGTGACGCGTCGGCCATGTCGAAGTCGGTTCGCATGAGCGGTGTCACCGAATCGTCCAGGATCGGACAGCAGTAGAGCTCGTCGGTGAGTGTGAAGCGTCGACCCAGGTCGGCGCAGACCGGATGCTCGGGGGCGAGGACCTCGACGGTGTGCGTCACGTCGAACCGATAGCCGGAGTCCGGGTAGGCGACGCCGCGCAGCGACGAGGGCCGGTAGTGGAACCGTCCGCCGACGAGCTCGGCAAAGCCCTCCCAGGCAGGCCAGCTTGCGATGGCATGGTGGAGGAACACCAGCCCGCATCCGGCCGCGCACAGATCCGCAAAGACCTCGCGCTGCGCCGTCGTCGGCTCGACCAGATCGACCGGTGGGTCGCCGCCGGTGAATCGCAGGCCAGGCATGTCGTAGAAGACGACGACGTCGTGACCGGTCGCCGGTTGCTCCGCGGCGTCCCAGGTGATGCCGTCGAGCGCATCGAACACGGCGAAGAAGGGCTCTGCTTCGAATGGATGGCCCCCGGTCACCACGAGAACGTCGATCGTGTCGGTCGTATCGGTGGCCATGTCAACAGCAAAGCACGATGCGGCCGACCATCTCGACGCAGAGTCCGGGAGGTCCACGTTCGACTCGCTGTCCGCGACGAAGATTGATGCCATGACCGATGGCCCCTCATCTGCCCATTCGCTGCTCTCCGACCATGCGTACAAACTGCTTGCCGGAAGTGCGGTCGTGCTGCTCGTGGTGGGAACCGTGATGTTCCGCCTCCTGGAGGACTGGAGCTGGGTCGATTCGTTCTACTTCTCGGCGATTGCCGTCGCGACCGTGGGTTTCGGCGACCTGACGCCGACGAGCGATGGGTCAAAGCTGTTCACCGTCATGTACATCTTCGCCGGGATCGGTCTGATCACGACCTACTTCAACGCGAGAACGCGCCGTCAAGCCTCGCGGCGGGTGACTCGCAGGCAGGACAGGGGCGAAACGCCGACGGAGAGCGACGACTGAACCGATCGCGGCCGATGGAGCGGGGTGGCACAGTTCAGGACCAGATGTGTCGCTGCTGCGCGGTCAACCGAGCGCGTCTGCCAATGCGTTCCCGGTCGTGGGCGCATTGAGGTAGGGCTCTGGATCGTGGGCGCGGTGCCCGTTGTCGACACCGAGGTCCCTCACCCGTTCGCCGAACCTGTTCGCGAGGTGCGGCTCCTCCGAGCAGGCGTCGTCACCGACCGACGCGATGTTGATCCACGACTCGATCGAGCCCGGCCACTGCCCGATCCCGTCCTCGGGTCCCGGGCGGAGCAGGTTGAACACCCACTCACCCCCGAGCGGTGACCCGATCGTGATGAACGTCTTCACCGACCATTCGAGGTGTTCGCACAGGGTTTCGTAGGCCACGACGGTGCCCATCGAGTGGGCGATGATCACATCGGTCTGCTCGGTCACCTCGCGAGCGAGACGGTCGCGCACCTCGGCGCGGAGCTCATCGTCGGCGAGGTACCGCCCGAGTTGGTTGATCAACTGACGTAGCGAACGCTTGCCGATCGCCTGGGCGAGGAGGTCGAGACCGTCGTCGCCGGCGAAGGCCTCGATCGAATCGGCGAGCCCGCTGTCCTGGGCAAGCTCGATCAGCTCCTCGTCGCTCGGCCTGCCATCGGTCGTGTTCGCGCGGAACAGGTCGCCGTAGAACGCGATGGTCACGTCGGCCGGGTCAATTGTGGTGCCGGCGTGCCACAGCCCGTCCCGAATCGCCGGGATCCAGCGGTTTGCCACCTCGTGAGGACCCCACAACTGGTGGAACGCACCGTGGATACCGATGATCCTTGACACTGCAGTCACTTCCTCCCGTTCGACCCGCGCGGTGGTGCACCTCGAGCCCCGCGGGAGCGTACCCCGACAGCGCTCGCTGACGTCTGAGAGGTCCGCGCCAGCGGCGGGCGCTGTTCACTCCTTCAAGGGTCCGCTCATCGCTAGTGTCACTTCGGCCGCGCCATGCACACCGTCACACCGACTCCACCCCCGACCGACACGACAACCACCGACGGTGGCTTGCTCGAGGAGGTCGAGAACGAGGTCAAGGTGGTGTTCGATCGATGGTCGGTCGGACAAGTCGACTGGGCCGACGTCCTCACGGGCGCGATCGTTGTTGTCGCTGCCGTCGCCATTGCGTGGCTCGTCCGCCGACTGATCCGCCGGTCGGCCCAGAAGACGGAGGGCGCAGTCGCGTCAGCGCTGACGCTCATCGGGCAACTCGTGTCGATCGGCATCTACCTCTTCGCCCTCGCGATCGTGCTCGAGGTGCTCGGCTTCTCGCTCGGCCCGGTGCTGATCGTGATCATGCTGGTCCTTGTACTGCTCTTCGCGCTCCGGCCGGTTGTGCAGAATCTCAGCGCTGGGCTGCTGCTCCAGTTGCGCGGGCTGTGTCACCCCGGTGATCTCGTCGAAGTCGACGGAGAGACCGGGGTGGTTCGCGAGGTCAATACCCGGGCAGTTCTCCTCGTCACCGCCGACGGACGACTCGTGTCTCTGCCCAATGATCGGGTGATCGCCAATCGACTCGTGAACTACTCGCGTGAGGGGCGACGGCGATCGAACATCGTCGTCCGAGTCCCTGGCGACACCGACGTCGAGTCCTTGACGACACGTCTGGTGCCCGCGATGGCGTCGCTCGAGGCGGTACTCACAGAGCCAGCACCGCAGGTGCTGATCGTCGGTTTCGATGGCCGCGAGGTGTGGGTCGAGTTCCGTTTCTGGCACGATCCGCCGCTCGGGGCCGAGTCGACCGCCCGCGACGCAGTCGGCCGACTGCTCCGCGACACGTTCGACTCCGACGATCTGGTCCTGGCCGACCCGAGTTCGTTCGTGCGGACCGAGGTGCACGTCCAGGGCTCAGCATCCCAACGTGACCTCTGATCGGGCCCCGGTCGAATCGGCCCGACTATGGTCCCGCCGGTGGGCCTACTCCGCACAATCGGCAACATCTTGTGGTTCGTGTTGGCCGGCATCTGGCTGGCCATCGGCTACGCACTGGCAGGGCTCGTCATGTGCATCACGATCATCGGCATCCCGTTCGGAATTCAGTCGTTCAAGCTCGCCGCGTTCGTCCTGTGGCCGTTCGGCAAGGTCGTGGTGCGGAGCCCGTCCGGCGGATGTCTCGAGGTCGGATTCAACATTCTCTGGTTGCTCCTGTTCGGCTGGGCGATCTTTCTCGGCCACCTCATCGCGGGCGTGTTCCTGTGCCTCACGATCATCGGCATCCCGTTCGGAATTCAGCTGTTCAAGATCAGCGTGCTCGCGCTGTGGCCGTTCGGACGCACGATCGTCCCTGCCGGCACCGCCTATGAGGGCGTGGTGGTGTTCTCCGTTCCGGCAGATCCCCGGTAGCCGTCTCGGCTCGGCGTGCCGATCGGACGGTCATGACGTGACGGATGCAACATCGTTGTTCGACCGGATTGCTTGAGGCCGACGGTCGCTCGGCCGTACTGTCGACCCATGCCCGAACTGCAGGAGCGAACGACACCGGTGACCGTTCGGATCTCCTCGACGAGTGGCCGTCTCGTCGTCAAGGCGAACGGATCGGCGCCCGTGTCCTTCGACGGACGGGCGGAGATCACTCACACCGACGGTGTGGTCACGATCGACGGCGGGAGCGGCAGCCTCGGCGTCAGCGTTCCAGAGGGTGCCGATGTCTTCATCGGCTCGATATCGGGTCGCGTCGACGTGACCGGGCGGGCCGGCGACGTCGCGGTGGTCACGACGTCCGGACGAGTGCGGGTGGAGGCAGCGCGGAGTGTCGATGTTCGGACGAAGTCGGGCCGGGTCGAAGTCGGAGAGGTCGAGCTCGAGTGCTGTGCTCGCTCGACGAGTGGACGGGTTGTCGTCGAGCGCTGTGGCTCAGCGGATCTGGCGTCGCGGAGCGGTCAGATCCGCGCCGGCAATGTTCACGGCCCCGTGGGCGCACACTGCGTTTCGGGCCGGATCTCCATCGGGCTCGCGACCGCCGCCGACGTGACCGCCGAGACACTGTCCGGTCGGATCGAGATATCTGTCCCCGCCGGCGTGCGAGTCCACCGAACGTCGACCGTTCCCCCGATCGAGCCCCGTCCCGCGGACACCGACTGCGTCGTGGCCGCGAGGTCGGGGAGCGGCCGCGTCGAGATCACCACCCGATGACTGCGGCCGCCACCACGACCACGGTTGTGGACACCGTCGTTGGCGCGGTGTTGTTCACCGATCTCGTCGGCTTCACCGACTTCAACGAGGTCCGCGGTGATGCCGAAGCTCTCGTCGTACTCGAACGCCAGCGCGCGATCGTCGACCGGATGCTGTCCGTCGCCCCCGGGTCACGAGTCGTGAAGGAACTCGGCGACGGTCTGATGATCTGGTTCGCGAGCGCAGGAGCGGGTGTCTCGGTCGCGTGCGACCTGATGCGCGCGATCGACACGGCCCGAGGCGTCGACGACTTTCCACTCGCGGTGCGCATGGGACTCCACCACGGCGATGCGCTCGTCCGCGGCGATGATCTCGTCGGTTCGACCGTGAACGTTGCTGCACGGGTCTGCGATCTGGCCGGACCGGGCGAGTTGTTGGTTTCCGACGATGCGATCGCGGCCGGTGCCGAACAGGTCAGCGAGACGACACTCGAGTGCTTTCGTCCGATCGGCCCAGCGCGCGTGAAGGGAGTCGGCCACCCTGTCTGGCTTCACCGACTCACCGAGCCCGATCGACGAAGTCGGGTGCTGAAGTAGGTTCGGAGCGTGGAGACGGACGACCCGGTCGAACTCGTCGACGAGCGGGCTGCGCCAGCCGGTGATACCCGCATGAGCCTCCCGACTCCGACCACTGCTGCGATCGAGGCGCTCGCCCCGACCGGCACGCTCCGAGCGGCCATCAATCTGAGCAACTTCCTGCTCGTGTCGTCGACGGCGGACGACGGCACGCCGATCGGCGTGTCGCCCGACATGGCGGCCACGCTCGCGCAGCAGCTCGGTGTCGAGGTGGAGTTCCAAACGTACGAGAACCCGGGTGACGTGGCCGACGCGGTGGTCGCGGGCGTGTGGGACATCGGCAATATCGGGGCCGAACCCGCGCGTGCGGTGAACATCAACTTCACCGCCGCCTACGCCGAGATCGAGAGCACGTACCTGGTCCCACCGGGATCGTCGATCTCGACGTTCTCCGATGTCGACCAGCCGGGCATGCGGATCTCGGTCAAGGAACGAGCGGCATACGCTTTGTGGCTCGAGCGAAATCTGCAACACGCGGAGCTGGTACAGAGCGAAACCCTCGATACCTCGTTCGACATCTTCGTGGATCGACGGCTCGACGCGCTGGCCGGTCTCCGGCCCCGCCTGATGGCCGACGTCGAGCGGCTGCCCGGTGCCCGCGTCCTCGACGGCCGGTTCTCGGTCGTGCAGCAGGCGATTGGCACGCCGCGTGATCGGGACGCAGCAGGCGTGGACTTCCTGAGCGACTTCGTCGAGTGGGCCAAGTCGAGCGGCTTGGTCGCCCGGTCGATCGCGGCACACGCCACGAGTGGTCTGAGCGTTGCCGCGCTCATCGATCCCGAAGCCTCCCCGTAGTCTCACCGGATGTTCGCCGACATCGTCCTGTTCACGGTCGGTCTGGCCCTCGTCCTCACGATCGTGGTCTCGGCGATCGGGACGGTCGTCCTGCCGCACGGCGTGTCGACACGCCTCACCCGTGCCGTCTTCCGGACGACCCGCAAAATGGCCACGGCGTACGGGCGACTCGACCGATCATCGCGTCGTCAAAACAAGGCGACGCAAATGTCCGTCGCTGTCGGGTTCGTGCTGCTCCCGATGATCTGGCTCGGCGTCGCGATCGCCGGGTACACCTTCATGTTCAGGTCGTTCGGCTCCCCGACGTGGCGGGGTGCGTACGATCTCGCCGGTTCCTCGATGCTCACCCTCGGGTTCGCCAAGCAGGACGATCTCCCGTCCCTGACGCTCAGTTTCACCGCGGCGGCGCTGACGATCGCGCTCCTCGCGCTCCTGCTGGTGACGTACCTCCCGACGATCTACCAGGCCTACAGCGCCCGCGAAGTCGGGCTCACCGCCTTCGAGACCGTTGCGGGCGAGCCCCCGAACGTGACCGCCATGATCGTCCGGCTGCATCGGATCGACGGCCTCGAGCGGCTGCACGGCCTGTGGGAGGGTTCTCGTCACTGGTTCGCGGAGCTCCGTGAGTCACATACGGCATTGCCTGCTGTGGCATTCCTCGCGTCGTCGCGTCACGATCGAAGCTGGGTGGCGACGGTGGGGATCATGCTCGACGCCGCGTCGCTCTCGATCGCGGTGATCGACGTGCCGCCGGACCCGGACGCTGCGTTGTGCATCCGTGCCGGTTCGTTCGCGTTGCGCGACATCGCGGAGTACTTCGGGGTGGACGTCGATCACGACCCCGCACCAGATCATCCGATCTCGATCGACCGCGCACAGTTCGATGCGGCCTACGACCAGCTCCGGGCGGAGGGCGTCCCCGTCCGCGATCGCGATGAGTCCTGGACGGCCTGGTCGGGGTGGCGTGTGAACTACGACGCCGCGCTCGTCGGCCTGGGCCGGCTCACCGCGACCCGCTCGATGCAGCTCTCGGGAGCGAACGCCGCCGTCTGACGACCCGCGACGCCGCGTTGGGTGAGTGCGTGTCAATTGTCAGTTGTCTTCGCGCGCCGTCGCCGTTCCCAGAGGATCATGATGCTCGTGACGAGCACCCAGACCGGGAATACGAGACGAAGCGGACGCAGCCATGCGCCGCCGAACAGCATCACGAGCGAGGTGGCATATGTCGCGATGAAGAGCCACGCGGGCACCACCCGGGTGCGATGCCACATCACTGCCGAGGAGAACATGAAGACGCCCGCCATGCGGACCAGGATCGTGCCGCCCATCACCTCGATCATGGATGCGCCGAGCAGGTAGCTGCTGCTGTTCGCGAATTCTGGATCAGAACTCGTGTTGGCGAGAACCGCGGCCACGATCGTCATCCAGACGAACAGCCCGCCCAGTAAGAGGATCCCGCTGCCGAGGAAGATCGTCGCGAAGAACTGGTCCTCTCTCGGTCCCATCAGATCGCGCACGACGCCGACGAACCAGAGAAACGCGATCGCCGCGAACGGGATGAGCGCCAGCGCGAAGTTGACCCGGCCCCTGTGGTCGATCAACCAGCTCGAATCCGAGGTCGGATCGTCGGGGATCGAGATGAAGATGAGCAGCATGCTCGTCCCGAGCAGAACCGAGAAGATGATTCCGGCGACTGCGGCCGCGGCGGGGGTCTTGAGTCGTGGATTGCCGATCGGTGGGGGCGCTTCGGTCACAGCTCGTCGGCCCCTTGTCGCCTTGTCATTCCACCCGATTCGGTCATGCCCCAGTGTTCCAGACCAGGCGCTTCGCGCGCGCCGACGGAGGGCGAGACCGGACAATCGCTCGCCTTCACGCGGCCTGGGGTGAATTCGAGGTTCACCCCGTTCCTCCTGCGATGTGGCGCCCTGCTGATGCCTAGAGTGGCGAAGTGACGCGCAGATCGGGTGTGCGATGACGGTCAAGCGCTGGTACCGACGCCGGCGCCGGAGTGCCTCGGCGGCGCTCCGCGAGAGCCAATGGCTCCTCCCTCTCATCGGAGTCCTCATCGGGGTCTTCCTGTCGCTGCTCGTCGATTCGACGAACTGGGACTCGGATCCGGACAACTGGGCCATCACGGTGGACCGCGCGCGAGACACGATGATGTCGATTCTGGCGATCCTGTTCGCCGGGCTCGCGATCGTGCTCTCGTTGTCGACGATGACCGCGTCGACGGTGGCGAGCAGGTTCTCGCTTCGCCTGCTGGTGGTCTACCTGCGGAGCATGGCCAACAAGGTCGTCATCGCGATGTTCATGATGACGACCACGTTCATGATTCTCGAGCAGGCCCGCATGGCCGGACTGGCCGCCGACGATCTCGCCCCCCGCCCAGCGGTCGTCATGTCGGGGGCCCTGCTCATCCTGTCGGGCCTGGCCATCATCTGGCACATCAACTGGACACTGCAGTCCATCCGCGTCGACCGGACGATCCGCAGAGTGGCCACATCGACGCTCCGCTCCGCCAACACGATCGAGCGAGCTCGGCGCGGATACGACAGCGCCACAACCTCCTCATTGTCTGCGCCTCCTGGCGCCGAGGTACTCGTTGCACCCGACTCCGGGTACTACGTCCGTTCCGACGTCACGGCACTCGTTCAAATCGCAGAGCAGCACCGGTTGGTGATCTGCGTCGACGTCATGACCGGTGCCCATCTCGTGACCGGTGCACCCTACGGATGGGTTTCATCGGTTGCATCGCACGCGGTCGACGAGGACGTACGAGGTGCCATCGGGGACGCACTCGACGTCGAGGATTCGCGCGATCCGGGTCGCGACGTGGGCTTCGGGATCAGAATCCTGGTCGACATCGCGCTCATGGCGTTGTCCCCGGCGATCAACGATCCGTACACCGCTGTGCTCTGCATCGATCAGCTCGCCGTGCTGTTCACCAGTCTGCCGGCGAGTCCGAGCGGTCCCATGACATGGACCGCCGAGTCGGGCGGGGGCAAGGTCATCGTCAACGCTCCGACGCTCGGCCAGTATCTCGACGAGGCGACGGTCGAGATCGCGATGTACGGGGCCGGCGATGAGCGCGTGATCGCCGCGCTCGCGAATGTTGCGGCATCAGCCGAGCGCACGGCGATCACCCCGGACGACCGGGCAGCTGCGACGCGCACGGCCTCAAACCTCGCGGACGCTGCGAGTCGGTAGGCCCCGAGCGCGGGCGAGCTCCGCTGCCGCCGACGGCGGAACTCAGGCAGCGGGCGTGTCGCCGTCCCTCAGGAAGATGTCGATACCCGGATTGGGAATCTCGATGCCGGCGTTGTCGAGGGCCAGTTTGCAGTGCAGCCGAAGCGCTCGCTCGAGCGCGCGTCGGTGCTCGGACTCGACCCAGACGAGAACCCGGATGTCGACCGCCTCACCGAGCTCCTGAACCGCCTGGACGGAGGGCGGCTCGACGACACGTTCGCTCCACTCGTCGGTCTCGGTCAGGGCGGTTGCCGCCTCGTCGAGCACCCGGACGGCGTCGTCGAGGTCGGTCGAATACGACACTCCCATGATGACGACTGCACGTGACCAGGACTGCGTCTCGTTGGCGATGAAGTCGATCTTGCTGTTGGGAATGTGCCAGACCTTGCCGTTGCTGTCGCGGATCACCGTGGTGCGCAGCGTGATGCGCCTCACGTATCCGTTGACCGTCCCGGTGTCGATCCGGTCGCCAACACTGAACTGGTCCTCGGCGAGCATGAACACCCCGGCGAACAGATCGGCGACCACGGATTGGGCTCCGAAGCCGATCGCGATCGCCAGGACTCCGGCCGACATGATCGCCGTCGCGATGTCGATGCCGAGCAGCTCGAGAATCAGGATGCCGGCGATGCCGAAGACGACGACGGTGACCAGACTCTTGAGCAGCGAGCCGATCGTCTCACCCCGTTCCGTGGCGCGCTCCGCGTTGCGATCCGACACCAGGCCGGCATGATCCTCTGTCGCTTGACCCACCCGTTCGGCGACCCTGGCCGACCAACGGCGGCCGAGGTGATTCAAGATGAGCGCGCCGACCACGATGATGGTGGTCTTGATCGGAAACCCGACCAGGAACGCCACGGCCTCCGAGAGCCCCTCGTTGCCGGTCCAGTCGTACAGCTGCTCGCAGAGCGCATCCTCCTGCGTGCAGACTTCGCTGGATTGCTTGTGGACCGAACCGGTTGTGGCCAGCATGTCGATGTCGCCTCCTGGCTTCGAACTCGGTCGAGCCCCTGAGACCTACTCGAGGCTCGTCAGCCAGAGAGCCAGCGCGAAGCCGGCGACCGTCATCAAACCTGCGTAGATCTTGCCCCGATCGTAGGCCTCGGGAGCCATCTCGTCGGCAATCATCGTGAGGAGGGCCCCGGCTGCGAATGACTCGATGAGCACGCCCGACAACGTCGAACTGTTGTCGACGACGACGAAGCCGAGGCCTGCTGACACGGCGGAGACAGCAACGATGGCCCACCACAGCAGGCGGATCTTCGTCTTCGACCAACCCGATGCGACCAGGTTGACCGAGGACCCGAGTGACTCGGGGAAGTTCGAGATCCAGATCCCCGCGAGCAGCGAGATACTCACACCGGCACCGCCGACCAGCGACATGCCGAGCACCGCCGATTCGGGGACCCCGTCGAGCACGGTGCCCAGGACGATGCCCAGGCTTCCGCCCTCGTCGTCCTCGCCATCTCCGTCGTCACTCTCGTCCGGCGGATCCTTGCGGTCTTTGCCTTTGGAGCCCATCCGCGCGATCGCGCGGTCGCCGGCGAAGAACGTCAGTGATCCGAGGGCCAGACCGAGGGCCACCTGCCACGTCTCAGCGTCCTGCATCGCCGGTACGACGAGTTCGAACGAGACCGACGAGATCAGTGCGCCGACACCGAAGGCCATGATGAGGCCGATCACCATCCGGCTCAGTTTGAATCCGAACGTGACCTCCGCGCCCACGACGAGCGCTGAGGCACCGACCGCTCCCCAGAATGCCGCTTCACCCACGATGTAAGTCCCGACTCAGTTTCGACTCATCGACGAGGCGATCAGATCAGTGCACCCGGCTCGCCGACCGGATGGAGCTGGGGCCGATTGAGCAGGTCGTTGTAGATGAGTTCCGTCATCTCGGCGATCCGCGCCTGCTGGGCGGGGTCGCTCCAGAGATTTACGCGCTGGCGCGGATCCTCGACGGTGTTGTAGAGCTCACCCTCGGTGCCGTCGTAGGTGCG
>JASJHI010000342.1:0-3166 GCA_033791105.1 Acidimicrobiia bacterium | reverse complement strand
TCTCCGCGGCATGGTTGGCGTCATCGCCCTGGTCGGCGAGCAGACGCGCCCGATCCCGTTCTGCCTCGCGGGCGGCCTTCTCGAGATCGACGCGTTCGAGCGCCGCGTCGACGCCGTGCTCGGTGATGAACTCGGCCCACTCGACGAGCTGATCGACCATCTCCGACTCGGGTACCACCGCCACGTTCTGGCCACGCACGAACAGATGACCCCGCTTGTTGCCCGCCGCGATGCCGAGGTCGGCGTCGCGCGCCTCGCCCGGCCCGTTGACGACACAGCCCATCACCGCTACCTGGAGCGGAAGCTCACGCTCACCGAACGCCTCCATCGCGCGCTGCGCGATGTCGATGACATCGACCTCGGCGCGCCCGCAGGATGGACAGGCGATCAGGTCGACGTTCTTGCGTTCGCGCAGACCGAGCGCCTCGAGAAGTTGCCGTCCCGCCTTCGCCTCCTCGACCGGGTCAGCGGTCAGCGAATATCGGATCGTGTCGCCGATGCCCTCGAGCAGCAACGTAGCGATCCCCGCGGTGGCCTTGATGAGGCCGGCGGGCGGCGGCCCGGCTTCGGTGACACCGAGATGCAGCGGATGGTCGGTCACCTCGGACAGCTGGCGGTAGGCCTCGACCATCAGTGGCACACTCGATGCCTTGACCGAGATCTTGATGAGATCGAATCCGACGTCATCGAAGTAGGCAATCTCCTGCTGCGCGGACTCGACCATTGCCTCCGGTGTCGCTCCGCCGTATTTCTCGTAGAGAGCCGGGTCGAGCGAGCCCGCGTTGACGCCGATTCGGATCGGCACACCACGATCGCGCGCCTCTGACGCCACCGCTCTGATGTGCTCCGGACGCCGGATGTTGCCCGGGTTGAGACGCAAGCCGTGGACTCCGGCCTCCATCGCGGCAAGCGCCATCTTGTACTGATGATGGATGTCGGCGACGATCGGCACCGGCGAACGGGGGACGATCCGCGCCAGCCCCTCGGCGGCCTCGGTCTCATTGCAGGTACACCGCACGATGTCGGCGCCGGCCCCGGCGAGCGCGTAGATCTGCTGCAAGGTGCCGTCGACGTCGGCGGTCTTGGTGATCGTCATCGACTGGATCGTGATGGGCGCATCACCGCCGATCTCGACGCCGCCGACCGTGATCTTCCGGGTCGGTCGGCGGGCAACCGATGAACTCGTGACCTGCATGGACCGGACGTCGTTTCTGCCGCGGCCTCAGCCGATCGGCGCGGTGATGTCGAGGTAGAGGCCGGTCATCATGAGGAGGCCGAGCACCATGATCACACCCATCGCGAGGGGCATCAGTCGCTCGACATCGGCGAAGTAACGCTGTTTCGAGCCGCGACGCCACTCCTGAATGCGCTCGTATGTGGCGATTGCCGCGTGTCCACCATCGAGGGGTAGCAGCGGAAACATGTTGAATACGCCGACGAACACGTTGAGTACCGCCAAGAGATACAGCACCCCTCCCAGGCCGGACGAGTCTCCGACATCGTCCGAGACGGTGGCGACCCCATAGATCGTGGTGGGTCGACTCTCGATGTCGTCGCTGGAACCGGTCAGGTGGCCGATGATGTTGACGGGGTTGAGCACCTTGACGACACCCTTCACCGACTCCCACGACACAGGGACCACGTCAACGATCGCGTTGCCGGCAGCGCCGACGACGCCATGGTCCTCGTAGAGCGGCGGGCTGTACGACCGCACGCCGATCAGCGCCGTGCCGTGGAGCTCGTGATCCTCGGGCACGTTGGTATTGGCGATCAGTCCGGACGACACCCGCACGGTTTCGCCGTCACGGAGCACGACGACTTCGACGTCGTCCCCGGGCTCGAACGAACGAACTGCATCGCCGAGTTCTGCCGAGGAGGTGACAGCGATGCCACCGACCGACACGACTTCGTCATCGGCGCGGATGCCGGCCGCCGCCGCGGGAAGACCTTCGCTGGTCGCCGCCACCAGAACGCGCGGCTCGTCGCGGGCGGTGATCTCGCCTTGCGTCGAATACACCGCGAAGAGCAGCACGATGGCGATGATGAAGTGCATGATCGAGCCGGCCGAGATGACGAGCATCCGCTTCGGATAGCTCTGCTGCCGGTATGTACGACCTTCGTCCGGCGGCTCCACCTCGTCCATTCGGTTCATCCCGACGATGCGAACGAACGCGCCCAACGGCAGCGCGCGCACGCCGTACTCGGTCTCTCCCCGGCGGAAGCTCCACAGCCGCGGGCCGAAGAACAAGAAGAATTGCGTGACCTTCATACCGGTCCATCGGGCGGTGACGAAGTGTCCGAGTTCGTGGAGGAAGATCGAGACGACGAGGCCGAACACGAAGACGAAGATCCAGATGTTGACGAACGCGAGCCACGCGAAGAGCCCGGCGATGGCCGCCATCGACAGCCATCCGGTCAATCCGCCGGCCAACTCGTCGTCGGACTTCTCGGTCACCGCGCCACCGGCCACGATCTCGGACTTCATCCGATCGATGCGTCCTGCCCGATCATCGGGACGCGGCGGGTCGAACGACGCCTGGTCCGAAGTCGGCTGGTCCGGAGCCGGCGATTCAGAAGGTGGGGTGAGTTGGTCGGTCATGGTCGAAGTACATCTGTGGCGAGGCGCCGGGCGACGGCATCTGCCTCTTCGACGTCCTGCACGGTCGTCGGAGTTCCTCCATCATGCACCTGCATGACTCCAACACACACGTCAGCAATCTGATTCCACCGAATCTTGCCCGCGAGGAATGCATCGACCGCGACCTCGTTGGCAGCGCTGAGCCAGGCTGGTGCGGTGCCCCCGACCCGACCGGCCTCGTACGCGAGGTCGAGACAGCGGAACGTCGCGCGGTCCGGCGGCTCGAAGTCGAGCCGGCTGAGGTCTGCCCAGTCGATTCGACCGAACGGGGTCGCCAGGCGGTGAGGATGGCCGAGCGCGTACCCGATCGGGAGGCGCATGTCGGGAAGACTGAGTTGGGCGATCGTCGAGCCATCGGTGAACTCGACCATCGAATGCACGATCGACTGGGGATGGATCGTGACGGCGATGCGCTCCCGCTCGAGGCCGAACAGGTGGTGCAGCTCGATCACCTCCAGCGCCTTGTTCATCAGGGTCGCCGAGCCGATCGTGATGCGCGGGCCCATGCTCCAGGTGGGGTGCAAGAGG
>JASJHI010000341.1:0-4547 GCA_033791105.1 Acidimicrobiia bacterium | reverse complement strand
GTTCCGCGAACGGATCGAGTCGCTTGCGGACTTGGATGGCGAACTGTCGTTCGTGATCGCCCGCATCCGGCGCGTCGAGGGCCCACTCAGCTTCGTCGAGGAGGTCACGACCGCGACGTCCTCGAGCGGTGCGGTGCAGACCGACAGGAATCTCATCATCGCCGAGACCAGTCCCGAGTCGGGCCTGGTCGTGCGCAACGATCAGTTAGCCGCCGACGACCGCGACACGGCCGAGATGCACTTCGACGCGCGGGCGCAGGAACTCTCGGCCCTCGACTCCCTCGTCAACACTGCCTCTTGGTTCTCCAACCGCGCCCACACCTGGGCACGGGCGGCCGCCTGGGATCGCGCGGGCAGCGTGTTCGCCGAGGACGTCGTCGTCGGCGTCGCGGACGGCACCGTGCTGCTCAGCGGGCGCCAGGCTCTCGCGGACGCTGGTGCCGCGGCCGGTGTCGGCTTCGGCGTGGCCGAGCGTCGCGTTCTGGCGGTACGCGGCGAGCAGCTCGCGCTGATGGCCTGGCGCGATGACGACCGCGACGATCACGACCGGGACGATGACGACGGGGAGCCCTTCCGACGCTTCGCCGTGCTCGAGCTGAACGCCCGAGCCGAGTTCACACGCATCACGCTGTTCGACTGGGCGGTCGATGCGTTGGCGTCGGCCGCCGACCTCATCGACGATCGCTGGATCGAACTCGGCGGCGTCGAAGCAAGCCACGCGTCATCACCGTCGTACAAGATCGGGCAGGCATACAGGTCGCTCGACGCAGACCGCCTGTCAGAACTGATGTCCGACGAGATCGTGATCTGGGATCGCAAACAGCTCGCCTGGCCCAAGATGGGCAAGGACGAGTGGCTCCGAGCGGCGAGCGCGATCGCCGACCTGTCGGGCGTCGGCATCGTCGGGAGTTTCCTGTCGATCGGCGACAGAGCAACGGCCGTCCAACTCTCATTGTGGGGAGTGAGCGAGGGTGGCGACCTCATCGAGATGTTGCCCGGCGTCTACCTCACGATCGATGACGGTCGGCAGATCACGCGCGTGGAGAACTTTCCACCCGGCGAGGGGGACGCCGCCCTCGCCAGGCTCGCCGAACTGACAACGGCGACGGCTGATGCAGCCGAACACGAACCCTGGAATGACGCGGATCGGCGCATGCGGCACGCACTCTGCGCGTTCGAGCACGATCCGGCGGCGTGGCGCGACGTTCTCGCCCCCGACGTCGAGTACCGCGACGTGCGCCCGCTCGTTGCTGATGCCTACCATGGCCGCGACGAGGTCGAGGCCGCATTCCCGCCCGGCTTCATGACCCAGATCGAGGTCGAGACGCTCGCCAGCCGCGGTGACCGCTTCGTCCTGTGCCGCTCGCTGATGGCCACGAACGACGAGGGCCACACCATCGAGATGGAGTTCCTGATCGTCCAACGCTGGACCGACGGCGGCCACCTGGCGCTCACCGAGTTGTTCGACCCTGACGACCTCGAATCGGCCGTCGACGAGTTGGACCGCCTCTACCTCGACTCCGATCCCGGAGCCGTCGAATACGCCACTATCCGCACGATGCGCGAATGGGCCGCAACGTACACAAATGGCCGGACCGACGATCACGCCGCCCGTCTGCACGACGAGTTCGAATCCGTCGACCGCCGGCAGTTCGGATGGCCCACGCTCGACAGGAGCACGGCCGGACAACGATCGCAGTCGATGCGTGACGTCGGCAACGCAGTGGCATACCTCGCCCGCATCCATCCGACTCCGGGTTCGCCGCTGATGCTCGAACTCGGCGCTCGGATCGAGGCGCAGAACGGATCGCAGGTACAGCACGCGGCGCGAGTGATCACCCTTCAGGAACCTGACTCCGGGCTACAGCTGCGTGACGAGCTGTTCGCAATCGACGACCTGTCCGCTGCCCAGCAACGGTGGGAGGAGATCAGGGCCGAGTACGTCGAACCCGCGCGCACAACGAACCTGGCGAGCAAACTCACCAATCGTGCGCACTCACTGATGCGGCGCGGGCGTTGGGATCTCGCCGCGCCGATGCTCGCGGAGGGTCTCAACGTCGAGACCGGTCAGGGCCACCCGCTCATGCGGAGCGCGGAAGTCTCGGATGCGGAGAGCGCCCGAGGGGCCGGGTTCGGCGTTGATGAGCGCAGAGTGATCGCCGTCCGAGGGGATCGGCTCGCGCTCATGTCCTGGGGCGACGACGACCTCGACGGCGAGCAGTACCGCCGTTTCGCGCTCGTGGAGCTGAACCGGCGAGCGGAGATCGAGCGCGTCACCCTCTTCGACTGGGATGTCGACTCACTCATCGCCGCGGCCGACCTGCTCGAGGAACGCTGGCTCGAACTCGAGCCGCAGACCGACTTGGGCCGCCTCGCGCTCGCGTACGAGCAGTCGTTCCGCCATCGCGATGTCGAGCGCCTCTCGACATTCCTGCATGACGACTTCACCGCAGTCGACGAGCGGCCACTCGGGTGGGGCTCATTCGACAAGACCGCGTGGCTCGAAGTGTTCGAGGCTGACATGCCGAGTCCGATCGCCACGGTCGTCGGGCAGGTGCTCGCGGAGACCGATGCCGGCATCGCCGGCCGCATGTCGCAGTGGACGTTGGTCGACGGCGGTCTGGTCGAGGCACTGCCGATCACCGCCATCGCCCTGATCCGCGACGGCTCGATCTTCCATGTCGAGGCTCACGATCCGGACGACCCCGAGGCGGCGATCGAGCGGCTGCACGAGCTGACGGCGGAGTCGAGATCATCCGACGACAGCGAGCCGTGGAACGCGGCTGACGAACTCCCACACCTGTTCGTCGCCAGGCTGGCGGCACGGGATGTCGATCGATACGTCGAGGACCTCGCACAAGATGTCATCCTCGATGACCGGCGGGAAGTGATCCAGTCCATCCATCGAGGACGCGATGAGGTGGTGGCATTCCTCGCTCCCGGGATCTACCCGCTCGACCAGGAACTCGTCGCGAACGTCGAGACCGTCGCGTCCCGGGGAGACGGCTGTGCGCTCCATCAGTGCACAATTCGTGAAGTTGACGTACGCGACGGTCCGACGATGGCCTGGCTCAGCGTTACCGAGTGGGAAGCCGACCAGCTCACACGAGCCGTACTGTTCGACCCGGACGACTTCCTCGGCGCGGTGGCGGAACTCGACCGGCTGTTCCTCGAGCACTGCGACGACGACGCGCTCCGGTTGCTGATCGCCGAACTTGGCGCGTCCTATCGTGCGATCTCGACACGCGATCTTCAGAGAGTGATGGACCTTGGCCATCCAGAGTTCACGATGGCGGATCACAGAGGAATCGGTTGGGGGAAGGTCGATTCGGGCGGCTTCCGCGAGCGAATCCGATCGATCATGGATCTCGACGCCGACCTCGCATCGTTCGTCGTTCGGGTGCACCGATCCGAACAACATGTCGCCTTCCTCGCCGAGGGATGCCATCGCGTCACGCTTCCCAGTGGTGCAGTCCAAGTCGAACGGCACCTACTGGTGTCGGCGCTCGACGCCGAGACGGGGATGGCGAAACGGATGGACTTCTTCGGCGTCGAGCAGTTCGACGAGGCGGCCGCGCTGCACGATCGGCTGACCGACGGGGTCGAGACCGAGCGACGCCGCGACAACATCACCGTTGTAGTCGCGAATCGAGCCAACTTCCTTGCTCGCCTCGAACGCTGGGAGTTGTTCCTCGAAGCGCTCTCGCCGGAACTGGCGGTCGAGGACTCGAGCGGCACCCGGCTCGTCGCCGACACCGGCGCGCCGGCCGGCCCGATAGCGGCAAAGCGGCTCGGATTCGGCCTCGAATCTCGGCGGGTGCTCGCAGTGCGAGGTGAACGGCTCGCGCTCGTCGAACTGCGCGACCCCGATGTCGACGGAGAGCCGTTCCACCGCTTCGTCGTCGAGGAGACCAACCGCGAGCACTCCATCGTGAGAGTCGCGTTGTACGAGCCGCACGAGCTGGCGGAAGCGGCCG
The DNA here is from genome assembly GCA_033791105.1 of Acidimicrobiia bacterium. GTDB lineage: Bacteria > Actinomycetota > Acidimicrobiia > Acidimicrobiales > Ilumatobacteraceae > JASJHI01. The sequence continues at coordinate 570 of JASJHI010000341.1, read as the reverse complement.
ACGACTTCGACCGCCGCTGGCTCGCCCTCGATGACAGCGGCCACGACGAGATGCTTGCTCTCATCGCCCGCAACACGAACGCATTCCGCCACCTCGACGCCGACACCGCGGCGGACACGATCGCACCCGACTACACGTTCGCCGACCACCGAGCGATGGGCTACCCCGAACTCGACCGCGACGCCTACCTCGCCGTGTTCGAAACCGTCGGCGACGCCCACGGCGTCGTTGTCACGACTGAGGGCGGACATCCTCGAGCGTCGTCCGGGCTCGTCGCACCGATGATCAATTTCAGTGTCTCCGACGGCGGCGAACTCGTCGAGAACCAGGTCGCCGTCGTGATGGTCCATGTCCGTGATGGTCTGATCGCCAATCTCGAGATGTTCCCGGAAGGTGAGTTCGATGCCGCCATCGCCCGCCTCGACGAGCTCTCCGCCCGTTGAACGACTCGCTCAGCCGGCGCGGGATCCCGCGAGCGCGACCTTCAGGTCACGTCCGCCTTGCCAGCCCCCGAGACTCGATCAAACTCCACCGCACCTTCGGCGACCGACCAGTCTGCAGGTGCCGCCA
>JASJHI010000340.1:0-22822 GCA_033791105.1 Acidimicrobiia bacterium | reverse complement strand
AGCGCGGAGGCGGCGTCTTCCGCCGAGAGTTCCCCCGCCTGCTGCCGGCGGTTCGCCTCCCCCACCAGCGCGTGCACGGCCGCGATGGCGCCCGAGGCCTCGAGGTCGTCGTCCATCGCCGCGCGGAACTCCTCGTGCGCCGACCGGTCGGGCACCACCGCCTCGACGTCGCGTACGCGTGACGCGTACGCATCGAGACCGGCGAGCGCGTTCACCGCCGCGTCGATGTTGTCCTGGGTGATCTTCACCGGGCTGCGGTAGTGCGACTGCAGCAGCACCATGCGGAACGCACGCGGGTCGTACAACTCGATCAGGTCGAGCAGGTTCGATACGTTGCCCAAGCTCTTCGACATCTTCTCGCCCTCGGCGTCGACGACGAACCCGTTGTGCATCCAGTGATTCGCGAATGTCTTGCCGAGCGCTACGGCCTGGGCCCGCTCGTTCTCGTGATGCGGGAACCGTAGGTCCTGTCCACCGCAGTGCAGGTCGAACCCCTCGCCCAACAGGTCGAGCGACATGACGACGCACTCGGAATGCCAGCCGGGCCGACCGTCGCCCCATGGTGATGGCCATGACGGCTCGTCGGGCTTCGAGAATTTCCAGAGAGCGAAGTCGGCGGGGTGCCGCTTCTGTTCGGCACCGACGACGGTGCGGTCTCCTCCCCCGGCACGCATCTCGTCGAGCGACTGGTGCGCGAGCAGGCCATAGTCATCCACCGATTCGACCGCCATGTAGACGCCGTCATCGGTGACGTACGCCGCGTCGCTGTCGATCAACTGACCGATCATCGCCACCATCTCGTCGACGTACTCGGTGGCGTGCGGCACCTCGTCGGGCCGGTCGACGTTGATGCCCGCCATCGCGTCGAACCACACCCGCTCGCACTTGGTGGTGATGTCCTGCCATGGACGACCCTCGCGCTCGGCACGCTCGATGATCTTGTCCTCGATGTCGGTGACGTTCGAGACGAGCCGGACATCAAGACCGGCCCAACGCAGATAGCGGCGCAGAATGTCGTAGACGAGCGTCGCCCGACCGTGCCCGATGTGCGGTGGGCCGTACACGGTCGGGCCACACAGATAGATGCTCACCTTGCCCGGCTCGCGCAGAGCGAGCTCGCGGACCTCGCGGGTGGCGGTGTCGTAGAGACGGAGCACAGCCGCGATCCTACGAGCGCGCCCCGGCCGCCGGCGGATGGTTTCGCGAGAATGCGGATGAACGGGAATGTCCCGCCGACGGCCGGCGTTGTACCCGTCCATGAGCGACGGCGCACCCTTCGATCCCAACGAGATGAACAAGCAGGTCATCGCCGACTTTCGAGCGAACGACGGTGTGGTCGGTGGGATGTTCGAGGGAATACCGATCTTGATCCTCCACTCCACGGGCGCGAAGTCGGGTAAGGAGCGGCTCAACCCGCTCGCCTATCAGGATCTCGGCGGACGTATCGCCATCTTCGCCTCGAAGGCGGGCGCCACGACTCACCCCGACTGGTACTACAACGTCGTCGCGAATCCGAAGGGTTCGGTCGAACTCGGCACCGAATCGTTCGAAGTCAACGCCGTCGTCGTATCCGGTGACGAGCGCACCGCGATCTGGGACACCCAGAAGGCGAACCAGTCCGCGTTCGCCGAATACGAGAAGACGGCCGGCGACCGGGAAATCCCCGTCGTCGTCCTCGAACGAGCCTGAACGGTCGGGCGGGTCGCGGCGGCCTCCGTCCTCCCCCAGGAGGCCCGCCCCCCGCCCGAAACCGATACGCCTCGTTCCGACCCTCCCGCGTTCAACGCGGGAGGGTCGCTCGCGTCGACGTCGGTAGCCTCGCCACCTATGGCGAAGATCCCCGACAAGCCGACGCTCGACGGCATCGAGGCTCGCTGGGCCGACCAGTGGGACACCGATGGCATCTACCGATTCGACGCTTCGGTACCCCGCGAGCAGGTCTTCTCCATCGACACGCCGCCGCCCACGGTCAGTGGCTCGCTGCACATGGGCCATGTGTTCAGCTACACCCACACCGACACGATCGCGCGATACCAGCGCATGTCGGGCAAGTCGGTCTTCTACCCGATGGGGTGGGACGACAACGGGCTACCGACCGAACGTCGTGTCCAGAACTACTACGGGGTGCGCTGCGACCCGAGCCAGCCGTACCACGACGGGTTCGAACCGCCGTTCCGAGGTGACCCTCCGAAGAAGCACCATGCCGTGCCGATCTCGCGGCCGAACTTCCTCGAGCTCTGCGCCGAACTGATCGAGATCGACGAGAAGATCTTCGAGGAGTTGTTCCGCCGGCTCGGGCTGTCGGTCGACTGGAATCATCACTACACCACGATCGGCGAACGGTCGCGGCGGGCGAGCCAGCGGGCCTTCCTGCGCAACATCGATCGGGGCGAGGCCTACAGCCAAGAAGCGCCGACGCTGTGGGACATCGACTTCCGTACGGCCGTCGCACAGGCCGAGTTGGAGGACCGCGATCGTCCGGGCGCCTATCACAAGATCGCGTTCCAGCGCGCCGGCGCCGACGGAGCGATCGAGATCGACACGACGAGACCCGAACTGCTGGCGGCCTGCGTTGCGCTCGTCGCCCATCCTGATGACGACCGCTACCGGGCGTCGTTCGGCACCACGGTGCGGACCCCGCTCTATGGCGTCGAAGTGCCGGTCGTCGCCCACGAACTGGCTGAACCCGACAAGGGCACGGGCATCGCCATGATCTGCACGTTCGGTGATGCCACCGACGTCACATGGTGGCGCGAGCTCGACCTTCCGATGCGGCCGATCATCGGTCGCGACGGACGAATCCTCCCCGACGCACCCGATGATGTCGACGCGGAGGCCTACGGGACGATTGCGGGACTCAGCGCAAAGCAGGCGCAACGAGCGGTCGTCGAGCAGCTCACCGAGGCGGGCGCGCTGATCGGCGACGTTCGCGCAATCCAGCACCCGGTCAAATTCTACGAGCGCGGCGAACGCCCGCTCGAGATCGTCACCTCGCGCCAGTGGTACATCCGCAACGGCGGCCGCGACGCCGACCTCCGAACCCAACTCGTCGCCCGCGGCGGGGAGGTCACCTGGCACCCGGCTCACATGCAGCATCGCTACGACAATTGGGTCGAGGGCCTCAACGGCGACTGGCTCGTCAGCCGCCAACGCTTCTTCGGTCCGCCGATCCCGGTGTGGTACCCCCTCGACGAGGATGGCGAGCCGATCCACGACGAGCCGCTGTTGCCCGCCGAGTCCGAGCTGCCGATCGACCCGTCGATCGACGTGCCAGACGGCTACACGGCCGACCAGCGCGGCGTGCCCGGCGGGTTCGTCGGCGACCCCGATGTCTTCGACACGTGGGCGACATCGTCGATGAGTCCGGAGATCGCGGGACGGTGGGAGGAAGACCCCGACCTGTTCGACCGTGTATTCCCGATGGATCTCCGACCGCAGGGCCACGACATCATCCGCACCTGGCTGTTCTCCACCGTCGTCCGCAGCAACTTCGAATTCGACCAGGCGCCATGGCGACATGCTGCGTTGTCCGGGTGGATCCTCGACCCCGACCGCAAGAAGATGTCGAAGTCGAAGGGCAACGTCGTCACGCCGCTGGACCTCTTCGACCGACACGGCACCGACGCCGTTCGATACTGGGCGACATCGGCACGGCCGGGCGTCGACACCGCCTTCAGCGAAGATCAGATGAAGGTCGGCCGCAAGCTCGCCAACAAGCTGCTCAACGTCTCCAAGTTCGTGCTCGGCTTCGGAGACGCCGAGGTAAGCGGTGGTGCACCCGATCGAGATCTGGCGAATGTCGTCACCGATCCTGTCGACCGTTCGATGCTGGCGAAACTCGACGCAGTCATCGCCGAGGCGACCGCAGCGTTCGAGGACTACGACTATGCCCGCGCGCTCGAACGCACCGAGGAGTTCTTTTGGTGGTTCTGCGACAACTACGTCGAATTGGTCAAGGGCCGGGCGTACGAATCGCGCGGCGCTGACGCCGCGGCATCGGCCAGAACCGCTCTCGCCGACGCGCTCAGCACGATTCAGCGAATGTTCGCGCCACTGCTGCCGTTCGCGACCGAGGAGGCCTGGAGCTGGTGGCAGTCCGGAAGTGTGCATCGGGCGGCCTGGCCGATCCCGTCCGCCCTCGACGGGGATCCCGATCTGGTCGATCCCGTGATCGAGGTGCTCACCCGCGTCCGCCGCGCCAAGACCGAGGCGAAGCAGAGCCAACGGTCGTCGGTCGACCACCTCGCGGTCACCGCACCGACCGCTGCGCTGGCTGCGCTCGCGGCCGGCCAAGCCGACCTGTGCGACGCCGGTTCGATCGGCGCGATTTCCCTCCTCGACGGCGACGCCTTCGACTGCACGGTGATCCTCTCCGAGACCACCTGACGCGGCCGTTGCCCAGGAGTTTCGCGCTTCTGTGACGCTGGTCACAACCTGCCTGGGGTACGCTCGTCGTTCATGCGAACCAAGTTGGGGCTTGTCGCCGCGGTGGCCACCTTCGCGACGGTGCTCGCGCTCGGAACGCCGACGGATGCGTCCACACCTGCACCGGACACGGCACCACCCGACACAGCCGCCGAGCCGGTCGACACGCTGAGCGAGGCGCCGCCACCTGCGACCACGCTCCCACCACTGGTGATCGACGGTGCCGCCGACGCCGATGTGACCCTGTCTCCGCGCACCGGCAAGGAGCAGGTCCAGGTAGAACCGGTCCCGCCGCCGCCGATCCCACCCGAGTGGGTCGTGCCGGCAAACTCCGGTACGGGTCGCCGCGTCGTGTACTCCAAGTCGAGGCAACGCCTCTGGGTGATCGACTCGGCCGGCAACATGATCAAGACACATCGCGTGTCCGGTCGCCAGACCCCGCTCGATCCCCGCCCCGGCACGTACCAAGTCTTTTCGCGATCGCGGTACACGTACTCGATCAACAACCCGACGATCAAGTGGGGCTACATGGTGCGGTTCGCGCACGGCGCACGCGGCGGCAACATCGGGTTCCACGAGATCCCGACCCAATACGGCCGGCCGGTCCAGTCGGTGTCGCAGTTGGGTCAGGCGCTCTCCGGTGGCTGTGTCCGCCAGGCCATCCCGGACGCGATCTGGATGTGGAACTGGGCGTACGTCGGCACGAAGGTCGTCACGCTGGCCTGAGCCGGCGATCCCGAGACTCGGCTCGCCGGCCGCGGGACCATGATCGAGCGACGCCGATATCGTCGCCCTGAATGTCGACCGAGGACCCCTCCACCGCAGAGCCCGCGGCCGCCGATGACTCGGCCCCGCGTGCGCGCAAGCATCGGCGGACGTGGCCGCAACGCCTGCTGATCGTCGGCGTTTTCATCACCGCAATAGCCTGCTTCGCCGCGGCCGGCGGCATCTACGCCGCCCAGCGCGTGCTCGAGGACCGGAACATCGCTCCTGCGATCATCGACCCGCGCACCAACGCCGACGCCGGATTCGTTCCCGGTGAGCCCTCACCGGACAACGCCGGCGACGCGACTGTCGACGACGGGGCGGACGAGCCCGACGTACCGCCCTCGACGTTCCCGCCCGCGGAGCCGGCTGCGAAGAACTTCCTCGTCACCGGCGCCGACAACAACTCCTGCATCGACCCGGACTCGCCCTACGCGGCGGCGTTCGGCGACCGATCCGAATTCGGCGAGCGCAGCGACACGATCATGATGTGGCGTGTCAATCCCGAGACGTCGCAGGCCGCCGTGCTGTCGTTCCCGCGCGATCTGTGGGTCACCATCGCCGGCCGCTCCAGCTCACAGCGGATCAACGTGGCCTACGAACGCAACAACTCGCAGCGGTTGATCGACACGATCTACCAAAACTTCGGCGTCGTCGCCGACCACACGATCCAGATCGACTTCTGCGCGTTCAAGACGCTCGTCGACGCCGTCGACGGAGTCGGTGTCCCGTTCGAGACCCCCGTACGCGACGTGAAGACGGGACTCAACGTGCCGGAGGCGGGCTGCTACTACTTCGACGGTGACCATGCCCTCGCTTATGTGCGCTCGCGCTCGATGCAGTCGTTCGAGGACGGCGAATGGACAACCGACGGTACGAGCGACCTCGGTCGTATCTCTCGTCAACAGGACTTCCTCCGCCGGGTCACACAGAGCCTGCGTTCGGCCGGCGTCCTCAGCGCGGACGTCATCGGCGGGTTGATCGAGACGAACTCGGAGTACATCGTCACCGACCCCAGCCTCACCATCGACCGGATGCTCGAGTTCGCCGGCGTGATGAGCGCGATCGACCCGACGCAGATCACGACGTACCAGATCGAGGCACGGCCCGATGTGATCCAGGGCAACGCGGTGCTCGTACCGCGGACGGGCGGCGACAACATGCAAGCGATCCTTTCGGTGTTCCGTGGCCAGGCGACCATCGCCGGCGCCCCCGACCAGCTGTTCGACGAAGATGCCACCGAACCGCAGGTCGTCATCGCACAGGGCGAGGACGTCACCGTCGCGGTCATCGACGGCGGAGACGCCGACGAGTCGGCCCAGGACGACACGACGCCGGACGTTCCTTCGGTCATCGTCGACGAGAACCTCTACGGCGTGGTTCCCGACAGCGCGATCCGCTGCTGACGCTGACGTCAGATGCGATCAGCGGTCGAGGGCGACACCGATGGCGCGCGCCACATCGCTCGGCCCCGCCACGGTGACCATCGCGGCACCCGTTCGGGATGCGAGTTCGGACGCCTCCTCGGAGTCGGACTCTGGCGCGATGATGATCAGCTCCTCGAGTCCCGCCGCGACGCTGATGGGATCGCCGGGCTCCGTCGCCCGGCAGTCCGAGAGCAGAATCGCGATCTTTCGTCCGGCCCGCGAACGCCCGAGTTGCTCGGTGGCGGCAGTGAGCGCGCCGGCCACATCGGTTGTGCCGAACCCCCGCAGCGCCAACACCGCGTCGACGACAGCTTCATTCGACTTCGCGTGATGCTGTGACTTGGCGGCGATGATCTCCTTGCCGAACGACAGCACCGAGTAGTCCTCGGGCGAGCGCCAGGCGACGGCCGCCGCCGCAACGGCCGCCGTCGCCAGCGGGCGACCGCCCATCGAGCCGCTGCGGTCGACGGCGAGACAGATCGCGGTGCCGGGGGTGCTCCACGCCTGCACCCGAAGGTCAGCGGGATCGACCGCGATTCGCTCCGCGCGAGCCGTAGTGAGCGCGTCGATCGAGGCGTCGAGGTCGATGTCGCCGCGATCCGGCCGGTAGGGCTGTGTGCGCAACAATCCGACACCCCGTGGACGAGCCGGCCCACGACGGGAGACATCGAGAAACAGCGAGCCGGCCAGACGACGGGCGAGCTCGCGTAGCTTTGGGTCCGTGGCGCCGGTCAGATCGGCGAGCAGTGCGAGTGTCTCGTCAGGATCTTCCTCCATCGCGTCGTCGAGCGCTTCCTCGTCGAGCTCGCCGACGTCCGGCGAGATCTCCTCGAACCGGGGGTTGCGTTGCAGCTCGCGGCGAGAGGTCGTACGCCGACGGCTCTTGGCAACCTCCTCGTCGGCCTCGTCACCCTCCTTCGCCGTGGGCGGCGACTTCAGTTGGAGATCGTTGCCCCATTCGGGGCGCCAACTTTTCCCTCGCCACCACCGTCCTCGCCGACGCTGCGAGCGAACACGGACTCCCACAACTCGCGGACGATGTCCTCCGCTGCTCTGGACACTCCCTCGCGGAGCCGGATCCTGCCCGACAGCGCGACGAACGCGGCGTCGAGCGACACACTCGGTGCGTCGACCGAGCGGCCCCGCACCGCGGCGAGCGACGACGCGACGGCGCACATGTCGATCGCACCGCGCACCGACGAGCCGACGCGCAGGTCGGGGTGCGACCGTGTCATCCGGACGAGTTCGACCACCTGCGCCACCCACGCGGGGTCCAATCCGGTCGTCGCCGACTCGCGTGTCGTGATCTCGGCCTCGTCTGACGCCGATTGGTAGCCGACCGAGAGCCGGCACACGCGGTCGTACACCGCGCTGGAGATCCGCGCCGTGCCGATCGCGTCGAACGGGTTCATCGCCGAGACGAGACGGAACCCGGGCGCGGCAACGATACGACCGAGGCGCGGCACGTGCAGCTCACCCTCACTCATCACGGTGATGAGCACATTGAGGGTCTCCTCGGGGACGCGGTTGATCTCCTCCACATAGAGGAGGGAGCCGTCGCGCAGGGCTGCAGCGAGCGGTCCATCGACGAAGACCGCGGGGTCGTAACCCTCGGCCAGCACGCGCGCCGGATCGAAGTGCCCGACCAGCCGGGCGGGTGTCAGCTCGGCATTGCCCTCGACGAACTCGAAGCCGACACCGAGTTCGTGTGCGACGGTACGCAGGAGCGTCGATTTGCCCGTGCCCGGCGGTCCCTCGATCACGATGTGACGGTCGGCGATGAGCGCGGCGACGACGAGTTCGATCTCGCGCCGGCGGCCGATGACCTGGGTGCCGATGCGCGCGACGAGGTCGGCTGGGCCGTCAGTCATACATGATCACGCCGCGGATGTTCTCGCCGTCGCGCATGGCCTGATACCCCTCGTTGACCTCGTCGAGCGTGTAGCGGTTGGTGATCAGCTCGTCGAGCTTGAGTTGGCCGTCGCGGTACAGGCCCAGCAGCTTCGGGATGTCGGCGCGCGGGTTGAGCGAACCGAAAATCGTCCCCTTGATCTCCTTGTTCCACATCGCCAGCTCGAACAGGTTGACCGACGACTCGGTCTGGGTCATCGGCGCGACTCCGGTGACCACGATCGTGCCACCCTTGCCGGTGAGCTGCATCCCCATCGCCATCAGATCGCCGTACATCACGCCGGGCGTCATGATGACCTTGTCGGCCATCTGCCCCCACGTCAGCTCACCGACCGCGGGGAAGGCCTCTTCCATCGAGGCGAACGTGTGGGTCGCACCGAACTCCATCGCCTTCTCGCGCTTGAACTCGATCGGGTCGACCGCGATCACCTGCCGTGCGCCGGCCATCGCTGCGCCCTGTACGGCGTTGATGCCGATGCCACCGATGCCGACGACGACGACGGTGTCGCCAGCGGTGACCTCGGCTCTCGCGGTCGCTGATCCCCAGCCCGTCGCCACGCCGCACGACACGAGCGACACGGCGTCCATCGGGAGGTCGGATTCGACCTTGATCACCTGCGACTCGGCGACACACGAGTACTCCGAGAACGTGCCGAGCTTGGCGAACAACATCAGATCGGCACCGTCCGCGGTGCGGTGACGGCTGGTGCCGTCGGTGATCATGCCGGGCAGGAAGGCAGCTGCACCGTCGTCACAGAGGTTCTGGCGCCCGGTCGAGCAGTAGCGGCATCGTCCGCACGACGGGACGAAGGACGCCGAGACGTGGTCGCCGACGGCGACGCTCGTGACGCCGTCACCGACCTGCGCGATGACGCCCGCACCCTCGTGGCCGCCGAGTACCGGGAAGAACGACTCGATCCCCATCAGCTCCCACGCCTCTTCGGGAGGCACCATGTCGCCGGTGACGAGATGTTCGTCGCTGTGACACATCCCTGCGGACTTCCACTGGACGAGCACCTCACCGGCCTGCGGCGAATCGACCTCGATCTCCTCGACCTGCCAGTCCTGGCCGACCCCGTGCAATACCGCTGCTCTGCTCTTCATCTCGGTCCTTCCGCTGTGATGGTCCGGCCAACCTAGTTGGGTCAACCCGCCGCGAGCGTGGTGAGCTGAGTGGTGACGTCGACCGTGATCGGGGGCCCACCCTGGTGCCCGAACGCCGCTACGGTCGGCTCGAGTGCCGCCAAGGTCGCCAACGACATCCTGGCGGTCGCGATGTCCTTGCTGAACTGTGAGTGAACCGTACGCCGCGCCCGCGATGTGTCAGGTCGTCAGGAGTAGATCAGCACGCCGCGAATGTTCTTGGCGGCGCGCATGTCGTCGTATCCGTCGTTGACGCCGTCGAGGTCGTAGGTGTTCGTAACGAGACCGTCGAGATCGAGTTGCCCTTCCCGGTAGAGATTGAGCAGCTTCGGGATGTCGGCACGCGGGTTGCCGGAACCGAACAGCGAGCCGACGACCTGCTTTTCCATCAGGGTGACGTCGAGCAGGTTCATCGTCGCCGACATCTCGAGCGCCGGGTGGATGTTGGTGACGACCACGCGCCCGCGTTTGGCGGTGAGGGCGAGCGCCTCGGCCATCAGTTCACCGGAGCCGACACCCATCGTCATGATGACCTTGTTGGCCATCGTGCCCCATGACGCCTCACCGAGCGGCTCCATCGCCTCGGTCATCGACGCCGCGGTGTGCGTGGCGCCGAACTCCATCGCCTTTTCGCGCTTCGACTCGACCGGGTCGATCGCCCAGATCTGCTTGGCACCGGCGAGCCTCGCGCCCTGGATGGCGTTGGCACCGATCCCACCGACGCCGACGACGGCCACGATGTCACCGGGCCCGGTCTCTGCCGCGTACACGGCCGAACCCCAGCCCGTGACGACTCCGCAGCCCGTGAGACACGCACGATCGAGCGGGATGTCCTTTTCGATCTTGATGCAGCTCGCCTCGTTGACGACCGTGTGGTGCGCAAACGTGCCGAGCAGACACATCAAGCCGAGATCCTTGCCCTGCGCGTGATGGCGCGACGTGCCGTCGGCAATCTGCTTGCCGAGGCCCATCAGTGCGCCGTAGTCGCACAGGTTCTGATGGCCGGTCGAGCAGCTCGGGCATCGTCCACACGATGGGATGAATCCGAACACGACGTGATCGCCGGGCTCGAGCCAGCTCACGTTCTCGCCGACCTGCTCGACGACGCCGGCACCCTCGTGCCCACCGATGATCGGCAACTCGAACGGGAGGTCGCCTGTGACCAGGTGTTCATCGGAGTGACACAGACCAGACGCGGCGAGCTTGACCAGCACCTCGCCTGGGCCCGGGTCGTCCAGTTCGATGTCCTCGACGCTCCACGGAGCGTTGACTTCCCACAGGATGGCTGCCTTCGTCTGCATCCCGCGACCCTACGTCACGCTCATCGGGACCGTCGCACCGCCGGGCCGGTCAGCGCGGGCGGGTCAGCGCGGGACGGTCTGGATCTCGATGTACTGATCGATCGGCGCCCAGGCGGTCAGGTACGACTGCACATCGGAGGCCGTGATCGTCTCGACGAGGAGGTCCTGTTCGAGGAACATCGAGAGCGACGGGTTGCCTTCTGGGTCGACGAGCACGCTCAGCACCTCGCCGTTGATCTGCGGGTTGTTGAAGAGTTCGAGCTGCTGGTGGACGGTCTCGGAGGCGGCAGCATGCTCGGCGCCGGTCGGCCCCTCCGCGCGCAGCAGTTCGAGCTCGTCGAGGACCGCCGCCGAGACGCTGTCGACCAGGGCGCGACCCGTCGACACGGACAAGAAGGTCTGCGCATCCGGTGTTGCTCCACCGGTGAGATCGATGTCAGCAAAGGGCGAATACGACTCGCCGAGCCGCTCGCGGATGACATCGGTGAGGCGGTTGCCGACGACCTCGCCAACGATGCGGGCTGCGACGTCGTCACGCCGGTCGGCCGTCGCGGGAGCCGTGTAGAGAAACAGGACATTGGCCTGCTCGCCCTCCCCGGCGACGACCCGTTCGGAGACGACGCCCGGCGGCGGGGGAGGCTCGTCGTACCCCGGGGCCTCGACGCGGCCGGTGGCCGGCAGCGTGCCGAAATAGCGACGGGCGAGATCGATCGCCGCACCCATGTCGAAGTCGCCGCTGAACGAGAACGCCCAACCGGACGCGTCGCCGAACCGGTCGCGGTACACATCATCGATGCCCGCCGCGTCGACGGTGGCGAGTGACTCCACGGTCGGCAGGTGGAACCGTGGATCGTCGTACCGGGCATTCAGCAGGGCCACGAATTGGGCGTAGTCGGGATCGATCGACGGATCGACAGCGAGTGCCAACTCATCGTCGACGTAGCGCTCGAGTGCCACGTCGTCGACGCGCGGATCGGTCATGCGCAGATGGACGAGTTGCATCAGCACCTCGAGGTCGGCGGTTGCGACGAAACCGGTGAAGCGATCGGTGAATTGATCGATGCGCGACCGAACGTCGACGTCCTTGTCGGCGAGGAATGCCTCGAGTTCGACGGGCCCGTACGACGCGACCCCACTCGAGTCGACCACCGGGCCGGCAGCGTCCGCATCGGCAACGTCGTCGGAGTCGACAACGGCGAGCCCCCCGGGGCTGCGCGCCTCGAAGGCCACGTTGCCCTCGACGATCGGTGTGACGTTGAAGGCGACGCGTACACCGTTGGGAAATGTGAGCAGGAGCGGATCGACGAGGCTGTTCGTCGACGCTTCGAGCATCGGCTCGCGACGCACCTCCTCGACGGGATCGGGCGCTTCCATCAGATCGCCGTCGATCGTCGATTCGTCGTCGCGCGGCTCGAGCTCACGGTCGGTCATCGAGTCGGCCTGCGTGACGAACACGTCGGCTGACGGCACGTCGGAGGCCTCGCCCTCGGGGACGACGACGAACACATGCGCACCAGCGCGGTCGATGCGTTCCACGATCCCGTAGGCGACGGTCGCGGCGGTCGCGCCGTCGAGGACGGCATTGATGAAGTCGAACGTGGCCTGGGCCGTCGGGACCGGCTCGTCTTCCAGGACGTGCCTGACGTACTCGTCGGCAAACGAGGCGTCCTGCCGCGACTCGCGGCCTTCGTACAACGATGTCGCGGCGCTCCGGAACGTGGACACGGCGAGTGCAAGTTCAACATCGGAGAAGCCGAATCGCCGGACCCGTTCGTACTCGTCGAACACCGCCTGGGTGGCGGCCTCCAGATCGGGGCCGTCAGCGGACACGACGATCTCGGGCGCGCTCAGCGAGCGCACGAACGAACTGCTGTCGGCCTCGGCCCCCTCGAACGGAGCGTCGCCGCGGCGCGCGTCGTTCTGCAGCCTTGTGACGACGATGTCGAAGGCGAGGTCTTCGAGAATCTCGCGTTGGAGGAGTGCCTCGGCGGTTCCGGAGATGGGTGCGGTAGTCGGGAACCCGATGCTGGCCGAGCCCTCGGCCTGGTCAGGGTCGGCGAGCACCGTCGCCTTCGCCTCCTTCGACGGTTCGACGACCGGTTCGGGTCGCGGACCGGTGGAGCCGCGGGCGTCGACACTGCCGAACCTGGTGCGGATCCCATCCTCGATCGTGTCGACATCGATGTCGCCGACGACGATCACGGAGGCATCGGTCGGCCGGTACCAGTCGTCGTAGAAGCGCCGCAGCGGCTCCTCGGTCATGGCTTCGATCGCCGTGTCGGTACCGATCGGGTCACGACCCTCGTACGGCGAGCCGCCGAGATAGAGCTCTTCGAGCGCGTCGAAGATGCGACCGTTCGAGCTGGCGGCAGAGCCGCGCCACTCGTCGAGCACGACACCACGCTCGGCGACGACCTGATCGGGTTGGATCGTGGCCGAGGTGAGCCACTGTTCGAGTACGTCGAGTCCGGTGTCGACCGTCGCTGCATCCTCGGTCGGCATTCTGAGTTGATAGACGGTCTCGTCGTAGCTCGTGTAGGCGTTGATGTCTGCGCCGAACGCCGCGCCGAAACTGCGGAGCACGTCGACGAGTTCGTTGCCCGGGAACATCTCGGTGCCGTTGAACAGCATGTGCTCGAGGAAATGGGCCACCGCACTCTGGTCGTCCTCCTCGAGTACGGACCCGGCATCGATCGCGAGTCGCATCTCGACCCGCCCGCCCGGATTGTCGTTCTCGCGGATCAGATAGCGGACGCCGTTGTCGAGTTCGCCGATCACGATCTCGCCATCGGGTTCACTGATCGGCGGGAGTCCGCTCGGGTCGGGCTCCTCGATCGGTGTCGTGTTGCCAGTGGGACCCGACGGAGCGCCAGTCGTCGACGGATCGGTCTCTGTTGGGCCGGTGGACGGTGGTTCGGTGGACGGCGATTCGGTGCCGGGCGTCTCCGTCCCCGGCACCTCGGTGGCCGTTGCCGACCCGTTCGAGCCGTCGGACGCCGTACATGCGGCGATGGCGACCGCCGCCACGAGAAACAGAGCCAGACGGACGCGTGCCGCCGATGCCGCGATCATCCCGCCGAGCGTACGCGCGGTCCGCCCAAACACCGATTCGAGGCCGTCACACGTTGCGGGCTTGCCGTCGCCGCAATCGAGTCGCCGGCTGTGATCGTGATCGGCGCGGTCGCCGGACTGGACGTCAGGTCGACGGCTGCGTCGGCTGTTGTTTCCACTGTCGACGCGACCACCCCAGAAGCTCTCGGCCGGCCGGTTCTGCCGCACGCCGGCCGAGGCGCCTGAGGTCGGCGTCGGATTGCAGCGGCATTCTTGCTCGGGCCACCGGGCCGGAACAATGTCGTGCGATGTTCCGGCGATCCACCCCTTCCTCGTCCGGTAACCTCGCGCGATGGCCGACACCACCACCATCGCTGACGAGCAGGTCGCCGCGCTCGAAGAGCAGACCGACGAGGAACTCCTCGAGGACGAACTCCTCGTCGAGGAGATCTCGATCGACGGGATGTGCGGCGTCTACTGACGTCCACGCGCATCGGGAATCGCGCCACCATCGACCACACATGCTCGACCGCCATCTCGTGCTCGACGAGCAGGTTGCTCTCCGCCCTGAGCCCTTCGGCGCGCTCGCGTACCACTACGGCAACCGCAAGCTGATCTTCCTCAAGCACCCTGACGTCGTCGCCGTCGTCGAGGCGCTCCCCGCACACGACACGCTCAGCGACGCCCTGCGTGCGTGCAACATCGACGAGCGGCGCTGGCCGGCGTTCCAGTCCGCGCTCGAAGCACTCGAACGATCGGAGATGCTCCATGAGCGCACCGCAGTTGGCTGATCAGCTCAAGGCCGGCCTCGACGCACCGATCTGTCTCACCTGGGAGCTGACCTACGCCTGCAACCTCGACTGCATCCACTGCCTGTCGTCGTCAGGGCGTCGAGACCCGCACGAGCTGACGACGCTCCAGGCCAAACGGGTACTCGACGAACTGGTCGAGCTGCAGGTCTTCTACATCAACATCGGCGGCGGCGAGCCGATGATCCGCCGCGACTTCTTCGAGTTGCTCGAGTACTCGATCGCGAACGAAATCGGCGTCAAGTTCTCGACCAACGGCGCGTTCATCGATGCGCAGAACGCCAGACGCCTCGCGGCGATGGACTATCTCGACATCCAGATCAGCCTCGACGGCATCGACGCCCCGACGAACGATGCGGTTCGTGGCGCCGGCTCGTACGACACGGCGATCCGGGCGATGACACATCTGCGCGACGCCGACTTCGGGCCCTTCAAGATCTCCGTCGTCGTCACCCGGCACAACGTCGCCCAACTCGACGAATTCAAGGCGCTCGCCGACTCGTTCGGTGCGCAGCTCCGCGTCACCCGTTTACGCCCGTCGGGCCGCGGCGCCGACTCGTGGCACGACCTGCACCCCACGAACGCTCAGCAACGCGAGATCTACGAATGGCTCCTCGCCCATGGCGAGAACGTTCTGACCGGCGATTCGTTCTTCCACCTCAATGCTCTCGGGGACGAGCTGTTGCCCGGCCTCAACCTCTGCGGCGCCGGTCGGGTCGTGTGCCTGATCGACCCCGTCGGCGACGTCTACGCCTGCCCGTTCGTGCTTCACGACGAGTTCAAGGCCGGCTCGGTCCATGATCCAGGCGGGTTCACGAACGTGTGGCGCGAAAGCGACCTCTTCCGCGAGCTGCGCGAACCGCAGTCGGCCGGCGCCTGCGCATCATGCGGCAGCTACGACGCATGTCAGGGCGGTTGCATGGCGGCGAAGTTCTTCACAGGTCTCCCGCTGGACGGTCCGGATCCGGAATGTGTCGGTGGCGACGGCGAGATGGCGCTCCTC
The DNA here is from genome assembly GCA_033791105.1 of Acidimicrobiia bacterium. Classification (GTDB taxonomy): domain Bacteria; phylum Actinomycetota; class Acidimicrobiia; order Acidimicrobiales; family Ilumatobacteraceae; genus JASJHI01. The sequence goes on along the minus strand of JASJHI010000340.1, from coordinate 6,987 downwards.
GCGGCGAGTGCCGCCGTCCCGCGCCCGGTCGCCGATCACTCCAAGCCTGCCCGCGCCGCCCAGCCCGCTGAGCCCGCTCGGGTCCCGGTCACGCTCGGTCGCCGCTGACCGGGCACTGCCCGCAATCCGAAGGCTGCGTGAGCGATTGCGCCGCGATCCGCGGTGATCGGTCACACAGGTTCAGGAAGTGAGAACCGGCGGCGGCGCCGCGTCGGTGACGATGTCGAGCCGCTGCACCGCGCGGGTGAGCGCGACGTAGAGCAGGCGCGCGCCGCGAGGCGTCACCGGCTCGTCTGTCCCCTGCGAGAGCACATCGTGCGGGTTCACGACGACGACACCGTCGAACTCGAGGCCCTTCACCGTCTCGGGCGAAAAGAGGGGCACTTCCCCGGCCGCGAGTTCGTGGACATGGTCGACCCCCACGAATCCACCGGCTCCGAGCGCGGCCTCGATCAGCTGGTGAACATCCGGTGGAGCGACCACGCCTGTGAGGCGATGGTGCGACTTCACCTCGCGCACCGCGGCCGTCACCGCCGCGGACAGGTCATCGTGTTCGACGCGGTGCCAGCGCGGCGGACTGCCGGCGGTCCGGACGCTGCGGCTCTCGGTGGCGTCGACATCGGTGAACGGCAGTAGCCGGTTGGCCACCGAGAGGATCGGCTCCGGCACGCGATAGCCGATCGTCAACTCCGCCACCGACCCCCGCACGGGTCCAGTCGCGAGGTGAGCGAGCACGTCCGACCAGCGTTCTTGTCCGGCGGGCGTCGTCGACTGGGCCACGTCACCGACGAGGGTCATCGAGCCGTTCGGGCTACGGCGACCGATCACGCGCAGCGCGACGGCGGAATGATCCTGCGCCTCGTCGACGATGACGTGGCCGTAGGTGAACGGTGAACCGTTCAGGAGCGAGTTGGCCTCGTCGACGAGCAAGCGGTCGGCGCGCGTCCACTTCCGCCGCTTTCCGGATCGTCCGGGCAACAGCCGGTCGACGAGCCGCACGGGCTTCTGTGTTGGCCACGCCTTGGTTATCGCCTTCTTCAGCTCGCCTGCATGTGCCCACGCGTCGTCGGATCCCGTGCGGCGGAGCATCTCGCGACGGGCCAACGACCGCACACGCTCGCGCCGCTTGTTGATCGGGACCACCCCGCCCTTGGCGGTTTCGAGCCACTCCCCGAACAACCCCGCCGAGATGACGTGTGTACGCGCACCGATGGGGACAGCAATGTCGTCGTCGGGCGGTTCGATCGCGGCCAGGGCCGCTGCTTCGAGATCGACGAGTCGTTCGACAGCGCCCTTCCAGCTTGCGACGTCAGCGTCGTCGGCGCCGGTGACCTCGACCCTCGGGATGCACAGTTCGTCGACGGTCGCCTGCCGCACGCTGCGCTCACCGAGCGATGGCAGCACGTTGCCGATGTAGTCGAGGAACGCGCGGTTCGGACCCACGACCAGCACACCGTCACGCGCCAGTCGCCCTCGATACTCGAACAGCAAGTAGGCGGCGCGGTGGAGTGCGACGGCCGTCTTGCCGGTGCCGGGGCCACCCTGCACGACCAGCACCTGCTCCAGGTCCGACCGGATCACCACGTCCTGCTCGCGCTGAATCGTTGCCACGATCTCGCGCATCTCGCCTGAGCGTTCGGCCCCGATCTCGGCGAGCACGGGGTCGGGGATGCCTCCGGCCACCTCTCCTTCATCTGGATCGTCGAGGTGCTCGTCGAGGTAGGCGGTGATCGCCCCATCGGCGAGCGTGAACCGCCTCCGGAAGGCGATCCCGAGCGAGTCGACCGCAGTGGCTCGGTAGAAGGGCGCGGCGATCGGAGCGCGCCAGTCGACGACCACCGGATCGTGTTGATCGTCCTCGATGTGGCGCCGGCCGATGTACCAGCGGTCCGCTGCGTCGTCGATCCGGCCGAAGAAGTCGCCGGCGCCCGGATCCGCCAGGTCGGCGAGCGCGTCGGCGACGGTGACCTCGATGTACTCCTTGGTGATCTCGTCGGCAGCACCCTCCGGATCGACGCGCGAGAGCCGCTCGATCATGCCGTCGCGAGAGGCGCGCGCGAACCGCAGGTGGGCGCGTTCGGCCGAAAGATCGGGGAACGGGTCGGCGCGTGTCCGGGGCTGCACAGGGGGACGACAAGCTAGTGGCCACCACCGCCACGGCGTACACGAGTTTCGCGAAAGTCGCCGCGGGCGTTCGGAGATGGCAGGATCGTGCACCGTGCCGGCGTTGCTGATCGCGTTCTCCTACGTCTTGGGCACGTTTCCGAGCGCGATCCTCATCGCCAAGGCGAACGGAATCGACATCTCGTCGTTCGGTTCAGGAAATCCAGGAGCGTCGAACGTCACCCGCGCGCTCGGCTGGCGCAAGGGTGTCTGGGTCTATGCGCTCGACGCGCTCAAGGGCGCCATCCCAGCCGCCCTCGCTCTTGCAGTCGACGGGCGGCCACTCGCGTACTGGTGTGGTGCCGCCGCGATTCTGGGGCACATGTTCCCGGTGTTCCGCAAGTTCCGAGGCGGAAAGGGGGTCGCCACGGGTTCAGGTGTGCTCGTCGTCCTCTTCCCGCTCTTGTTCGTGGTCGCCGTGGCGACGTGGTGGGTGATCACCAAGCTCACCGGCAAGGCCGCGATCGGTTCGATCGCGGCCGCCGTTCTCGTCCCCATCGGCCTCGCAGTATCGGGAGCCCCTGCGTGGGAGTTCATCGCGGTGCTCCTGCTGTCCGGACTCGTCGCGCTCAGGCATGCCGGCAACGTCGCCCGGATGGTCCGGCGCGAGGAACACACGCTTGGCGAAAAGTGAGCGACCGATGAGACCACCTCGACCATGAAGCTGCTCGAACCGCTGGCGCTGGGCCCTCGCACTGCTTCGAACCGGGTCCTCTTCGGTCCCCACGTCACCAACCTTGGCGACGACGACCGGCGCCTCACCGACCGTCACGTCGCCTACTACGAACGTCGGGCGAGCGGTGGCTGCGGCACGATCATCGTCGAAGGCGCCTCTGTCCACACCTCCGACTGGCCCTACGAGCGCGCACCGCTCGCCGATCGTTGCGCCGAGGGGTGGACCGACATCGCCACCGCATGTCATCGGCATGGATCGCTCGTGCTCGCCTCGCTCGATCATGCCGGCGGGCAGGGTTCGTCGGCATACAGCCAGGCTCCGCTGTGGTCACCCGGACGCGTTCCAGAGGTTGCCACCCGCGAGGTTCCCAAGCTGATGGAGGTCGACGACATCGAGGCGGTCATCGCCGGGTTTGGTGATGCGGCGTCGACGGCGGTCGCCGCGGGACTCGACGGGGTCGAGGTCAACGCCGGGCAGTTCAGCCTCATCCGACAATTCATGTCGGGTCTCACCAACCAGCGTGACGACGAGTGGGGCGAGGATCGCATCCTCTTCGCCCGACGCGTCGTCGCCACCGTGCGCGCCGCGATCGGCGATGCCGGCTCGGTCGTCGTCCGGTTGAGCTGTGACGAGTTGGCGCCGTGGGCCGGCATCACACCCGAGATGGCACCGGACATCGCCGAAGCGATCGCGGGCGTCGGCGCGGACGCGATCGTCGTCACCCGCGGCTCGATCTATTCCGCGGCGATGACCCGGCCGGACTTCCATCAACCGGAGGGCCACAACACCGACATCACGCGCGCGGTGCGCGCCCGTCTCGACGTACCCGTCGTACTCCAGGGCTCCGTCGTCGGCTGGGGGCAGGCCGAGTGGGCGCTGGGGGGGTTCGATGATCCTGCACTCTGCGACGGCGTCGAGATCACACGCGGCCAGATCGCCGATCCCGACTGGGTCTCCAAGTTGGCCGCAGGCGAGGCCGACCGCATCCGGCCGTGCACGCTCTGCAATCAGACATGCCAGGTGCGCGATGCGCGCAACCCGATCGTGACATGCGTCGGCGAGCCGTCGAGCGGCCGCGAGACAGAGGACCCGGACTGGTATCGACCCGCGACGGCGTCGCGGTCGGTGAGCGTGATCGGTGGTGGCCCGGCGGGTCTCGAGACGGCACGCGTCGCCGCTCTCCGAGGCCACGACGTCCGCGTATTCGAGCGGCGACGACGGCTCGGGGGAATGGCCCGGGTCGCCGGACCGCACACCGCGCTCGTCGACTGGTACGAGCGCGAACTCGCTCGTCTCGGCGTCGAGGTGCAGCTCGGCGTCGATGGAGCACGGGAGGCACGCGGCGAAGGGCACGTGGTGCAGTGCACCGGCTCTCGACGCGGCGAGGTCGACTACGAGATTGCTGACGACGCAACCCTGATCGTCGACATCGCTGAGGTGCGTGAAGGTCTGGCGCACCTCCCGGCCGAGGGCACGATCGTCGTCTTCGATCCGATCGGCGGTCCGATCGGGGTGGCGATCGCCGAGGAACTCGCTGATCGGGCGGTACTCGTCACGCAGGACAACATCCCCGGCAACGAACTCTCCCGCAGCGGCGACCTGCCGACCGCCAGCGCCCGGCTCGCGCAAGCGAGCGTCACGATCGCACGCCGAACGCTCCTGCGAGCAGTGACGGCTGCAGGCGCCGAGGTGGAGGACAGGTACACCGGGGAGCGACGAGTGATCAACTGCGTCGCGCTCGTCGATTGCGGGTTCCGACTTCCAGACGAACCGCTCGTGGGGGTCGATCTGCGCGCCGGTGACGCGGTCGCGCCGCGCACGGTGCACGAGGCGATTCTCGAGGGGCGGCGCCTCGCGGCCGACCTCTGAACGCGACGATGCCCCGTGGATGGCTCCACGGGGCATCGTTGGCGTCTGCTGGGGACGGGGTCACGCTGCAAGCTGCAGCTCCGGGGCAACATCTGCGACTGCGGTGCGGCCCCACACCACCGAGAGGGGAATGGCGGGTGCGGTCTCGTCCCGGTAGAACGACCGGGGGCGGCCGAGGAAGTAGGCGGGGGTCTTGCTGCCGGTGACTCGGGTGACGTTGTGGTACTTCATGGTTCTGTTGCTCCTTGTGAGTGGTTCGGGTTGGTGTCTTCGTTGTGTCGTGCTGACATGAACCACGATGACGGAATGTTCGCGCTGAGTCTTGGAGGAGGTGTGGAGAAGGCCTGTACATCCGCTGGAGGCCGACACAGGTCGTGCGGGCGGCCGCTGCCACACTCTTGCCATGTCAGACGATCTGTTCGACCTGTCCGGACGCGTCGCCATCGTCACCGGCGGCTCCCGCGGTCTCGGCCGCGAGATGGTGCTCGCCTTCGCCGATCGTGGTGCCGACGTCGTCATCGCGAGCCGCAAGCGATCGAACTGTGAGGCCCTCGCCCGCGAGGTCGAACGGCGCGGGCGGCGAGCGCTTCCCGTCGCGTACCACGCGGGCAACTGGGACGACAGCGACTCGCTCTACGAAACGGTCTACGCCCAGTTCGGTCGCGTCGATGTCCTGGTCAACAACGCCGGAATGTCGCCGCTGTACAAGTCGGTCGACACGATCACCGAACAGCTCTACGAGAAGGTGATGGACGTCAACCTCAAAGGGCCGTTCCGACTGTCGGCGCTCGTGGGCACACGGATGGCGGGTCCCGACCACGGTGGGAGCGAAGGTGGGTCGATCATCTTCGTGTCGTCGATCGCCTCGCGGCGCCCCGGCCCCGACGAGCTGGTCTATGGAGCGGCGAAGGCCGGCCTGAACAACCTCACCTACGGGCTCGCTCGCACGCTCGGTCCGAAGGTCCGCGTCAATTGCATCGTCCCGGGCCCCTTCCTGACCGACATCTCCAAGGCCTGGGACCTCGATGCCTTCAAGCAGACGGCGAGCACCTCGTTCGCGATGGGTCGCGGCGGCGAACCGCACGAGATCGTCGGGGCCGCGCTGTACCTCGCGAGCGATGCGTCCTCGTACACGACCGGAGCTTTGATCGACATCGACGGAGGCCCGCGGTAGAAATCCGCCGCCGACCCGTCGGAGATGTGTGGTTCGCGACGATGAATCGGGTGTGAGGGCCATGTCCACGACCGACGATCAGGGTGAGGTGCTGATGTCGATCTACGACGTCGCGCTCCCGGAAGTCTTCGGCTACCTGCTGCGGCGCTGCCGCAATCGCGCGACCGCGGAGGATCTGACGACCGAAGTGTTCCTCGCCGCCGTCGAATCGGTTCGTCGGCGGGTCGTTACCGACGTGACCATCCCGTGGCTGATCGGCATCGCCCGGCACAAACTCATCGACCACTGGCGGCGTTCCGAACGCGATGAACGCAATCTCCGCGCTGTTGGTTCCGAGCCTGTTCCCGAGGACGATCCCTGGGATGCCTGGCTCGACGAGTTCGCCGCGCGTGACGTGCTCGGCGAACTCGGCGGCCACCACCGCGCCGCGCTGACGCTGCGCTACGTCGACGACCTGCCCGTACCGGAGGTCGCAGATCTGATGGGACGCACCGTGCACGCGACCGAAGCACTGCTCGTCCGCGCCCGCAAGGCATTCCGCGCTCGCTACGAGGAGGTGGCGCCATGAACCCGTTCGAACAGCTCCGAGACGACACCTCGCTTCCCGCCGACCCCGATCCGCGCTTCGCCGCCAGACTGCGCGCCGAGCTAGAGGCCGCCCTCTCACCCGAAATCCATCTCCCCATCCGAAAGGCGATCACCATGACCGACGACACCACCCCCACCCCCGCGGCTGCCACCTCCAGTTCCGCAGGTGTGGCCGCCGATCCACCGGCCCGGCAGATCATCACGCCGTACCTCGCCGTCGACGATGCCGCCGGCGCGCTCGAGTGGTACCGCGACGCACTCGGCGCGATCGAGCTGATGCGCTACACCGACGACGACGGCCGCATCGGGCACGCCGAGATCCAGGTGCACGGCGCCCATCTCTACTTGTCCGACCCGTATCCCGAGATCGGTGTCGTGGCCGCATCCGCCCAAGAGGGATCCTCGATGGCACTGCACCTCGATGTGCAGAACGTCGACCATGTCTTTGCCCGGGCGGTCGGTGCGGGAGCCACCTCCCAGCGTGAACCGACCGACCAGACGCACGGTGCCCGGACTG
>JASJHI010000339.1:0-2654 GCA_033791105.1 Acidimicrobiia bacterium | reverse complement strand
CGAGGCCGTTGGGCTCGGCGAGCGAGAAGTAGGCCATGTTCGCGGGACTGTGCAGGAATCCGCTGGCGACAAACGCGGTGACGAGGAGGAACACTGGGATGTACTTGCCGATGATCGTCCTGCCCATCACCGCGAGGATCCACAGCCGGGCGACCCTCGACCCGATCGTGCGGGCATCGCGACCGAGCAGCGTGGCCGGCATCTCGACGTTGGCCTCAGTGAACAGCAGCGTCCCGGTCATGACGACGAGGAAGAAACCCACCGAGAAACCGAAACCTTCGAGCAAGCGCGTCATGCCCTCGCTGTCGGCGCCGGTTGCGATGAGCGTGCTGAACAGCGCGCCGACGGTGATGAACGCGCCGGCCAGAGCACTCAGTACCACGACCTCGGCGGTCGTGCGTTCAACGGCCCGTTTGGCGCCGACCTCGGCCATCTCGACCATCACGAGTTCAGGCGCCAGAAACTGATTGGCCGGGAACTCGTCGGGATCGTTCTCGTCGCTCATGGCCGCTGCTTCGCATTCCGGTGCGCCAATGCCATGGTCACTCCATCACATCGAATCGGGACTCGTGATCAGATACGAAACTCTCGGTCCCCTCGGGAATCGGCCGTGGCCGGATCGTGTTCCGGACGCATGCCGAACACGCCGAGGAACTCGAAGGGATCGACCACACCGAAGGGACGCCCGACCGCTCGCCAGGGAACAAGCGATGCGCTGTCTCCCTGGGCTGACCGATGGGTCACGATCCAATGGGCACTGCTCGGGCTCGCTGCTGTCGGGGCCGTGGTGATCGCGTTCATTCTGACCGACGGTCAGGAGACGGGCCCGCTGCACGGAGGCTGACCCTCGACGGCGTCGAGGTCAATCACGAGCGATCTCGACGCCTCGCCAGAATCCGATTCGACCCTGCACGAGCCGGCGAGCGAGTGGCCACGGGCGCTCGTAGGTGAACGCTGCGTCCGGGGCGATGTCACCCCGGCCTTGCACGTGCCAATAGCTGGCCTTGCCCTTCCAGACGCAGCGGCTGGTCGTCGGGCTCTCGACGAGTTTGTCCATCGCGACGCTCTCGGTCGGGAAGTACGTCACCCCCTCGACGTTGCGGACATCGTCGCTTTCGGCGATCACCACGCCATCGAAGATTGCTCTGGTCATGGTTCGGGAAACCCGTTCCGCGCGCTGCGGCATTCCCCTTGACCGCAGGCAGGAGCTTCGTCGTCCGGTCTCACCTGCGGAGGAAGCTTGATCGCCACTCGATGGGTTTCCTCGGCGTGAGCACGGCAGCCCCTACGATTCGACCGGTGGACCGCCCGGAGCGCTCGCCGTCGCGCGCGCAGCGGCGGGCGCTCGTCGTCATAGCCGTCGGCCTGATGTTGGCGATGACCACGTGGTTCAGCACCTCCGCGGTGCTCCCCGAACTCCGGGCCCGATGGGAGCTGTCCACGAACGCGTCCTCGCTGCTCGTCGTCGTGCTCCAACTCGGGTTCGTGGCCGGCGCCGTCGCGTCGGCTGCCTTCGGGACCGCCGACCGAGTCCGGCTGCGACACCTGATTCTCGTCTCGGCTGTCCTCGCGGCGGTCGCCAACGCAGCGATCGTGCCCATCGATCGATACGACGCTGCCGTAGTGCTTCGCTTCATGACCGGCGCGTTCCTCGCTGGTGTGTACCCACCCGCGCTCAAGCTGGTCGCGACATGGTTCCGAACCGGCCGGGGAGCGGCGATGGGGCTGATGGTCGCCGCGCTCACCGTCGGCAGCGCCGCCCCACATCTCCTGAACGGCGTTGGCGGAGCGCAATGGGCCGTCGTGATGATCTTGTCGTCGCTGTTGACGATCGCGGGTGGCCTGGTCGTCGCGTTCTTCGGGCGCGACGGCCCACATCCGTTCCCGGCGTCGTCGTTCGAGTTGCGACAGGCGTGGCGAGCGCTCCGACAACGGGACGTCAGGTTGGCCTCGGTGGCATACCTGGGACACATGTGGGAGCTCTACGCGATGTGGGCGTGGATCGCCCTGTTCCTCCGCGATGTCCTCGACGAACACGGGTCGAGCATGGATCCGTCGGTTGTGGCCTTCGTCGTGATTGCCGTCGGGGCACCCGGCAGTGTGCTGGCGGGGCTCGCCGGTGAACGCGTGGGGAAAGTGAGATCGGCGACCGTTGCGATGGTCATGTCCGGAACTGCCGCGCTCGTCGTCGCCGTACCAGGGCTGCCACTCTCGGTCGTCCTCGTCGTCGCGCTGGTGTGGGGGGCCTCGGTGGTGGCCGATTCGGCACAGTTCTCGGCGATCGTCAGCGAACGTGCCGACCAGCGGTACGTCGGCACCGCGCTCACCGCGCAGCTCGCATTCGGATTTCTGCTGACGGTCGCGACGATGTGGCTCGTGCCGCTCGTGCACGAGCGCGCGGGCTGGTGGGCTGCGTTCGCACTGCTCGCCCCTGGTCCGCTGCTCGGGGCGTGGGTGCTGCGGAAACTGGACGCACCGCCCCGCGCCGTCGCGGTCGATTCTCACTGATGCCCTCCGTCGATTCCGCGGCGACGCAGGTCGCGGGAGAACCTCACCGGCCGACAGGTGGGGCGTTTCGGCGCGGACCGCTCCCTGCGGTGCGATGGGAATGCTAGGAAGAGGCGGGGAGGATCGCCATCTCAACCGGAGGCGGG
>JASJHI010000338.1:0-3928 GCA_033791105.1 Acidimicrobiia bacterium | reverse complement strand
TGGATTCTTCCGACTGCACGACGTCGACCGCGTCGGTGTCTGCCGGCGCTTCGTTGTCGGCGTGGGCGTCGGTGTCTGCCGGTGCTTCGGTGTCGGCGGGGGCATCGGTGTCTGCCGGTGCCTCGCTGTCGGCGGAGGCTTCGGTGTCTGCCGGTGCCTCCGTGCTGTCACTGCTGTCGTCGCTCGAACACGCCGCCCCCACGAGGGCAAGTGCTACGAACGCCGCGGCGGTTCGTCGGATGGATTTGCGCATGGTCTCCCTTTCGACGGTCCGCTGTCGGACCGCCCCCTTAATTGGCGCGGCAACGTGTGTGTTGCCTGGTCGGGAACCTAGACGCGTCGCGAGATCGGTGCAAGCTGCGACGCAGCACACGCTCGTGGGTTGCCGTGGAACGGTGGGCGTCGGCAAGACTGTGCCGCCATGAACGATGCCGCCGCCCACGTCTCCGAAGTCTCCGTGTCCGTCGCTCGATCGGCGCCCAAGGCAGCGACCGCGGTCGGACTTGCGGTTGCGCTCAAGGGCGCGGTGCCGCGCCAGCTCGGACTCACCCGAAAGGCACTCGAGCTGAACGGATTCGAGGGGAAGCCGGGGCAGACGTTGGCGGTGCCGAGCGACACCGGGGTAGTGATCGCGGTCGGCGTCGGTGACCGCGACGAGGTCGACGCCGCTGGACTCCGCGCAGCTGCTGCGGCGTTCGCCCGTCGCTCCGCGCAGCATGCAGTCCTCGCGACGAACCTCGCCGATCTCGATGGAATCGACCCGACGGCCGCCGGACAGGCCGTGACCGAGGGGGTACTCCTCGCCTCCTACCGTTACGTCGGGCTCAAGGGCGCCGACGATGCCGGGTCGAAGCTCGAATCGCTGACGCACACGGTCTCGGCAAAGCGCTCGAAGGCGGTTGAACAGGGCGCGAGTGCGGGGCGCGTCGTCGCCGGTGCGGCTGCGCTGGCCCGCGAACTCGCCAATACCCCGCCGACCCACTTGAACGCCCGCCACATCGCCGACCGAGCCGTCGAGATCGGCCACTCGACGGGTCTCGACGTGGAGGTGTTCAACAAGGACGCCCTCGAACAGCTCGGCTGCGGCGGGCTCCTCGGCGTCAACCGGGGTTCGGTCGAGCCGCCGCGCATGGTCAAGCTCACCTACAGCCCCCGCAATCCGACCGGCCATCTCGCGCTCGTCGGCAAGGGCGTGATGTACGACTCGGGCGGCATCTCGCTGAAGCCGAGTGACGCCTTCCATCAGGTGATGAAGATGGACATGTCCGGCGCCGCCGCGGTGCTGTCGACGATGTCGGCGCTCGAGGGGTTGGGGTGCCGCACGAAGGTCACCGCGTTCCTGATGTGCACCGACAACATGCCGTCGGGCAGCGCGATGAAGCTGGGCGACGTGCTCACGATGCGCAACGGCAAAACGGTCGAGATCCACAACACCGACGCCGAGGGCCGGCTCGTTCTCGCCGACGGTCTGTCGCTCGCCGCGGAGGATGAGCCGGACGCGATCGTCGACATCGCGACCTTGACCGGCGCGGTCCTCGTCGCGCTCGGCACCGACGTCGCCGGCGTGCTCGGCAACAACCAGGGGTTCGTCGATCAGGTGAAGGACCGCGCCGATGAGGTCGACGAGCCGGTCTGGCAGCTTCCCCTGGCCACCAAGCGGTACCGCAAGGCGCTCGACTCTGTCGTCGCCGACATGCGCAACATCGGCGGCCGAGATGCCGGCACGATCACGGCGGCCATCTTCCTCAGCGAGTTCGTGGACGAGATTCCCTGGGCGCACCTCGACATCGCCGGGCCGATGAAGGTGGACGGCGACGCGGGGATCTACTCGAAGGGCGCCACCGGATTCGGTACGCGGCTGCTGATCGACGTGGCCTGCAACTTCGAGTCCCCGACCACCTGACCGGGTCCCGCCCACCAGAACGATCGGGCAGCGGTTCAGAGTCGGCTCAGGTTGTCCGCAACGGTCGCCGCGACCGAGTCGTGGATGCCGAGGGCGACGAGATGATGTTCGATCACCGCGTCGTCGTCGCCGATCTCGCGCATCGCGAGCGCGAGATGGTGGGCACGGGTGAGATCGTCGAGCGAGATCGCGGCGTGCACCCAGTCGGCGTGTGCTCGCTGCACCGGCTCGGGCATGCGACGTAGGTGGCGGAAGGCGACCGGCGGGACACGGCGGCGTACCGCCAGACCGCTCGGGATCGGATGCGCAAGTCCGAACATCACGCAGCGTTGCAGCGCTTTGCTGAACGGCGACGACCGTCCCGACGTGAAGCTCAGGCCCATCGCCCGCGCCGTGTCGGTGAGATCGATCTCGTAACCCTCGGGTGACCGATCGAGTCCTTCGGCGAACCGGCGAACGAGCCACGTGGCAGTCGGTCCGAGTACACCGAGCCAGAACGTCTCGACATACCGCGATCGCACGTCGTGGCCGACGTCATCGACGACCGGGTCGATCCACGGCCGGATCGTGACGACCGGCCGCATGGGGGTGGATGCGTCGGAGTGGTCGGACATGGGACCTCCCGCAGAAGATTCAACGATGAGGGAGGACGGTCATCCCACAGTGGGCTTCATCGCGACCGATCCGGAAGATCCGACAGCCCTGCGACGTTCGAAGCTGATGGGGCGCACCTCGACGGCTCGTCCGCAGTACGGGCGGCGCCGCGAACGATGTCAGCGCTGGACGATGGGCCAGAGTTGGGCCAACGCCGCGCCGAGTTCGGCATGGTGCTGGTACGCGACCGCGTACGACTCGTCGATCTGGGGCTGATTCGGTGGTTGTTCGTTGCGGAGATGGATGTACGAGTCGAGCGAAATCCCCAGCAGCGAGACCGCTTGGCCGAGTCGCTGCCAGCTGATGCCGGACGTGGGATCGTTGACGTACTGCTGCGCGCGGATCACCGTGTCGTCGAGGCGACTACGTTCGGCGGCCCAGCGACTCGCGGCCTGGGCCGGCGGCGCGGCGAGCAGCTCGGGAGCGAGATGATCGTGGACCCATTGCGCCGAACCGAGCGCGTAGCCGCGGTCCTGGTCGGCCGTGTTCGGGTGCGGCGGCGGCACGGCCGACCCGGTTCGTGTCGTGGCGCCGCGCCGGCCGGCGGCGGAGGCGACCAGTGCCACGATGAGGATCGTCACGGCACCGATGGCGATGATCCATCCCCAGGGAGTGTCCGAATCCCCGCCGTTGTCCGGAATCGTGTCGGGCGTGGTGACAGGGGTGGTGTCCGGTGTGGTGACAGGGGTGGTGTCCGGTGGTGTGGTCTCGAGATGCTCTGCGGCCACAGCTGCCGATGCGCCGACCGACAGCGTCGCAACACCCATGACGACGGCGAACGCGGCGCAGGTGCGGCGGCGACGAAGGGACACGACGGGAACGATCTTCATGCCTCGACCATAGGCCAGCGGGCCATCGCTCGGGCGGCTACCCGGCGATGATGTGGTCGAGGGTCAGCTCCGGTTCGTTCTGCTCGATTCTGGCCAGCGCATACTTGTTCTCGAACAGCGCGACCAGTGCGCCGTCGTAGCTAGCAAGGATCCGCACGCCGACCTTTTCGCGGAGCGCGTCGGCCGACGCTTCGTCGGTGAGCCGGATCGCCTGGTACGGCGCACCGGACAGCTCGATCGGGGCGTTGAACTCGATGTCGAGGCGGTTGGCGAAGACATCGAACTGCAGCTGGCCGACGGCGGCGAGCACCGGGGATGCATCACCCCAGTCGGGATCCTTGAGCACCTGGACGACGCCTTCTTGTCCGAGTTGGTCGAGCCCCTTGCGGAACTGCTTGGACTTTCCGGTGTCGATCGGCCGGGCCGTTGCGAACACCTCTGGAGAGAACTGAGGGATCGGAGGGAACTCGACGGCTGGGCCGGACTCGTCGTAGAGGGTGTCCCCGATGTTGAGCCCGGTGGCGTTGACGAGCCCGACGAC
>JASJHI010000337.1:0-4039 GCA_033791105.1 Acidimicrobiia bacterium | reverse complement strand
CCGGCCATGGCCACCGGCGCGCTCGTCGCATTGCTGCGCGAACACGTCGCCGGCCCCGGCCCCGATCGTTTCCTCGCGCCGGAACTCGCCGAGGCGGAGCGCCTGCTGATGGACGATCGCCCGACGGAAGCGCTCGCCACGGTCGGGGTCACGCTCGATCAGGAATGAGGCGAACGACCGGCACGATGCGAGGACCGCGCGTACCGCAACCACCGAGGCGGTCGCCGATCGGCAGACGGGCAGCGAGGTGCTGACTGTCATCCGGTCAGCCGTCCGATCGAGCGTCTCAGAAGCGGCGACGCGAGGTTCGGCCCGCCGGCATCCAATTCGGGCCGGCGGTGGCATCGATGCGGTCCATCAGCCGGTCGCCGTAGGGTTCGACGAGTTCGACGAAGCGACGGCTCGTCTCCTCACCGAGTAGCCGCCACGGTTCGGAACCGATCCGGTCGAGGCGATCCTCCAACTCCTGGCGATGAGCGACGCCGGCTTCGTTGACCACTCCGTCGTTCGCGAGTCCCCGCTCGTCCAGTTCGGCGAAGTCTGCCTCGAGCGCGGCGTCGTCGGCGCCACGACTACGCGGCAGCCAATCGTCGTCGTAGTCCGGCATCGCGGGTGCCAGCCGCGGCGGCAAAGGTGGTGTGGGTGCGACACAGCCCGAGTGCCATGCGGATGAAGTCGGGATGGATCGAGCCGAACGTGGCGATCACCGGGCCGTCGCCCCCGTCACCGAGCGGCGCCGCCCGAGTAGCGATGTAGTAGCCGGTACCGTCCGGCACACCGAGTTCGGCGTAGTTCGCGATGGCGGCAGGATCCCAGTAGATCCAACCCACGAGGCGGTGCGATTGGAACGCACAACGACGGGTCAGATCGACCCAGGCATCCGAGGTCGTGGTCATCGCTGCATCCTGCCACTCCTCCACCGACCTGTCGGGAGGCGTACGGTGCCGCGATGGACTTCGAAGTGAACCGCAGCAACTTTCGCGAGACGCGAGCCGTCGACCGCGAGCCCGCGCCACTCGAAGAGGGCGAGATCCGACTCACGGTCGAGCGGTTCGCGTTCACGGCCAACAACGTGACGTACGCGGTCGCGGGCGACATGCTCGACTACTGGGGCTTATTCCCGACCGACGATCCATGGGGACGGATCCCCACGATGGGCATCGGCGAGGTCGTCGAGTCAGCGAACGGTGACATCGTGGTCGGCGGCCGCTACTTCGGCTTCTATCCGATGTCGACCGAGCACGTCGTCTCGGCTCGGGCGCGGTCGAGCGGCTTCTCCGACGTCGGTCGTCATCGAGCGAATCACGCGACGGCCTACACCGAGTTCGTGGATGTGACGACCGACCCGGGACTGGCCGACGAACATCTCGACGAGGCGCTGCTGCTGCGCGGCATGTTCATGACGTCGTTCCTCGTCGATGACTTCCTCGACGACAACAACTTCTTCGGCGCCGAGCAGACACTGGTGACCAGCGCCTCCTCCAAGACCTCGATCGCGCTCGCCCACTGCCTGGCCGCCCGTGGCCATCGCAGCGTCGGTCTCACATCCGCGCGCAATGTGGAGTTCGTCAGAGGCCTCGGGCTCTACGACGAGGTCGAGACTTACGACAACATCGAGTCCCTCGACGCGGCGATCCCATCGGCTGTCGTCGACATGGCCGGCGACGATGGCGTGCGCGCCCGCATCCACCGACACTTCGACGGCACACTCACCCACGCGTGCCAGGTCGGCGCCACACACTGGGAGGAACGCGACGGCGACGCTGATGTCGAGCTACCGGGCCCCACGCCGACGTTCTTCTTCGCGCCGGCACAGATGGCGAAGCGGAACGACGAGTGGGGACCCGGTGTGCTGATGGATCGGGTCGGCGCGGCGCTCGCCGTGTTCCTCGACGGCGCCCCGACATGGCTCCGAGTCGCGCATTCGGCGGGCCCTGAGGCGGTCGAACTGGTCTATCGCGACTCGCTCGAAGGCCGTACGACGCCCGATACGGGCCACGTCCTGTCCATGTGGCCGGACGCTTTCGCGGACTGAGAGGGCGCGACGCCGTGGACATCGTCGTCGTCATGGACGGCCCGGAGACGGTCGATCCGGACACCGACACCTCCTTCGCACTGATCACCGCGGCACAGGAACGAGACCACCGCGTCTGGCACTGCTTGCCCAGTGACCTTTCGATCGTCGAGGGCCGGGTCGGCGCGCGGGCGACCCCGGCCATCGCGGATGAGACCTCCACCCCGCCACTGCTCCCGATGCCTGGCGAGGACGTCGATCTCGCGGCGGTCGATGCAGTGCTGATCCGCACCGACCCGCCCTTCGACGACACCTACCTGCGGCTGACGCTGATGCTCGACCCGCTCACGCGCACGGCAACATCAGGTGAACAGACGCTGGTGGTCAACTCGCCGCGGGGATTGCGCGACGCGAACGAAAAGCTCTACTCGCTGCGCTTCCCCGAGATCACGCCGGAGACGATCGTCACGGCCGACGCGGACCGGATCACAGCGTTCGCGATGCGCCACGGTGGCGCGGTCGTCAAGCCGATCGAGGGTCACGGTGGTCGCGGCGTGATGGCGGTTCGACCCGATGATCACAATGCGCCGTCGATCATCGACACGATGACCACACGCGGGCGCGTGCCGGTTGTCGCCCAGCGATTCCTCGATGGTGTTGCGGCAGGGGACAAGCGCATCCTGCTGCTCGACGGCGAGCCGCTCGGCGCGATCCTGCGCCGCCCGACCGACACCGATTTCCGCGCCAACATCTGCGTCGGCGGAACGGTCGAGGTGGTCGAACTCGACGACGACGACCATCGCATCATCGAAACGATCGCGCCGTCTTTGCACGCCGACGGGCTCCACTTCGTCGGGATCGACGTGATCGACGGCCTGCTGTCGGAGGTCAATGTGACCAGCCCGACCGGCCTCAGCCAACTGACAGCTCTCGGAGCCGATCGCCCAGATCTGGCGGTCATCCGCTGGCTGGAGCGGACGGTCGCTCGCTGATGCGGCCTCCGGCGCGAGAACGCGCCACCGTCGCCCAAGTGCGTTCCGCGGCGCGCGGTGCGTTCCGCCCGTCCGAGCACGTACGGATCGGTGCGGAGATCGAGTGGCTCGTGTATCGCCGTGACGATCTGTCCGCGCCGGTGACCGCTGCGGAGACCGCGACGGCAGCAGCAGGCGTCCTTCCCGCAGGCGGCACCGTCACCGTCGAGCCGGGCGGGCAGCTCGAGGTCAGCACGAGACCGTTCGATGCGCCCGAACCGCTCCTCGCCGCGATCGCTGTCGACGCCGCCGTCCTCGTCGACCGATTCGCGCGCCACGGGCTCGCACTCGTGAATCTCGGCTACGACCCGATTCGCGCGCCCCTGCGCACCCTGGAGGTTGCCCGGTACATCGAGATGGACCGCTACTTCCGCGCCCGTTCACCTGCCGGGGTCCGCATGATGAACGCCACCGCTTCGCTCCAGCTGAACGTCGACTTCGGTCCTGATCCGGAGCGGACATGGAAGCGAGCGCACGCGATCGCGCCGGTCCTCCTCGCCGCGTTCGCCAACTCTCCAACGCCCGACGGCAGCTCCTTTCGTGCCGCGTCCGAACGCCAACGCGTGTGGGATGCGATCGACCCGTGCCGGACGGCGTTCGGCCCGCTCGAGCTCGACGCATGGGCCGACTACGTACTCGACGCGCAGGTGATGATTCGCGGCGGGCGTGCGCAGACAGAGGATCTGTCGATGCGCGCGTGGCTCGCGTCGGACGATCCGCCGACGTTGGCCGACGTGGAGTTCCACAGCACCACACTCTTCCCACCCGTCCGACCGCGCGGGTTTCTCGAGCTCCGCATGATCGATGCCGCTGCGCCGGACGCACGGACCACCGCGATCGCCGTGGTCTGGGCGCTCCTCACCGACGACGACGCCGGCGCCGAAGCCGCGTCGGTGTGTGCGACGCCGGGGCTCTGGGCACGATCGTTGGTGTCCGGAACCGAGGACACCGACGTCGCCGCGGCGCCGGTCGCCTGCCGCGAAATCGCGGCGGG
>JASJHI010000336.1:0-5056 GCA_033791105.1 Acidimicrobiia bacterium | reverse complement strand
GGGCGGCGGCAACATGCCAGCGCTTCAGCTCGCGAATGTCGGATTTGTCCATCGCTCGCGTCTGGACCGGGTCATAGACGCCGGCCGGCCGGCTGTAGGGCGCGATCGGTGGCTCTCGCGAGTAGTGGTTCGCGCTGGCCGCGCCGCCGTGCCACAGTTCGACGCCGGCGAGTGCGCCGTGCCCGTGCACCTTGTCCGCCATCAATGCCATCGACCGGATGTCCTCGTCGTCCCAGAGCGACGCGGATGGAAACGGATCGTCGTCCGACGTCGGGTGGATCGAGCAGTACTCGGTACACACCGTGCCCCA
This sequence comes from Acidimicrobiia bacterium, assembly GCA_033791105.1. GTDB lineage: Bacteria > Actinomycetota > Acidimicrobiia > Acidimicrobiales > Ilumatobacteraceae > JASJHI01. Next base: position 4,746 of record JASJHI010000336.1, on the reverse strand, counting down.
GCCGCCCTCGGCCTTGACCTCGCGCAGCGCAGCCAGGCTCTGTGGTCGCTTGTAGCCGATCCCCGTGCAGTGCGGGACTTGATAGAAGCGGTTCGGCGCCGTGACCGGACCGATCTGAACAGGCTCGAACAGGGGGTCGAATCGTGGATCACGAGCCATGGGAGCATCCTTCGCGTGTGGCCTGACGACGACGATAGAGGTCGTCGAGTTGCTCGTCGATCAACGCCGACATCCGCGCGCCGTTGAACGATCCGTAGTGACCGGCATGCACGGTCGTGACGGGGAGCGCACGGAGCCGCCGCAGGCTGTCGCTGTACGCATTCGGATCCTCGGGGGGCCACGCCGGACCGTGGCTGCCGTCGTACAGGATCTCTCCACTGAAGAGCGTCGCCGTCGCCGCCTCCCAGAGACTGAGACCTCCGGGGGAGCGGCCCGGGGTGTGGAGCACTTCGAGTTCACGGTCGCCGAGATCGATCAGTTCGCCGTCATCGAGCAGCCGGGTGGGTTCGGCGCCGGGCATCGAGTGATCGTCGAGACTGAACTCGGCGTGGGGGATCGCGGACATCATCGCCGGCGTGAGGTACTCGTGGATCTCATCAGCGTCCTCCGGCCGTCGCAGTTCCTGCGCGTCGAGTCGGTGACACGCGCGGTGGGAGAAGCTGTGCCAGCCGCCGGCATGGTCGTAGGAGCAGGTGAGCGCCACGGCGAGCACCGGCGTGGTGCTCAACGCCTCGACGATCGGCCCGGCCGGAACGATGCCGCTCCCGGTGTCCGCGGCGATCGAGAGTTCGGAACCCCTGACGAGCCAGATGTCGCCGACCGCGTACGGATCGACGTGTGTTTCGGTGACCCGGAGGATTCCCGGTTCGACGGGTAGCACCCCATACCAGACGTCGGTGACCGGTCGTTCGGCTCGCCCACCCGTTCGCCCGTCGATCGGCTCGACAGGCGAACGGGTCATGGCAGGAGACACGGGTGGGATCAGCCCTTCGCCTCGATGAACGCGTCGGAGTAGTTGATCTCGAAGTCGCCGGTGTCCACGAACTGCTCGAGCGACTCGACGCCGCCGACCACCAGGCTGGGGTCGGTGAGGAACAGCACGAGGTCCTCGTCGAGCAGATCGAGTGCTGCCGCGTTCGGGGTCGAGTAGTAGTTCCAGTTCGAGAGCGCAGCACCGTGTTCGCCGCTGAGCAGCCAGTTGATGAACGTGTGCGCCGAGCAGGGATGCGGTGCGTCGAACGGGATGGCGATGGTGTCGACCCACCTGGCGCCGCCCTCCTTGGGCACGAAGTAGACGTACTCGCTCGGATCGTCCGCGTCGAGGAACTGCACGAACATGTCGCCCGAGTAGCCGTGGGCGATCACAGTCTCGCCGCTGACCAACAGTTCGTCGGCCTGATCGGTGTCGAACGCGGCGAGGTTGTCACGTGCTGCCGACACCAGGTCGGTCGCCTCGGCGAGTTCCTCCTCGCTCGTGGTGTTGAGCGAGTAGCCGAGGTACTTGAGGGCCGCGCCCATCGTCTCGCGGGGGTCGTTCAGCAACGTGATCTGACCGCTGAACTCTCCGGCGAGTTCCGGATCGAAGATCAGACCCCAAGTGGGCTCGTAGTCGGCCCCGACCACCGAGGTGTTCAACGCCATCCCCGTGGTGCCCCACTGGTAGGGCGCCGAATACTGGTTGCCCGGGTCGTAGGCGAGGTCGGTGAACTCGGGGAGGAGGTTTGCCATGTTCGGGATGGCGGCTTGGTTCAGCGCCTGCACGCTGCCTGCTGCTGTCAGGATCGTCACCATGTAGTCCGACGGACCGATCAGGTCGAACCCCGAGTTGCCCGCCGAGATGATCGGCTGCATCGCCTCGTTGGAGTCGTAGGTGTCCATCGTGACGCTGATGTCGTATTCCGCGGCGAACGCGTCGAGCTCTTCCTGGTCGATGTACTCGGCCCAGTTGTAGATGGCGAGGTTGCCGTCCGTCTCGCCCACCGCGCAGTCCGCCGTCGCGGCGTCGGGTTCCTCAGCGGCGGTGTCTTCGGTCGCGGCGGTGTCCGCCGATGCTTCCTCGACTGCTGTCGCTGCGGTGGTGTCCTCCGAACTGTCGCCGTCGTCGTCGCCGCATGACGCGGCGACAAGACCCGCCGCGATGAGGATCGCGGACGATCGTAGGATGATGTTGGCTTTCATGGTGTCTCCTTTTGTGAGATCGATGGGGAGTTCTGGTCCTCGGGTTCGCCGCGGCCGCGACCGATGAATCCTGAGCCGCTCGTGCGTTGCAGGAGCAGTGAGAGCAGGATGAGGACGATCGAGATCGCGAGCATGATGACCGAGGTTGCGTTGATCAGCGGCGTGACCCCGCGTCGGATCAGTCCGAACACGTAGACCGGCAGTGTCGTCGCGCCCGGCCCGGCCGAGAACTGGGTGACCACGACGTCGTCGAGTGAGAGGGTCACCGCCAGCAGGGCACCGCCGGCGATCCCCGGTGCGATCTGCGGCAGGGTGACGTAGCGGAACGTGCGCCAGCGGGTCGCGTACAGGTCCATCGCGGCTTGTTCCAGCGTGTCGTCCATGCCCTGCAATCGCGCCCTGACGACGATCGAGACGAAGCTGATGTTGAACGCGATGTGGCTGATCGTGATCGTCTCGATTCCCTTCGTCCACGCCAGCCCGAAGACGCCGTTGACGACGTCGAGCGCCTCGCTGAAGAACAGCAGCATCATCACCGCCATCGTGACGTCGGGGATGATGATCGGCAGGTAGAGCAAACCGTCGAACACCTTCTGGCCGCGGAACGTGAAGCGTTCGAGCGCCAGTGCCGAGAGGGTCCCGAGGACGACGGAGATGAGGGTCGACCAGACAGCGACCTTGATCGAGACCCAGAGCGCGCGCCGGAGCGATTCGTTGTCACCGAACTCGCGATACCAGTCGAACGTGAAGCCGCCCCATTGGCCCACGTTGCGGTGATTGCTGAACGAGAAGACGACGAGCAGGATGATCGGGGCGTAGAGGAAGAGGTAGACGGCGACCGCGTTCACCGACATACCTGCCCGCGTGGCGCGTGAGAGCTTGACGGTGCCCCTCACAGGTTCCGCCCCTCGTTCCGGAAGTAGACGATCATCGCCGCGCCCATCACGGCCATCAGCACGAACGAGAGGGAGGCGCCGACGGGCCAGTTCCTGGCGGTGAGGAACTGCGTCACGATGTACGAGCCGAGCAGCGTCGTTTTGGCTCCTCCGAGGATCTCGGGGGTGACATAGGCGCCGAGGCTGGGAACGAACACGAGGATCGAGCCGGCGACGACGCCCGGCCTCGAGAGTGGAAACAGCACGCGACGGAACGTCTGGAATCCGGAGGCGTAGAGATCGCGGCTTGCCTCGAGTAGTGAGTCATCGATCCGCTCGATCGATGCGTACAACGGCAGGATCATGAACGGCAGGAAGCCGTAGACGAGCCCGATCATCACCGCGGTCGGTGTGAAGAGGTATTCGCGAGGTCCCAGCCCGATGAGTTCGAACCCGCTCGAGACAAGTCCGTTACGGCCGAGCAGGACGCGCCATGCATAGTTCCTGACGAGGAAGTTCGCCCAGAACGGAATCATCACGAAGACGAGCATCAGGTTCCTGACGAGCGGGCGCCGCGTCGCGAGGTAGTAGGCGAACGGATAGCCGACGACGAGGCAGATCCCGGTCGTGAGCACGGCGAGCCAGAGCGAACGCAACATGATGGTGCGCACGATCGGCTCGCCCAGCTTGTCGTACGCATCGAGGTTCCAGCCGGACAGGTCGGTGCCGCCGAACTTGTTGCGCGTCGCGAACGAGTAGATGAACACGATCGCCAGTGGGACGGCGAAAAAGAGCACGAGGTACGCGTACGCCGGGAGTGCCATCAGGAACCCGCGTCTGGACTCCGCCTTGATCGCGGCGGCCTCGAACTCCGGTGTGGCCTCAGCTGCCTCCGGTTCCTCGGGCGGGCGTTCGTCGGGCGGGCGTTCGTCGAGCAGGGTCATCAGTCGTCACCGACCACGGAGACGGCGCCCGGCTCCCACCACACGCTCACCTCATCGCCCACGCCGGGGCCGTCGAAGCCGTGGACGTTCTCGGTGCGGACCTCGAGCCGCATCCAATCGAGCGCCACGGTGTGCACGAGGGCATTGCCGAGGTAGGTCACCCCGTCGACGCGCCCGTCGATCGAAGGGCAGCCGCCGGGGCTGGTGCCGCGCGCCGCGATCCTGGCGGATTCCGGTCGGAGGCTGATGGCGACCTTCGTGCCCGGATCGAGATCGGACGGGCCGGGGAGGCGTACGCCGTTGTTGAGACAGACGGTGTCCGCAGATTCGACCGTGCCGTCGAGCAGGTTCGTCTGACCGATGAAGTTGGCAACGAAACGATTGCGCGGGTGTTCGTAGATCTCCTCTGGCGTGCCGAGCTGGAGGAGGACGCCGTCGTTCATCACGCCGATCCGGTCGGCCATCGTCAGCGCTTCTTCCTGGTCATGTGTGACGAACACGAACGTGATGCCGACCTCGCGCTGCAACTGCTTGAGTTCGCGCTGCATCTGCTGGCGGAGCTTGAGGTCGAGCGCACCGAGCGGTTCGTCGAGCAGGAGAACTTTCGGGCTGTTGACGAGCGCACGGGCCAGCGCAACCCGCTGCTGCTGGCCACCCGAGAGCTGTGTCGACCGTCGTGCCTCCAGTCCCCCGAGTTGTACGAGCTTGATCGCGTCGGCGACCCGCTGAGCGATCTCCTTCTTCGGGAC
>JASJHI010000335.1:0-3979 GCA_033791105.1 Acidimicrobiia bacterium | reverse complement strand
CAGCCGGCGAGCCATGCCGTGGAACGGCGGATCGCTTGAGATTGGTGGCACGACACCGATCGGTGCGGGGATCGCTGCATCGCCTGGGCGCAGGTGGGTGACAACGACGCTCCGGCTCGTGAAGTTCTCAGTGTCGTAGGCGACCTCGGTAACGGTGTCGTCGGTGACCGGTACCCACATGCCGCCGTAACGATCGGAATGGGCGACGGGGCAGCCGCCCTCGCGCAATTCTCGCCACACCTCGGGTGCGTTCGGGTTGTACGTCGGGTCAGCGTGGTCGAAGTCGGTGCGCTGGTCGGCGACCGGGCCGTAATCGTCAGCGTCGTATGGCACCCGCTGCCAGATGTCGGTTCCTTCCGGGTCACTGCCGATGATGAAGTCGTAGATCTCACCGTCGCGATCAATCGTGATGACCTTGTTGCCAGTGGTCTCGTCGATTCTCGTGGAATAGTTCGCGGTGTCGGTCATGTCATCCGTTCTCCGTGATGGTGATCGCGTACTCGGGGCAGTTGGACGCGGCCAGGCGGGCCTTGTCGTGTAGCTCCGTTGGTACGTCGCCCTCGACGATCAACATGGCTTGGCCGAAGTCGTCGACGTCGAACAATTCCGGCGCCAACGCGTAGCAACGATTGTGGCCCTGACACTTCTCTGCATCAAGGTGCACTCGCATGAGGAAGATGGTAGAGGCCAGGGTGTGCCAGTGGCCAAGGCGGTGGCAACCTTTCCGAACAGAGTTCCAATCTCTACTGTTGCCACCGTCGCAGATACGACATCTACAGCCGCGATTCGTCGGAGTCCAAACCGACCTCCATCGGCCACCGCGCGAGCAAGGACCGCGAGGTCGGCCGTGTCTGTTCCGAGGTTCTCGAGCACGCCGGACGTCAGCACCCGCGATCCGACGATCTCACACGACGTGATCTCGGCGGCCCGGAACCCGCTCCGTATTCACGCGCTCGGAGCGCGCCCGAGACCGTCCGCTATCGGCACGTTCGAGCGCTGACACCAGCCCAACAACATGCAGCCCTGAGTGGCATCGGGAGTGACTCCGGCCGACGGCTCGAGGTCCCGGGAGAGGTGCCCCTCATTCGCCTACTCGCGGACGTACCCGATCCTCTGCATGATCGCCAGGTCGACGGCGATCGAGGCCGCTCTGCTGTGCTGCGATACTTGTGCATGTCGTTCCTGGGAGAGGTGACGAGCTGGGCCCGACTGGTGACGCTCGCGTTGCGATCGGGCGTCGCCCCCCGAGGGCCAAGACGCAGCGACCATCCCTTCGTGTCGGGGCTTCGGGCGGGTCAGGTCGTCCCGCACCAAGGTGGCCACTGGCCGAACGCGCAGCCCAACACGATCGCTGCCTATCGACAAGCAGCACCACGAACTCAGATCCTCGACATCGACCTTTGGTTGACCGAAGATGACGTGCTCGTCTGCTCCCACGACGACGAACTGGAACCGGGTCGACGGATCAGCACGACGACCTGGGCCGAGCTCGAATCAACGACGTCAATGCCCCGCTTCGTCGATGTCGCCACCATGTTTCCCGAACATCGGTTGAACGTCGAGGTCAAAGACGCCCGCGCCCTCGATTCGGTCCGTGACCTGATCGGATCCAGCGATCTGGCCGACAGAACCTGTCTGTCGACCTTCAGCCCTGTGCTGGCTCGTGCGCTCGCCGGCGCCGCCCCGCGTGCCGCTCACGCCCGTCCCACGGCACGCCGGGTTGGTCGGATCTGGGGACCGGGCGACGTCGTGCAAACCATGACGTTCGTTCCCGATGCTGCTCCAACGCTCGATCGACTGAAGCCGCTCCTGCTCCGCTTCTTGTTCTCCGCGGGCTCGCCCGACCTGGTCGTCCAACAGATCCCGATCGCCGAGAAGAAGGGGCTGCTGTTGTTTGCGTGGACCGTGAACGATGACGTGCCGCTGCGCGAACTCATCGAGGCCGGCGCCGATGCCGTGCTGTCGGACAAACCAGAGCTGTTCGACGAAGCCCAGAACACCGACTGAACCGAACCCGAGCCGTGCAGTCGGATCTCGGGTCGCTCGGACCGTGGTCGAACCAACGAACATCGGCCAACGAGCCACTGGTGTCGTCGATTCTCGCGTCGCCATGGCTCCTCTATCGAACAACAGTGTCGTCAGATTATTGCGATCAAACCCGATGGCACCACTTCATGTGAGTGATTGCGGGCTCGCGCGCTGCGACCTCCGGAACGGCTCAGCGAACGTCGGCAGCTCGGCCCCTGTCTACGGGCAGTGGACTCTGTCGATGACCACCAATCGATGTGCACCTACTGGGACGTAATCGACCTCGTCGTCGTTGCATGGGTCAACGAGCACGTAGAGGTCGGCGTTACCGGTCGTGGCCGTGCGACGTGGGGTTGCGCGGGAGAGCCGCAGGGCGTGGAACTCGCCCAAGCGATCTGATCGAAGAACGAGGCCACACCGGTGCGCGGTACCCCTCGATCGCTCAACGCAACAGTGCCGTCCCGAACCCCAGGATCGGTCAGTGGTGTCTCATGAAATGGCATGGTGACCGACGCCGGATGGCGCGGGCGTTTCGGTTCATCCATCGTCGGACCACCAACCAATACAGAGTGCGGCGCGCACCGCTGAGGTTCGTGCCGATCGAGGCGTAGAAGCTGTCGGGATCGACGAAGACGCCGTGGTCAGATCTCAGCCCGGCCATCTGTATTTCGGTGTCGCTGCCGTCCCATTCGATTGGAGGATCGCCGAGCGTGGCGGTTCCCACTCCGTAGCCAAGGAAGTCTTCCCTTCGGTCGGGAAACGTCTCGCGCAAGCCATCGAGGTAGACGCGGTCGACAATGACGCCCTCGAGCCCGACCCACCGTCCCTTGTACTCGACCTCGACCCACGAGTGCAGGATCTCATCGGGGGCCAGGCGGTAGAAGAGACCGTTCACGATGCCTCGTTGTAGAAGCTTGTGGATCGCTGCACCGTGAAATCGGCACCGAATCCCGGATCCGCGCAGGAGCGCCATCAGCAACGACGCCTTGGTGTTGCATTGGCCGAAACCGTCAGCCAGCACACGCGAGGCCGCGATGTCGTCGTGAGCGTTGTAGCCGAAATCGACCTCGTCGCGGACGAACGTGTAGATCGCACCGATTCGTTCGAACTCGGGGAGGTCCGTCCACGAGCGGGCGCGAACGAGCTGGCTGATTTGCGGGTGATCGAAGTCGAGGATCGATGTCGCTGACAGCAACGGATCCGGGCTGATCACAGGGAGCGGTGCGCTCTCGGGCGCTGTCGGCTGGTTCATGCAAGCAAGCAAACCCGACCGCGACGCAGCGTGCTTGAACGAAGACGTCGCGGGCGTTGGGCTGCATCATTCCCGCAGGTCAGCAATTTCGAGGATCGGCAACACCTCAGACGGTGCCATCCCGAACGTTGCTCGGAACACCCGGCTGAAGTGGGCTGAGTCGCTGAACCCGGCCGTTGCAGAGGCTGTAGTCATGTCAGCGCCGGACTGAACAGCGAGCGCAGCGCGTCGAAGCCGAGTCCACAACACCTAGCGGCGAAATGGAAAGCCAACCTCTTCTGCGAAGACGCGAGACAGGCGACTCGATGAGAGCGCCACCTCTGCAGCGATGTCGTCGAGCCGTGGCACCCCGTCCGCCATCGCCTCGACGAGTTCAATCGAACGAGCGACCTCAGGCCGGAGCCGGCCGCCGAATTCGACTCGACGTCGGCCACCAACCACCTCGGCCAGCCGCGCGCCTCTCGCAAGGATGGTGGCTGCGTCCACAGGGGCGGACGCCGAGCCAACCAACGACGCAACCAGATCCGTATCCTCAAGAGCAACGACGCGAGGGCTCGGGTCGAGCGCCCGCCGACCGAACCCTGACGGCTCACCCCGCGCAACCGCTACCCATCCACCGGGGCGTTCGACCCGATGAGGAAATCGGCATGGAACAACGACGATGTGACCCTCCACGACTGCGTCGTCAAAGACGATCGC
>JASJHI010000334.1:0-7609 GCA_033791105.1 Acidimicrobiia bacterium | reverse complement strand
GGCGACGCCGACGAGTGGGCGAACGAGTGTGGCACCGAGGATCTCGTGGTCGTACCGGTGGATCGTCGTCGCCTTCGAGGCGATGTTGCGATGCGCGAGCAACGCGAGGAGCGTGGCCGCCGGGTCACCGACCGTGCGCGTCGTGCCGCCTCCGCGGGATGGCACGATTTTCTCGGCCCGCATCCGGCGTTGTGGTCGCCCGTCGTGGAGGAACGCAGTATCGAGTTCGGCGACGATGTCGCCGTCGGCGCGAACGACCAATCGACCGTCGCCGGTGAAACGTCCGATGTCGGCGAGCGCGACGCCCACACGAGCGCATCGCCGCTCGAGCGCGCTGACATTGCGCGGCGCCACCGCGACGACCATGCGCTCCTGGGCCTCGGACAGCCAGACTTCCCACGGTTCGAGTCCCGGGTACTTGCGCGGAACGGTGTCGAGGTCGATGTCGGCGCCGATGCCCTCGGCCATCTCCCCGACGGCCGAGGAGAGTCCTCCCGCGCCGCAGTCGGTGATCGCCGAATACAGATCCTCGGCACCGACGAGGGCGTCGATGAGCAGCTTCTCGACGATCGGGTCACCGATCTGCACGCTGGCCCCGGCCACCTCGCCGGTCGTCGCATCCATCGTCGCCGACGAGAATGTCGCGCCGCGAATGCCGTCCCGGCCGGTGGCGCCGCCGAGCAGCAGGACCCGGTCACCCCGATGGGGTCCCTCGTGGCGGGGCAGCGGTGGCGCAGTGCCGATGCAGCCCGCGAAGACGAGTGGGTTGGTCGTGTAGGCGTCGTCGTACAGAATCGCGCCGGCGACGGTCGGGAGCCCGATCTTGTTGCCGTAGTCGGCGATGCCCTCGATCACACCTTCGCGGACACGGCGCGGGTGGAGCGATCCAGGAGGAAGCTCATCGAGTGGCAGGTCGGGTGAGCCGAAGCACAAGATGTCGGTGACGGCGATCGGCCGGTGCGCTGCTCCGAGTACGTCGCGGATGACCCCACCGACTCCGGTGTTCGCGCCCCCGAACGGCTCGACCGCCGACGGATGGTTGTGCGTTTCGGCCTTCAGCGCGATCGTGCCGTGTTTGGTGAACTGCACGATGCCCGCGTTGCCGTCGAATGCGGAGGTGACGAACGGCGCCCCGATCGCGTCCGTGCAGCGACGCAGCTGCGCGAGCAGCGGCTCGACGGCTTCGACCGAGGCGTCCGGCTCGTCGCCGGCCTCCCCGACGACATCGATCAGCGCGCGGAATGTCTTGTGTGAGCAGTGCTCGCTCCACGTCTGGGCGATCGTCTCGATTTCGACGTCGGTGGCGTCGCGCCCGAGAACGGCGTAGTGATCGCGCAGCGCGATCAGTTCTTCGGGATCGAGTGACAGGGAGCGCTCGCGATCGAGTGCGTCGAGCCCGGCCGCATCGAGGGATGCGACATCGATCCGTGCCGCAGCGTGGGGTCGGGCATTCCGGTCGGGGAACTGGGGTTCGATGGTGCCCTCGACCCACTGCTCGACGATCGGGTTGGCGACAAGGCGCGCCACGATGGTGTCGGCGATCGAGGGTTCGATCGGTTGATGGAACTCGACACGGAGCGCCGATGCCGCGGTCGACACGGGCAGACCGAGCCGGTCGGCGGCGTGGTGGACCGCGCCGGCGATGCTGTCGGTGACACCCGGCTTGAGCGAGACTTCGACGCCGCTGCCGTTCGGGGAGTCCCATGACCCGCGCTGGATGAGCGGATCGACGAGTACGGCGTGCAGCGCATGCAGCTGCTCGATCGTCAGCTCGCCGTCGATGAAGATGACGTCGGCGACGGCCAGGCCCTGAATCGGTGCTCCGCCCGGTGCAGTGATGCCGAGCTGTGCCGCGCTGCGTTCGATTGCCACGGCGCGTGGATCGGGGTCGATCGATCTGATCGTCAGGCGATGCCGGGCGGCCACCGCGCAACCATAGGGATCGCGCGAGACCGGCTCCGCTTCCTTGTACGAAATTTCTGTCGGGAACAAATAGCGTCGGTGTGATGAGCCAATCCGAGGCCGCCGAGCCACTGCCCGAGACACGCCTGATCCTGATCCGTCACGGCGAATCGGTCAGTGCCGTCGAGCGTCGGATCGGCGGTCCCCGGACGTGTGGAGGCTTGTCCGAACTCGGGCGGGCGCAGGCCGAACGACTCCGCGACCGTTTCGCCGCCGACGACGAATTCGTGCCCGATCTGCTGATCGCGAGCCATTACCCGCGTGCCGATCAGACGGCGCGGTTGATGGCTCCCGGGCTCGGCGGACTCGATGTCGTCACCGACGACGGATTCGGCGAGCACGATCCGGGCCCCGAACTCGACGGGACCTCGTACCGCGAGTACGTCGAGCGATTCGGCACGCCGAATTGGGATGGCGATCCGCACGCCGAGCTCTTCGTCGGCGGCGGCGAGACGACCGCAGAGTTCCAACTCCGCGTCGGCGCCTCGCTGACGCGCGTGCTGCGCGAACACCGCGGCAGCTTGATCGTCATCTCCTGTCACGGCGGGGTGATCGATACGGCGTTCCGCCGGTTCCTCAACACACCCCCGACCGGCGCGTTCGCGCTGCACACGCTGAACGCTTCGATCACCGAGTTCCGCGCTCCGGCGGCGGGCAACGCCAGCCTCATCCGCTACAACGATTCCAGCCATCTCGCAGGTCTCCCGACCGAGACACCACGTTCGGAGGCCTGACCGGAATGGTCTGCTCGGTGGTGGTCGGGGCCGGGTCGGGCGGCTGCGTCGCTGCGAGCAGGCTCTCGGAGGATCCGGAGTGCGACGTGACCCTGCTCGAGGCCGGCCCGCCGATGGCGGTCGGCGTGGGGCGGAGGGCGGTCGACGATCCAGACGCGTTGCGCGCACTGCGCGAGCAGGGTCGTACGTATCCCGACCTTGCCGCGACTCGTTGCGGCGGCGGGGTCGCCCTCCCGTACGCGGCCGGGAGAGGTGTCGGAGGAACGAGCGCGGTCAACGCGATGCTCGCCATGCGGGGCGATTCGGCGCAATACACATCATGGGGATGGACCGATGCCGAGGCGATGTGGCGACGGGTCGCGATACCCGCCGAACAGTCGGCTGATGATGAGATCGGCGTTGTCGATCGAGCGCTCTTGGCGGCGGACGAACGGGCACGCCGGGTGCCCCTGACGCGTCGCGATGGACGTCGCGTGACATCTGCGGATGCCTATCTCGCGCCGGCGGCGGATCGCACGAATCTCGCGGTCCGAGCCGACACGTCGGTCGATCGCGTGCTGCTCGACGGACGCCGAGTCGAAGGGGTGTTGTTGGAGGACGGAACGACGGTCTCGGCCGATCGGGTGGTTCTCGCCGCGGGCGCCCTTCACACGCCGGCCCTACTCCTGCGCTCCGAAGTCGACGCGCCGGGTCTCGGCGATGGCCTCCAGGATCATCCGTCCGTCGCCATCGCCCTCGAATTGCGCGCCGGCCCGGCCGCCCGCGACGGCTTCCTGGCCTCGACGGTGCTCGAACTCGACGACCTCCAGATCCTTCCGCTCAATCACACCGACGACGGGGTCCATGCAGGGCTCGCGGTCGCGCTCATGCGGCCCATCGGCCGTGCAGGGCGCGTCAGGCTCGATCCTGCCGATCCCGGCGGTGAACCCCTCGTCGATCTCGACCTGTTCGCCGACCCCCGCGACCTCGGACGACTCCGCTCGGGTGTCCGTCTGCTGCTCGACCTGCTCGGCAGACCCCCGTTTCGCGAGCTTGTCGCAGAGGCATACATCGATGACATCGGGACCGGGATCGACACGCTCGTCGACGACGCATCGATCGACCGGTGGATCCGTTCCGCTCCCGGTATGTATCGGCATGCCACCAGCACATGCGCGATCGGCACGGTGCTCGACCAGCGGGGTGCCGTGCGCGGGTTCGAGGGGTTGTACGTGTGTGATGCCTCGGCATTGCCTGGTGTCCCTTCGGCAAACCCGCATCTTCCGATCACGATGATGGCCGAGCGGCTGGCCGCGCAGTGGTCGGCGACGTGACGATGTCGGTCGCGATCCGCTGCGCGCCGCAGCCGCTGGAGGATCTCAGGCGAGCGTCAGAAGCTCGTCCATGCTCTCGTGGAGCATCTCGGCGAGGTCCCACACGTCCGGAACCAGATCGCGGTCGACGATGATTCCGAAGTCGAGGTTGCCGTTGTAGCTCTGAACCGTGATGTTCAGTCCCTGACTGTCGGTGAGCGCAGAGACGGGGTAGAAATGCTTCAGCTCCGCGCCGCTCGAGTAGAGCGGCAGGTTGGGGCCGGGCACGTTCGAGATCACGAGGTTGAACGGCGGTGCGGCGCGGTCGGCGAGCTTCAGCCGAGAGACCATCCGCATCGCGCGCGCCGCGATCGCCGGTGGTGCGAACTGGGTGAAATCCTGGAGTGCCTCCGCTGGTATCGCCCTGAAGTCCTCCTTCGCCCTCGTCATGCTCTGCTGCACGCGGGCGAGTCGCCGCGCAGGGTCCGGTTCGTTCGTCGCGAGGTCCGCGAGCAGTGCCGAGACGTGGTTCTCGTACGTCGCGTCGTTCGACGGGTCTCGTTGGTCGTCGGGACGCACGCTGACGGGAACCATGGCGATGAGTGGCTCGTCGGGCAACTGGTCGTGCTTCGCGAGGTAGCGGCGGAGCGCTCCCGAACACACGGCCATGACGACGTCATTGAACGTGCAACCGATCGCCCGGCGCACTCGCTTCGCGTCCTCGAGCGGGATCGTCGTGTAGGCGAATCGGCGGTGCGGTCCGATCGACCGATTCCACGGTGTGCGCGGCACGGGTGTGGCCGGGAGGGCCGGCGGGAGGTCGTGGTGACGCCCGGCGGACTCCTCGAGTCGCTTGCGCATCAACTCGCCGGCGGGACCCGGCATCGGGCGGGCGATCATGTCCGCGAGCACTCGGAGTCCGCCGTTGCCCGACGCCCTCGCGAGTTCGCGGGTTGCTCGGGCCGAGAGCCTGACGAACTTCTCGGGACGCCGCAGGTACTCCCTTGCGGTCAACCTGAGCAGCTCGTCGTCGGTCGGTACGCGCTCGGGTCGCCAAGGCTTCGGCTCGCCGGTCGGGCGGGTGGCCGGGTCGGTGTCGAGCAGGGCGGCGAGCATCACCGCACCCGCTGCGCCGTCGATCGCCGCGTGGTGGATCTTGGTGAGCTGTGCGATCAGCCGTCCGTCGTCGACTCCCTCGATGATGTACAGCTCCCACAGCGGTCGGCTGCGATCGAGCGGGCGGGCGTGGATGCGGCTGATCACATCGGCGAGCTGTTGTGGCGTGCCAGGCGACGGCACGGCGTGGTGGCGGACATGGAACTCGATGTCGAAGTCGGGATCCTCGACCCAGTAGGGCAGATCGAGGCCGAACGGAACCTCGACGAGTCTCCGCCGGAAAGGTGCGAGGAGCTCGATGCGTTCGAGGATCGTCTCCTTGGTGACCTCCACGCCGGCGCCGCCGGGCGCGCCGGACGGGTCGAAGAGGTTCATCGACGACACGTGACCGTACGTCGCGTGCGTTTCCATGTTCAGGAAGCTGGCGTCGGCGCCGCTGAGTTGCCTCATGGCCCGACAGTAGCCCTCGCCGAGCGCATCACGAATCGTGCGAGAATCCGTTGATGCCGTCGACGAACGCGTACTCGCTCGGACTCCACGAGATCAGCGACGGATGCTTCGCCTACCTCCAGCCGGACGGTGGTTGGGGATGGAGCAACGCGGGTCTGGTCGTCGGCGACGGTCGATCGCTGCTCGTCGACACGTTGTTCGATCTCGACATCACGGCCCGGATGCTCGACTCGATGGCCGACCACACCGGGCGCGCTCCGGTCGACACGGTCGTGAACACTCACGCCAACGGCGACCACTGCTACGGCAACGGAGAGGTGACGCGCCGCTTCTCCGACGTCGAGATCGTCGCGTCGACGGCCTGCGCTGAGGAGATGGGGGATGTGGCACCTGCGATGCTGGCCGCTCTCAATGCCGCACCGGGTGACGTCGGCGAGCTGTTCCGCAGCTTCTTCGGCGAGTTCAACTTCGACGGCATCGAGGTCGAACCGCCGACCCGGACCTTCGACGGCAGCGTCGAACTCGAGGTCGCCGGCCGATCGGTGGAATTGATCGAGGTCGGTCCGGCCCACACTCGCGGTGACACGCTCGTCCACGTGCCGGACGCGAAGACCATCTACACCGGCGACATCCTGTTCATCGGCGGTACACCGATCGTGTGGGCGGGCCCACTCTCCAACTGGGTTGCCGCATGCGATCTCATGTTGGCGATGGACGTCGAGACGGTCGTGCCGGGTCACGGACCCATCACCGACAAGAGCGGGATCGTCGCCGTCCGCGATTATCTCGCGATGGTCGACTCCGAGGCCAGCGGACGCTTCGGTGCCGGCATCGATGCATTCGAGGCGGCCCGCGACATCGCGCAGCTGATCGGTGCGGACGAGCGGTTCTCCGAGTGGGGAGAGTTCGGGCGAATTGCCGTCAACGTCGAGACCGTCTATCGCGGACTCGATCCCTCACACGAGACACCCGACATCGTCGAGCAGTTCCGCCGGATGGCCGAGCTCGAACGTCACTGAGTCGCAGCGCGACGTGTGCCGACCGAGCGTCTGACCGCGAGGGCCCAGCCGATCACGACGCAGATCGCGAAGATGAACCACTGGAAGGCGTACGAGAGGTGGTTTCCCTCGCCGAGTTCGGGCGCCGGGACAGGGATCGGGTCGGACGCACCGACCGGTGGCACGGTCTCGATCAAGTCGAGGTACACGGGAGCAACCTCGACCGCATCGCCGTTCTGGTACTGCGGCGCGAGTCGGTCGATCTCGATGCGGCGCACCTCGGTGATCGCGTCGTCGCTACCGGGGGTGTCGGTGAGTCCGCCGCGTTGGCGTGACTGGTTGACGCGGACGCGGCCGAGCACTGCAGTCTCCACATCTATCGCGTCGGGGATGTCGTCACCGAGCGCGACGAAGCCCCGGTTGACGAGAACGATCGATTCGCCGCTCGCCGCCCCGGCATCGCTTCTGAGCGCGGTGAGCACGTTGTCGCCGGCGCGGCCCATCTGTGTGCGGTTGAACACGAGCACCTGTGGCTCGAGCCAAACGCCGGCAACCGTGACCTGACGCCACTCGTACTCCTCGGGTTCGAAGTCGGGCTCGGCGAGGAGATCGGCGAGGGGCACCGGTGGCTGCTCGCTGCGTTCGGCGACGGCCTGGTTGAACTCCTTGCGGTCGTCGAGGCGGCTCAGTTGCCAGAAGCCGAGATTGATCATCACGATGACGCCGGCGATCACCAGGAGATGAAATGCGATCCAGGCGGGGCGCAGGAGAAAGCGGTACATCTCTCGGCGGACAGTACAGCCGGCCGCGGGGTACCGTGCCGGGCGATGAAGCCCGAGCAGATCACCGCGGACTGGATGTCAGGTGTCCTCGACGCCGAGGTCGAAGCCGTCGAGTCGTTGCCGATCGGCGACGGGCTCGGCGGCATGAACCTGCGGGTCCAGATCACCGGGGCGACCGAGACGCCGGCGTCGGTCGTCATCAAACTGCCGTCGCTCGATCCGACCAGTCGCGCCTCGGGTGTCGGTCTGCGCAACTACGAGCGCGAGGTCAAGTT
>JASJHI010000333.1:0-2585 GCA_033791105.1 Acidimicrobiia bacterium | reverse complement strand
CGACTCGCCGGGCCAGGGCGGATCCGGCCCGGCGAATCGTCTTCAGAATGCTGGTCAGTTCTCGATCGAGACCTGACCCCAACGTCCCTCGGCAGACGGCGACCCGATGCCGAGCGTGCCGTCGGGCAGCACCCAGCTGTTGAAGCCGATGATGCCGGCATCGGTGGCGATCATCGTCGCCGTGTGACCCGAGTACCAGAGCATCGCCTGTGTCGCTGCCTCGAGCATCACCGCTTCGTAGAGCGCGTAGCGCTCGTCGAAGTCGGCTGTGGAGGTCGCGGTGACCAGGTTCTCGAACATCTCCGCTGTGAAGTAGTTGTGGAAGTTGAGCGGCGACACCAGGGTCGGGTCGAGGCCGTTCGCCTCGGCGACGGCAGGACTCGACGGCGCGAAGTTCTGGTTGAGCGAGAGCGACGGATCGAGCTCGTCCGACCAGCGCCAGCAGTGCGCCTGATGCGTGCCGGAGAAGTCCGGCGGTGCACCCAGTGCATTGTTGATATGTGTCTGCTGATCGAAGTTGGTGAGCGACACATTGACGACTCCCGACTGCGACCACAGCTGCTCGAGCACCTGCATCGCAGCGATCAACGTCGGGTCGGGTGGGCAGGAGAGCTCGATGTCGATCGACTCACCGGGTGCCTTGCCGTCCGAACGTGCGGGATCGTCGATGTACTCCTGGAGCGTCGCCTGGCCGGCCTCGTAGTCGAACGCGGGGTAGGCATCGGCGACGGTCTGCGACCACCAAGGTGAATCAGGGCTGAACCACTGCGTACCCGGCAACGAGATGCCGGTTCCGCCGAGCGCCTCGATCACGGCCTCCTGGTTGTTCATCTGGTTGAGGCCGAGGCGGACCCGGACATCGTCGAGCGGCGGAACTGTGACGTTGAACATTCCACCACCGCTGTTGTTGCCCTGATGCTCGAACAGCGTGTAATCGCTACCCGCTGAATCGCGAGCATCTCGGATCGTCCCTTGTCGCAAGGACTGCATTGCGTTGACGGTCCCCGACAGGAGCGAATCGAGCCGGGTTCCCTCGTCAGGGATCGGACGGAACTCGACCGAATCGAGGTACGGCAGCTGATTGCCGTCGTCATCAACCATCCAGTAGTTGTCATTGCGCACGAAGATCGTGGCGTTGTCGAGGTCACGGCTCTCGATCACGAACGGTCCGGTGCCGATGGGAGCGGTCGAGTAGCCGTCCGGGTCGGCTGTCGCCGCCTCTGGCTGGAAGGCCGCTCCGAGCGGCGCACGCGAGAGGAACGCCGGGAAGGCCGAGTTCGGCCGACTGAGGCCGTACACCACGGTCGTGTCATCGACAGCTGTCACAGATTCGACACCCGCCGACGCGATCGCGCCCGCTGAAGTCGCCCCGGTCTGCTGGACCACGAACATGTCGGCGACGGTCTGCGCGCTGAACGGTGTGCCGTCGTGGAACACGACGCCCTCCGGCACGGTCATCGTCCACTCGGTGAACTCAGCGTTCGGTGTGATGTCGGTGGCCAACCAGCCGCCGTAGGTGCCGTCGAGGCGCGCCTCGAGCAGCAGGTCGTAGACCGAGAGCATCATGTTGTAACACGGCGCCGAGCAGACGTCCTCCCACGGTCGGAGACCGGTGGCCTCCGACTCGAGGCCGATGATGATGTCACCGCCGGACGTTCTGGCCGCTTCCTCTTCGACGACCTCGGTGTCGACGTCACCCTCGGCCTCGACGCCCTCGTCGGCGGGCGCATCGGTCCCAGCGGGCGCATCGGTCCCATCGGGCGCATCCGTCCCATCGGGCGCATCCGTCCCATCGGGCGCCTCGGTCTCGGCGGGCGCGTCGGTGCCGCCGCCGTCGGTGCTGTCGCTGCCCCCATCATCACTGCCACAGGCAGCCACGATGAACACAGCTGCCAGGCCCGCGGCCAGCAGTTTGGTTCTGCGATTTCGGATCATGAGTTCGTTGTTCTCCCCGATGTGATTCGTTGATGTTGATTGGCTGAGTGGGTGCCGGTTGCCCGGCAGCTTGCTTCGATCTGGTTCGACGCGTGTGATCGTCGACCGCCGTCTGGGTCGGAAGCCGGAGGGTTCAGGTTGCCGCCACCTCCCGTTCGCGTTCGGACCATCCTGAGACCGATGTCTCGAGGGGATGGTGACAGGCGACGAAATGGTCGTCGCCGACCTGTTCGAGCTGCGGCTCGACGCGCTCACAGATGTCGTCGGCAAGCGGACAGCGCGTCCGGAAACGGCAGCCGCTCGGCGGGTCGATCGGCGACGGCAGCTCATTCTCGTCGACCGAGTCGTAGTCGAGCTCGACGGTCGGGTCGGGTATCGGGCTCGAGCCGAGGAGCAGCTTGGTGTAGGGGTGCGCCGGATGGTCGTAGAGATCGTTGGCCTCGGAGACCTCACACATCTTGCCGAGATACATCACCGCCACGCGATCGCTGATGTTCTTGACGACGGCGAGGTCGTGCGCGATGAAGACGAGCGTGAGGTCGTACTCGGCCTTGAGGTCCTCGAGCAGGTTGAGGATCTGCGCCTGCACCGAGACGTCGAGTGCCGACACAGGTTCGTCGCAGATGATCACCTGCGGTTCCAGGACGAGT
>JASJHI010000332.1:0-6489 GCA_033791105.1 Acidimicrobiia bacterium | reverse complement strand
GTGGCGGGGGGCATGGACCTCGCGCTGATGTGCGATCTCCGTGTCGCGGCTTCCGACGCCACGTTCGGCCAGCCGCAGGTGAAGCTGGCGATCCCCGCAGTATTCGACCTCGTGACCACCGTCGTGTCCGAACCGGTGGCCCGCGATCTGTGTCTGACGGGGCGCATCATCAGGGCCGGCGAGGCGGCCCGGCTGGGCCTCGTCGACCGGCTCGTCGAACCCGGTGCGAGTCTCGTCGCGGCGGTCGAACTGGCTCGTGAGATCGCAGCCTCTGCGGGTGCGGGAGCGATGAAGCGGGTGTTCGTCGACGCGCAGCCCGATCTGTTCGAGTAGCGGTCCGTAGTTGTTTCATCTCCGATCGGCTCTAGAGTCTTGCCGATAGTAGAATTCGGTTCTCGTCTCAAGGGAGATTGACCATGGCCCTCCAACCCCTCTCGTCGGACATCGTCGGCATCGAGTTCGCGCCGATGGAGTTCAGCTGGACCAAGCGCGACGCCATCGTTTACGCCCTCGGCGTGGGGGCTCGTCCCGACGGCGAACTCGACTTCGTGTACGAGCGCAAGGGCCCGGCCGTGCTGCCGACCTACGCCGTGATCCCTGGGATGAACGCTCTCGTCGGCCTCGCCGGTGTCGTCGAACTCGATTTCACCCGGCTGCTGCACGGCGAGCAAGGCATCACGTTGTTCCGCGATCTGCCGCCCAAGGCCACGATCACGCTCGAGGGCAAGGTCGTCGAGGTGTGGGACAAGGAGAAGTCGGCGGTCGTCGGGGTCGAGGGCATCGCCAGCGACGAGGACGGCCCGATCTTCAGTGTCTACACCTCGCTCGTGATGCTCGGGCAAGGGGGTTTCGGTGGCGAGCGCGGGCCCGTCTCCGGTGACGAGCAGGTGATCCCCGACCGCGAGCCCGACGTCGTGACGACGCTCGAAGTACGTCCCGAGCAGGCCGCCATCTACCGTTTGTCGGGAGACTCGAACCCGATGCACATCGACCCCGATTTCGCCACCAAGGCCGGCTTCGACGGACCGTTCCTCCACGGCCTCTGCACATTCGGTTTCGTCGGGCGAGCGGTACTCGGCGGGCTGTGCGAGGGCGACGTTTCGCGCTTCGGTTCGCTGCGTGGCCGCTTCGCCGATCAGGTGTGGCCAGGCGATGAGATCACGACCAAGCAGTGGCTCGACGGCCAGGGCGGAGCGGTGCTCCAGGTCTCCACCAACCGTGGCATCGACGTGCTCACCCAGGCGAGCGCGAGCCTTCGGCCCAAGAGCGATCGAGGAGGATCATGAGATGACGAGCGCGACTGCCCTGGTCCTCAACCGCCCCCGTGAACTCGAACCGCGGGCGTTCGAGCTGCCGACCGTGGGGGCCGACGACGGCATCCTGCGGATCGAGGCGTGCGGTCTCTGCGGAACCGACCACGAGGAATACACCGGCCACCTCCCAGCGCCGTACGGGTTCGTCCCCGGCCACGAGGTCGTCGGCGTCGTCGAGCAGGCGGGCGCCTCAGCTCTCGAGCGATGGGGCGTCGGCATCGGCGATCGTGTCGCCGTCGAGGTCTTCATGTCGTGCGGCACCTGCGACGCGTGCACCACCGGCACCTACCGTCGTTGCCGCACCCACGGCCTCGGTGACATGTACGGCTTCATCGACGTCGAGAAGGGCGCAGGACTGTGGGGCGGCTATGCCTCACACCTCTACCTCGCCCCCGATTCGCTGCTGCTGCCGATTCCCGACTCGCTCGATCCGATCGTGGCGACGCTGTTCAACCCGCTCGGCGCGGGAATGCGGTGGGCGGTCGAGGTGCCGAACACACAGCCCGGCGACGTCGTGGTCGTCCTCGGCCCCGGCATCCGCGGACTCAGCGCGACCGCGGCCGCGAAGAGCGCCGGCGCCGAGTTCGTGATGATCACCGGCCTTGGCCCACGCGACGCGCCCCGGTTGGCCGAGGCCGAACGCTTTGGCGCCGACCTGGCTGTCGACGTTGCCGAGACCGACCCGATCCGGGCGCTGAAAGATGCGACCGGCGGCCTGGCCGACATCGTCGTCGACGTCACGGCCAAGGCGCCGACGGCGCCCGGTCAGGCGCTACGTCTCGTGCGTCCCGGCGGCACCGTCGTGCTCGCCGGCACTCGCGGCGCCGGTGATGTGCCTGGCTTCGACCCCGACCTGATCGTCTACAAGGAGATCAAGGTCCAGGGCGCCCTCGGCGTCGACAAAGCCAACTATGAGGCAGCGATCGACCTCCTGGTCTCACGTCGTTTCCCGTTCGAGGAACTCGCCCGCCGCACCGCCGGCTTCGACGGCATCGAACAACTCGTCCAGACAATGGCCGGCGAGACCGACGACGAGCCTCCCATCCACGGCGTTTTCGTCCCCTGACGAGACCGATTCCACCCGCGGTTCCCGGATTTGTGTCGGCGAATACGGCTGCGCCACGACAAGGACCGACACATGTCGCTGAGACCCAGGTGCCGAATCGTCGGCGCTACCAGTGGCGAAGGTCGATCGGCCAGCAGTCGACGACATCGTCGCCCTCGACGACCCACATCACCTCGTGACGGGCGACGGTCGGGTCGAGATGGCCGGGGAGGAGCCGCACCCGATTTCCCACGGCGAGCGTGCCGTCCGGGTCGAGCAGCGTGGCGTGCTCGTCAGCGCAGAAGAGCAGCTCGCCCTCAGGCCAGGACGGTGGGCCGTGGTCCATGCCGAACGACTTGAGCCCGGTGTCGGTGACCGCCCAGCCCTTCTTGTTCGTCGAGATGACCGTGCCGAGTACGGAGATCGCGATCTCGAACGGACTGTCGAGCTGCGCGTAGTCGGTGTCGAGCAGGCAGTACGAGCCCGCTTGGATCTCGGTGACCCACGTGTTGATGTCGTACGTGCCGGTCCCGCCGCCGGAAACGACGTCGCCGCCCACGAGTTCGTGCGCGGCGAGCAGTTTGGCCATCGACGCCTCGACGGCACCCGGCTTCTTCTCGGCGTCGGCCATCATCAAGTGGCCCTCGTAGCCCATCACCCCGCGCACCTCGAGGCCGGCGGCGCGGGCGAGGTCCGCCATGCGGCCGGCGTCGGCAGCCGAGCACCCGCATCGTGGCATCCCGACCTCGACGTCGATCAGCACCTCGCGAACGCCACCCGCGGCTGCCGCGTCGATCGTCTCCGGCGAGTCGACCGCCACGGTGATCCGATGGCCGTCCTCGGCGAGCGCGCCCAGCCGAGAGGCGTCGAGCACTTCGTTGGCGAGCAGCAGGTCCGTTCCAAGACCTGCTGCCGCGAGGCCCTCGAGCTCCCGGATCGTTGCGGCGCAGAAATGGTGGTGCCCGGCGTCGGCGAGGATCCGCGCGATCGCTGTCGATTTGAACGCCTTCACGTGCGGTCGAAGTGCTGCCGCGGGCAGCGCGGCCGACATCGCGGTGACGTTGGCGTTGAAGACCGAGCGTTCGACGAGCAGGCTCGGCGTCGGCAACTCGTCGATCGTCCGGGGGGCGGTGGTATCGACTGGCACGGGCCCAGACTAGGAGTCGACGAGAGCCTGGATCATCAATGCGGTCCTCCATCCGCTGACCGACCGAACATCTGGGTGAGGCCGAGGGGCACGAGCGGACGCGTAGCTCGCTTGCGCCTTCGATCGAAGATCCTGGCTGTGGAAGGCTGCCGAGGCGACACGACGACTGGGGACTCAGATGGCCGATCCGAACAAGAGAGCTGCCGGCACAGGAATCCTGTCCGGCGAGCTGTCCGGGCGCGTGCTCGGCGAAGGGTTGGTCGTATTGCCCGGCCAGGGCAACTCACTCGCCGCGGAGACCGACGCGGGTGTCGTGGTTCTCGATGCCAGCGGCTATCGACACGCCGACGGGATGATCGCCACACTGCGCGAGCACACCGATGCTCCGGTTCACGCGATCGTCTACAGCCACGGCCATCACGGCTACAACGCCGCGGTCGACGTATGGCAAGCCCACAACGAGGAACGAGGCGATCCACCGGCCAGGCTGGTCGCGCATCAGAACGTGCTGCGCCGGTACGCCCGCTACCGCGAGACCGAGCAGCTCCAGCTCCGGATGGCATCGGTGCAGTTCCCTGCGCGGCAGCCCGTGCCGCTCGATGTCCTTGCGACGGGTCTTCGCCTCCACGACCCGACCGAGACGTTCACCGAACAGATGGCACTCGTCGACGGAGCGCGGCGCATCGAACTGATCTGGGCGCCGTCGGAGGTCGACGATGCGATCGCACTCTGGTTCCCCGACGACGGCCTGCTGTGCGGCGGCGCGGCGACGCCCGGCTTCACGATCCCGAACATCGGCACACCGCTACGAACACAGCGGTTCACGATCCGCTGGGCCGAGACACTCGAGCGGCTCGCTGCCCTCGGCGCGACCCGCCTGATGACCGAGTTCGGCCCGATGATCGAAGGCGACCACATTCGGATGCAACTGCTCGCGACGGCCGAGGCGCTGCGCTGGCTGCGCGACGAGGTCGTGCGCCGCATGAACGAGGGCATGGACGAGGCCGAAATCGTCGCCCACATGACCTACCCCGCCGATCTCTTCGACCAGCCGTGGATGCGGCCGACGTATGGTGCCCCCGACTACATCGTGCGCGATCTGTACCGGGAAGAGAACGGCTGGTGGGATCGAAACCCGACCACGTTGCACCCCGCACCGAAGGCCGAGGCAGCGGCGGCCGTCCTTTCCGCGATCGCTGATCCGCAGTTCGTCCTCGACCGAGCCCGCCAGCTCGGCGCCCGGGGAGACACTCAGCTCGCGCTCCACGTGATCGACCTGTTGGCGCTTGCCGCGGGGGACGATCCCGCCGTCGTGGAGGCTCGCTCGTTCAAGGCCGAGTTGTGCCGGAGTCGCGCGAAGGAGATCGACCCATTCGTGTCGAAGTCGTGCTACCGCTCGAGCGCCGGCCTGCTCGACGACGGTCACACGAGCTGGACGCACCTCTCGTAGCGGTCACCCGAGACTTTGAACAGCCGAGTCGTCGCCCTCATCGCTTTCGTCGCGACCGCGGTGGCGTTCTTTGCGTTCGGCGGTTACGGGTGGGTGACCGGCGAGGGCAACGTCGAGGAGGTCCTCACCGAGACCGGCGTGCTCGGACCGGTGATCTTCGTGCTGGTCATGTGGTGCACGCAACCGTTCGGAGTACCCGGTGTGGTCTACATGGTGCCGGCCGGGATCGTCTGGCCCTACCCGCTGGCGATCGCGCTGTCGTGGATCGGCAACATGGGGGCGAGCTTCATTGCGTTCGCCTTCGCGAGATGGTTCGCCCGCGACTGGGTGAAGGCCCGGATCCCGCAACGAATGCACCGATACGACGACTATCTCGAGCGGGGAGGCGTCATGCCGATCGTCGGTCTGCGCGTCGTGTTCGGACAGTTGCCGCCGGCCGATTGGCTGCTCGGCGTCTCGAAGGTCTCCCAGCGCAACTTCGTGATCGGCACCGGGATCGGCATCGTCCCCGGCGTCTTCCTGTTCGTGCTCCTCGGAGGTGGACTCTTCGATCTGCTGGTCGACATGCCGCGATCTGCCCGGCTGATCTCGATCGGAGTCATCGCCGCGCTCTTGATCGCCCGACGCGTCTGGAAGCGTCGCCGGCGCGCGGCTACCGATGACGCTGACAGCGGCGCGGAGGCCGTCTGACCCGCTCGGCAGGGGATTCTGGAAAGATTGCTCATCCGAGCCTCCACCACAGGCCGGCGCGACAGAATGCTGATCGCTATCGGCTCGCGGGCCGATGCGCAGGCGGGGGCAGACCAGTTGGGTCGCTACCGCGACCTCGGGGGCCGAGACGCTCATCGGCGACTACGCGACAGCGACTGCGACGTGAGCGCTGTTCGGCGAGGTCAGCAGCCCACCGCTGATGTAGTCGGCAAGCGAGTCGGCGATGCCACCGATCATCCGAGCACGGGCCCCGGGATCCATGGCTTGGACCTGCTCCGCGATCGGCAGCGCCGCCAGATTGCCGCCGATCGCTTCCTCCGCATCGATCGGTTCGCGGTCGAGTGTGACGACGTGGACATCGACCGCCGCGAATCCGGCTGCGACGAACAGATCTGCGAGGGCCCCGCGATCCCCGAATCCGCACGGGGCGAGCATCGTCTGTCCCGCATCAGGGGAGAGGTGGCGACTCAGCCCGTCGGCCAACGCGCGAATGTATGGGTTGTGTTCGGCCGCACGCCAGACGCTGACGGCGGCGACACCACCCGGTCGAAGCATCCGCCGCATCTCCGCGACGGCGTCGGCCTTGGCGGGAATGAACTGCAGGCCTTGTTGACACAACAGCGCATCGAACGTTCCGCTCTGAAAAGGGAGATCGGCCGCATCGGCTCGGCGCCACTCCACCGGTGGCCCTGCGACAGCATGGCGGCGAGCCTCGGTGAGCATGTCTTCGTTGAGGTCCGAGGCCACGATCTGACCGCGTGGGCCGATCGCCGGGCCGGCTGCGCGCGTGACGACCCCCGTGCCGCACGCCAGATCGAGCACT
>JASJHI010000331.1:0-5226 GCA_033791105.1 Acidimicrobiia bacterium | reverse complement strand
CAAGCGCGAATCCGGTCAGCTGATGTTGATGAAGGTCCCGGCGTCCTGAGAATCTGAGTCCGAGAGCCCGGGCCGACGCCACGACCGGTCGGTTCCGGCCGCGACGGTCGCGTTCAGTCCACTCTCGCGAGCGGTGGCGTGAGGCTGCGTTCGACGGCCGATCGCACCTCGTCGTCGAACGAGCGGACGTGCGCCTCGACGAGCGTCGCAGCGCGCTCGGCGTCACCCGCTTCGAGCGCGTCGAGGATCTCGGCGTGCTCGACGACGGCGTGGCGGGTGTCGGCCACGTCGGCGAGATACATGTGCCAGACGCGGTCGCTGTGGGCGTAGAGCATGTCGAGCGTGTCGGTCGTGAAGCGGTTGCCCGCGGCCTCCCAGACGATCTCGTGGCAGCGCCTGTCGACGGAGAGCAACTCGTCGTCGTCGACGGAACCCGCGGCCACGGAGAGCACGTCACGCATCTTCAGCCAGTGTTCTGATCCGCCGCGCAGGCATGCGAGGCGGGCGGCGTAGGGCTCGAGTACCGACCGGGTCTCGTACAGCAGCGCGAGATCGGCGGGCTCGATCGTCGAGACCGACATGCCGCGGCGCGGGACGACGGTGACGAACTGGTCCCGGGCGAGCCGCTGGAGCGCCTCCCGAATCGGCGTTCGTCCGATCCCGAGACGCACACCCAGCTCGTCCTCGCGGACGGCGTCACCGGGCGCGAGTTCGAGCCGGATGATCATCCGGCGGATCTCGACGAAGGCCTGCGAACTCAACGACATGATTGTGATACTTTGATGATATATCACGGATCGTCGAAGGATGGAGCAATCGAGATGAGGATGTATGAGTGAGCTGCCCGCGGGCGCGCGCTGCGTCGTGATCGGCGCGGGGATCGTCGGCAACTGCCTGGTCGGACACCTCGCCAAGCTCGGGTGGGACGAGATCGTGCTCATCGAGAAGGGGCCGCTGCCCAACCCAGGCGGCTCGACCGGTCACGCGTCGAACTTCATTTTTCCCACCGATCACAACAAGGAGATGGCGCTGCTCACACTGGAGAGCCAGCGGCAGTACATCGAGTACGGCGTCAACAACGAGTGCGGCGGCATCGAGGTCGCCCGCGACGAGGCCCGGATGGAGGAGTTCAACCGCCGCATGACGTCGGCGAAGGCCTTCGGCATCGACGCCCGGCTCGTCACGCCCGCAGAGATCAAGGAGATGGTGCCGTTCATCACCGAGGACATCATCCTCGGTGGCTTCTACACACCGACCGTCTCGGTCGCCGACTCGCTCCAGATGGGCACGCTGATGCGCGACGAGGCGGTCGCCGCGGGTGCACTCAGCGTGTTCGCCAACACCGAGGTGCTCGATCTCGAGGTCTCCGAAGCCGGCGCGGTGTCGGCGGTCGTCACCGACAAGGGGCGAATCGAGTGCGAACACGTCGCGATCGCGTGCGGCGTCTGGAGCCCGCGGATCGCGGCGATGGCAGGCGCGAACATCCCGCTGACCCCGGCGGTACACCAGATGGCCGACGTGGGTCCGATCGACATCCTCCAGGAGAGCAATGTCGAGCTCGCCTATCCGATCGTGCGCGACATGGACACGTTCTGCTACGAGCGCCAGTCGTCGGGCTCGATGGAAGTGGGCTCGTACGCCCATCGTCCGATCTTTCATCACCCCGACGACATTCCGTCGATCGAGGCGGCGGCGATGTCGCCGACCGAATTGCCGCTGACCCAGGACGACTTCGACCCGCAGATGGAAGAGGCCATCGAGCTGATGGACATGCTCGGCGACGCCGAGATCAAGTACGCCATCAACGGCCTGCTGTCGCTGACACCGGACGCGATGCCCGTACTCGGGGAGACCCCAGAGGTGCGCAATCTGTGGTCGGCCGCAGCGGTCTGGGTGAAGGAGGGTCCTGGGATCGCCCAGCTGATCGCAGAGTGGATGACCTACGGCTACCCGCGGATCTGTGATCCACATGGCTCGGACATCGCCCGCTTCTACCCGCACGAGAAGACCGAGCACCACATCTATGCCCGCTGCGCCGAGCACTTCAACAAGACATACGGCATCGTGCATCCACGCGAGCAGTGGGAGAGCCAGCGCGACATGCGCCGGAGCCCGTTCTTCGCTCGGGAGGAGGCGCTCGGCGCGGTGTTCTTCGACGCCCGCGGCTGGGAACGGCCGCAGTGGTTCGAGTCGAATGCGGATCTCCTCGAGCGCTACTCGGGGCGATGCGATCCCCGCGAGCACGAGTGGGACGCGCGCTGGTGGTCGCCGATCACCAACGCCGAGCATCTCCACATGCGTGACGCGGTGGGGATGGTCGACCTGACGGCGTTCAACGAGTTCGACTTCGAGGGGCCCGGCGCGTTCGACTTCCTCCAGTACATGACCGTCAACTCGGTCAACGTGGCTGTCGGGCGCTCGGTCTACACACCTCTGCTCACCCACGACGGCGGCTTCCGCACCGACCTGACGATTCTCCGGCTCGCAGAGGATCACTTCCGTGTCGTCACCGGTGCGTTCGACGGCGGAAGGGACAGGTACTGGTTCACCCGCAACTTGCCCGACGATGGCAGTGTCACGTTCACCGACCGCACGTCGGGGATGTGCACGATCGGCGTCTGGGGTCCGAATGCGCAGGCGACGATGGCGAAGATCGTCACCGGCGACCACTTGCCCTACGACGTCACCCAGGACGGCTTCCCGTACGGCCACGTGCGCGAGGTGCTGATCGACGGTGTGCCGTGCACGATGTTCCGCATCAGCTACGTCGGCGAGAACGGGTGGGAGGTCTACACCAACGCCGAACACGGACTGCGGGTCTGGGACTCCATCGCTGCCACCGGCGAAGAGTTCGACATCCGCCCGGTCGGGCTCGGTGTCTACGCGGTGACCGGACGCATCGAGAAGGGCTACCGCCTGATGGGCGCCGAACTCGAAAGTGAATACAACCCGGTCGAGGCCGGCCTCGCCCGGCCGAAGGTGAAGAGCGCCGACTTCATCGGCAAGGACGCCTACCTCGCGGCGCGGGACACCGATCCCGTCGCGACGCTGTGCACGCTCGAGATCACCGACCAGACATCGGCGGCCGGGATCGCGCGTTATCCGGTCGGCGGCAACGAGCCGATCGTGACGTCCGACGGCGAGCGGATCATCGACGCCCACGGCCGCCCCTCGAGGGTGACGACCGCGGGCGCGGCACCGTCGCTCGGCTCATACCTCCTGCTCGCCTACCTCCCGCCCGAGCACGCCATCGAGGGCACCACGCTCGGCGTCGTCTACATGAACGAGCAGTTCCCTGTCCGTGTCGCGAGGGTCGGCGGTCAGCCACTGTTCGATCCGACCGACGAGCGGATGAAGACCGATCCGGCGTGAGCGACCGATGAGGATCCTCGTCTGTGTGAAACGGGTGCCGGCGCCTGGGGCGCGAATCAACATCACCGACGACGGTCAGAACGTCGACACGACCCACCTGGCGTTCACGACGAGCCCGCACGAGGAGTGCGCTGTCGAGGCAGCGGCACAGTTGGTCGAGGAGCACGGTGGGGAGGCGATCGTGCTCACGCTCGGACCCGCCGAGGCCGAGGAACAGTTGCGGTACGCGGTGAGTGTCGGTGCGCAGCGGGGAGTCCTCGTTCTCCAGGACGACGAAAGCGACCCGCAGCGAACGAGCCGCGCGCTCACTACGGCGATCGGTGAACTCGAGGCGGATGGACCATTCGACCTCGTGCTGTTCGGCAACGAGTCGGCCGACTCGGGCGGGTTCCAAGTCGGAATCCGTGTCGCCCACGCACTCGGGCGACCGGTCGTCAACGGCGCGAAGGCACTGGCGATCGACGACGGCTCGGTCAACCTCGAACGCGAGACCGAAGCGGGCCGCGAGCGGTACGTCCTCCCCCTCCCCGCCGTGGTCGGCGTCAAGGAGGGCATCAACCTCCCCCGGTATCCCACCATGCGCGGCCGGCTCGCCTCCAAGAAGGCCGACATCGCGAGCGAAGCCGCCGCGATCGACGTGATCGACGGCGCGCTCACCATGGAGCTGTTGGAGCGACCTCCGGAAACGGAGTCGTCGACCATCTTCCTCGGTGAGGGTCCGGATGCGGCGGCAGCGGTCGTCGACGTCCTCGGCGAACTGGGTGTGCTCTCGTGACCGCTGTGATGGTGGTCGCCGAACATGATCGCGGGACGCTCGCGCCGGCGACGCTCGAGGCAATGACGGCAGCACGCTCCGTCGCAGCCGCCATCGGCGTCGAGGTTCACGCCCTGACGATCGGCGCCGACGGCGACGACCTCGCGGCAGATCTCGGCGCGCACGGTGCGACGGTTGTCCATCAGGCTCATCACGATGTGCTGTCCGACTACGGGCCAGAGGCGTGGGGGGACGTGGTCGCACAAGCCGTCCGCACGATCGAACCGGTCATGATCGTCGCGACGGGCACCGACCGCGGCAACGAGATCGTCGCGAACGCGGCGGCGCGGCTCGACTTGCCGTTCGCCGCGAACTGCGTCGAACTGGAGGTCGACGGTGATCGGTTGGGCCTCACGCGCCTGCGGTGGGGTGGCTCGCTGCTCGAGCGGGCGGCGATGGGGGGCGGCGTCCATCTCGTGACCGTTGCGCACCACCACTTCGATGTCGCGCCGGCATCCGTGCCGCAAGAACCCGTTGTCACCGATCTCGACGTGTCGATCGCACCTGCGCTCGCCCGCTCGGTCGTCGTCGACCGCATCGAACGCGAAGCCGGCGCGACGCTCGCAACGTCGCCCGTCGTCGTCGGCGGCGGCCGTGGCGTCGGCTCGGCGGAAGCCTTTGCACCGCTCGAGGAACTCGCCGTCGCGCTCGGCGGCGTCGTGGGTTGTTCCCGTGCGGTCACCAACAACGGTTGGCGCAATCACGCCGATCAAGTCGGCCAGACCGGCACACGAATCGCGCCGGAGGTCTACTTCGCGTGTGGTATCTCAGGTGCCATCCAGCACTGGGTCGGCGCGATGGCGAGCAAACAGATCATCGCCATCAATACCGACCGCGAGGCCAACATGGTCACGAAGGCCAACTACGCCGTCATCGGCGACCTCCACGAGGTCGTCCCGGCCATCACCGCCGAGATCGAACGCCGGCGAGCTTGACCAGAGTGGGTCCAGGGCTCACTCGAACGTGTCGGGGAGTTCCTGTTTCCGGCGTTCGACGAACTCGCGGAGCTCCTCGTCGATCTCGTCGTCGATCGGCGGTGG
>JASJHI010000330.1:0-12349 GCA_033791105.1 Acidimicrobiia bacterium | reverse complement strand
CCGACGACGAGCCAGATCGGAACACCGAGGAGCGCAAGCGTTGCCCAGATCATGTCAGCAGCTTACGCCCACGATGAAGGGTGGTTCGAGGGCGACTCCTGCCACTCCAGGTCAGACATCCCAGCGCTCGACTTCCCAGGGGTGCTCCGTCCCGGTCGGAAGAAAGCTGCCGTCATCGACGCCGACCTCATCGTCCAGTAGACGATTCAACAGTGAGTTCATCCGCAAGATCGTCGCTTCCGAGGTGGTCGGGTCGGCGGCCAAATTGTTCGCCTCATGGGGATCGCTCTCGAGATCGAACAACTCGAGGTCATTCCGGCTGGTGAGCTCCTCGAGCGTCTCGGGCCGATGATGCTCGGTTGGAGCGAAGTAGCGGCTGAACTTGTGCCGGCCGTCGAACACGCTCCTGATCGCGCCGCGTTTGGTGAAGTCGAATCGAGGTGGCGAGTCGGGCTTCTCCCCGTTCACCTGGGCCGTCGCGATCACACGAAGGAAGTCCGCGTCGAGCAGCGTGAACATGTTGTACGAGTAGAGCGTCGCTCGACGGACGGCGTGAACGTCTGCGGCGACCCCATCAGCCAACACCGGCGTGACGTCGTGACCGGGAAGCTCGGACGTGTCGATGCCCTCGAGCCCGGTACAGCCGAGGATCGTCGGCACGAGATCGAGATGGGACGTGAGCGCGTCCCGCGTCACCCCCGCAGCGCCGTCAGGGTGCTTGACGACCAGGGGGACGTTGTTCTGCTCGCGATAGGCCGTCGCACCCTTGCCGGACATCTGGTGGGCCCCGCCCAGTTCTCCGTGGTCCGACGTCTGAATCACGACCGCCGCTTCGAGGAAGCCTTGGTCGTCGAGTTCGTCGAGCAGTCCAGCGATCTGACGGTCGTTGTCGCGGATGCAGTTCAGGTAATAGTCCTGGAATCGTTGCCACCGATCGTCCTCGTCGGGGATCAGCCCGGTGAGGTATCGGCGGGCCTCCTGGTATTCGCGGTGCGCGGCCGGTCGCCCGGGGGCGTCCCACGCCTCGTGGCGTGTCGCCGGCAACGGGAGATCCCAGGTCGCGCCGTACAGCGCTGAGGGTGGCGCTGGAGCCACCGGAACCATCGTCGGTCCCGCGGTCTGCACGACCTCACCGGGCCGATCGGTGTCGAACATCATCGCATCGTGAGGATTCACCAGATTGACCGCGAGGAACCATGGCGTCTCAGCTGCTGCCAGATCCTGGCCGCGGACTCGAAGCCAACGTCGCGCCGCGGCGCCGATCATCTCATCTGAGCGGTAGCCACCCTGCGTCATCCCGATGACGTCGCCGGGCCCGACGAAGTCCGAGAACCCGTACCGATCGAGGATGTCGCCGAACTCGGGGTTCGCTCCGGCGTACACATCGGTGGTGTCGAGCGCGCGGGACAGGTGCCACTTGCCGAGGTACGCGGAGTAGTAGCCGACGTCGCGTAAGCGGTGGCCGATGGTGGGCATGTCGGCCGGGAGGTCGTTGGACCACGGGAAGTTGACGTTGTCGAACACCGTCGTCCGCTGGATGTGCTGCCCGGAATAGATCGTCGACCGTGACGGCGTGCACACGTTGGAGGTGATCATGTGGTTGGTGAACGTCACGCCCAGATCGCGCAATCGCTGCCGGCCCGGAAGCTCATAGCCCGTCGGCCATGACGCGAAGTGGCGCTCTTGGTCGGTCAGGATGAAAACGATATTCGGGGGTCGCTCGGTCATTTCGCTCCTCTGTGAGGCCGTTCTGGAGTCTTCGGTCAGGTGGTCGCGACGCGCTCGCTCTCGGCTTGTAGAGCGTCGACGAGACCCCCGATACCCTTCCGCATCTGCTTGTCGGTCGTCCCCTTGGCGATGCGACCGACCCGGTTGAGCGCGTATCGGTAGTGCAGTGTCAGCGCAGTGCCTTCGCCGTCGACGGCGATGTTGAAGTCGGCTGTCGCGTCCGAGATCGGCATCTTGAACGTCTCGTAGAGATTCACTTCCATACGTTCGTTGGGGAGGTAGGTGTCGATGCGTTCGTTGACGCCGCCGAGCGGTGCGAAGTCACAGTGTCTGGTCGATCCTTCGGTGACTGGCCCGTCCGAGGTGAGCTCAGAACGTTTGACGCCAGGGCTCCAGCGGCTGATGTCGCCGAAGTCGTCGAGCACCGCCCAGACCTTTTCAACTGGGGCTGCGATGTGTCGCGTGAGGGTGAATACGGGCATGGGGTTCGTCCTGACCTTCGATGTGGTGTCGTCCGTCAGCCGGCGTCTTCGGTGACGAGGATCTCCAGCGTAGAGAAGGCCTTGTCCCGGTCGGCACCAAGGCGAGGTATTCCTCGATGCCGAAGGCTGCGTTGAGCGTCTCGGCGCTGTCCTGATCCGGCCGTTCGAAGGGGTCAGCCCGCCGCGACGCCGATCACTCCGAGAACGACCAAACCGATACCGCCGATTTGACGGGCAACGACATCGTCGCCGTAGACGAACCGGCCGACGACCACGGTGACGACCGGGAACAGCGAGGCCGTGACGACCGCCGCTGTCGGGTCGACGTCGAGACCGAGTAGGAAGAACACGGTGGAGAGTCCGGCGAAGATCCCACTCACGACTGCCGGAAGCCGAAGGCCCCGAGGTGGAATTGGCTTCTTCTTCGCGCCCGCGGCCACCACCACCATCAATGCGAACGCAGAGACTCGTTGCATCATGGCCGGCCACGAGCCGGAGGCGTCGCTCACCTCGATCGCGAGACTCAGCCCGATCCCGTACGCCATGCCCGATGCAACTCCCCAGCGGACTCCTGCTCCGATGTGATCCGTCAGCCCACCACCCACGGTGATCAACCCGAGTCCGATCAATGCGACGAGGGCGCCCAACAGCGCGACGAAGGTCGGTGACGCGCCCCGCACGACCGCATAGGAGAAGGGGATCACCGCGCTGAGGGTCGCCACGAGCGGCGCCACGACGGCCGAGGAGGAGTGGGAAAGTCCCGTGAAATACCACAGCAGTCCGAGTCCGAGTCCGAGCCCGGACAACATCCCGATCAGTCCATCACCCCACGAGAAGACGCTCGGCACGATCAACGTGGCGGCGAGCGCGGTGAAGATCGCCACGAACTGAATGGTGACGCCGGTCACGATCGGCCCGCGCGCGTTGACCACCCGACGACCGAACAGGTCGGACCCGCCGATGCACAGCGAGGTCAGCAGACCGAAGACGAGCCCCATGAGATCTCGACGTTGGCAGGTCATCGCACCGATCGGCAAAGACGGTGCGAGCCGACACGGTGCCCGACTCGCACCCAGGTCTTCTCCAGAATCTCCCCACGTGACCTCCAAGCTTCGACCCCGTTCAACGTTCATCGTGGTGACATACAGCCCACGGACCCATGAAGGACTCGCTATGGAGTACGACTCCGACACCCTGACGCAATCGCCCCACCGACCGGCCGTCGCGCACCGTCGGGCTGGTGCGCTCGCCAACAAGAGGTCAGTCACCCTCGGCATCGTCGAGCAGTTCGTGCTGCTGGTGGGTGGTGCGGCGCTCATCGGTGCCGTGATCGCAGTCTTGCTGTGGAACGATCTCGGCCCAGGCCCCATCGATGCCTTCATCGCCGGGATCCACTCACGTACCGGCTTGCCGATCAGCGGCGCGATCTGGATCACGTTCGGCGGGATCAACGCTGTCGCATGGGCCATGGGCCGTCGCCCGGGGGTGGGCACACTGCTCGCTCCTCTTGTCGCGGGCCTCGTGATCGAGGTCGTGCTGTCTGCCCTGGACAGTGTCGAGCGCGCCGACATGCTCGTCGCTCGCGTGGGCCTGCAAGTGATCGCCATCGGGCTGGTCGGCATCGGTGTCGGTGCGATGATCGCTTCGAGGCTCGGCGCCGGCCCACCGGAGTTGCTCGCCAGCGCCCTGTCCGACCGGACCGGACTACGCGAGTCCGTCACACGAACGGGGTTCGAGGTCGGCTGCCTCATCGTGGCTGTACCGCTCGGAGGACCCGTCGGGTTGGGGACCCTGCTCGTCGCCGTGCTCATCGGGCCGGCGGTCCTCTACGGCCGCCGCGTCGTCGATGCTGCGCTCGCTACGCCGAGCCGACGGCCCCGGCAATACGCTCCATGTCGAGACCGAGATCTTGTCGATGCTGGTTCGGCCGACGCCCGAACCGGCGCACACAGCCGGGGCCTCGGGCACACCACACAGACACAGGAGCCCCGCCATGACGATCGCCGAGCCTGCCGTCGCTCCGACGAAGATGCCTTTCCCCGTCATCAGCGCCGACTCACACATCACCGAGCCACCCGATTGCTACGTCGACAACATCGACCCAGCCTTTCGTGATCGCGCCCCGCGCATGGTCAACGATCCCGTGCGGGGAGACCAGTTCATCGTCGAAGACATGCGTCCCATCTCGATGGGGCTCGTCGCTGCTGCGGGCAAGGCAGCCGAGGAGATCACGGTCAGCGGCGTGATGTTCGACGAGTTGCACCGGTCGGGTTGGGACCCGAGCTTTCGGCTCGCCGACCAGGACCGCGACGGCGTCTCGGCCGAGGTCATCTATCCCACGGTCGGCATGGTGGTCTGCAATCACTCCGACGTCGACTTCAAGAAGGCGTGCTTCGACGCGTACAACCGCTGGATCGCCGACTATTGCAGCGAAGCTCCGAGCCGGCTCCTCGGCGCCGGGCAGACAGCGCTGCGCAGTGTCGAAGAGGGAATCGCAGACCTCGCGGCCATCAAGGCGGCCGGACTCCGCGGCGTGATGATGCCCGGCGAGCCCGGTATCGAGCAGGACTACGACGACCCCGCCTGGGACCCGTTCTGGCAGGCGGCAATCGACCTCGGGCTCCCGCTGAGCTTCCACATCCTCACCACGCGCGGCAGCAATTTCCGGGCCCGCGGTTCACGCCTCAACAGCTTCCTCGGAATCATCCGCGATATCCAGGACATCATGGGAACACTCGTGTTCGGGGGAGTCTTCGAGCGGTTCCCCGACCTGCGGGTCGTGTGTGTCGAGGCCGACGCCGGGTGGGTCCCGCATTACATGTATCGAATGGACCACGCCTACAACCGGCACCGCAACTGGATGGCGCCGGGCATCAACCTCTCCAGACTGCCATCGGAGTACTTCGCCGAGCACATCTATGTCACGTTCCAGGACGACTGGACGGCGTTCAGGCAGGCGAACGACATGAACTGGCGACGCCTGATGTGGGCCAACGATTTCCCACATTCGGACTCCACCTGGCCGTGGTCGCAGGACATGCTCGCCGAGCACACCGCCGCATTGACCGAGGAACAGCGCGTCGCCATCCTCAGCGGCAATGTCGCGGACCTGTATGGGATCGACGTCGACACGCTGACGACATGACCGAGCCGGCGGCACCCTCGATCAATGAGCCGGCCACCAATCGTCGGTCCGGCGTCGACCGCCGCGATCCTGGCGACCATCGATCCAGAGGGCGAGCTTGCGCAGCCGAGTTCGTGAGAGTCGCAGCCACGCCCGGTTGTAGCGGCTCGTGTAGTCGCGTGTGTAGGGACACACACGCACACATACCGAGCAGTCGCTGTTGATCTTCGACCAGTATCCGAAACACTTCTCACCGTCGATCGTCCACTTGGTGACGCCGACGAGGTTCGATCGATTGTGACGCTTCGAGGTCGGCGGGCCGTCAGGGATCGCCTTGCTCGGGCAACCCTTCACGCAGGCATTGCAGAGCTCGCACATCTCCTTGACACCGAACGAGATCGGGTGGTCATGGGCGAGAGGGAGGTTGGTGAAGATCTTGCCGAACCGCACGCTGGTGCCGAACTCGGGGGTGATCACCAAGCCGTGCTTGCCGTACTCGCCGAGGCCGGCTTGGATGGCGTACGGGATGGCCAAGGCCGTGTCGTTCATCGATGGGACAGCTTCATAGCCGAGGTTGCGGATGTATTGGGCCAGCGTCAACAACACGACGGCGTCTTGGCTGTACCCCATTCCGGTCGCAGCCCCCGACAGTGCAGACGGTGCAGTGTCGATCAGCGTCGAATCCATCGCCTGCCCGATCACGATCACATTGTCGAGACCCTCCGGCAACACGTTCGGTTTGGGTCCGCCCGACCGGACCGAGAATCGCTCGGTGTAGGTCCAGCGATGGTCATAGGCCGCCATGCCGATCAGGTCGGCCCCCGCGGCGACTGCGGCGTGCTTCAGGATTCCGGCGGCGCGTTCGGGTGAACCGAGATCGACGGCCTCCCCGGCGCCTTCGCGCAGCATCGACAATGGATCCAAGAATCCGTCTCGTCGGTCATCGCCTTCGTGGAGTTCGGCGAAGATATCAGCGACGTGCCACGTGGCGTTGCGGAATGCATAGTCGTTCTGCTGGAAGCCCTTGGCCGCCCGCCAGTCGGTGAGTGGACGACGGTAGGTCGAGTAGAATTTCTCGGCCCTGTCGCTGCGAACCTCCGGATCGAAACGAGATCTGCTGAAGACGTCGTCGACCTGGCTGAAGCGTCGGAACTCCGGCCCGATCTCGAACCCAGAGGACGAATCCGTGGTGGACGCCACGACCGGGATCCGCCGTCGTGTTCTTGCCCGTCGAGCCGCGTCACCCCTTCCCGTGTGCATCGAGGGAGCCTACGGCTACCCGGCCATGCGTCGATGACGGCCGCATCCGGTACGAGAACCACTTGGGCGGCAAGTGGGAACACCCCGTCGTGAGCCCAGCAGACGGTGTCAGATGTTCGTCATGCCGCCGTCGACGCGGACCGTTTGGCCGGTGACGTAGCTGGCCTGATCCGAAGCGAGGAAGCACGCGACGCTGGCGATCTCGTCGGCGGTTCCCCAACGCGCCAGCGGCACACGCTTCGCCAAGCCCTCACGGACCGCGTCCTCACCGAGTCGCTCGAACGTGGGCTCCCACATCTCGGTATCGATCAACCCTGGTGCGACACCGTTGACGCGGACCCCTTTGGGCGCCCACTCGTTCGCCAGATTCTTCGTCAGCGTGTCCAGACCGCCTTTCGACGCCGCATACGCACCCTGCGTCCCGCCGGCGCCCGTCGCCGCGGTCGACGAGATGTTGACGATCGAACCCTGCGACGCGAACAGCGGCTTGGCAAACGCCGAGCACAGCATGAAGGCCTGTCGCAGGTTGACGAAGAGCGTCTCGTCGATGGCCGCGCCGGTCACCTTCGACGCCGGCTGATTCCGTTCGACCGCGGCGTTGTTGACGAGCACGTCGAGCCCGTCGAAGACGCCGAGCACCGCCGCGGAGATCTGCTCGACCGACGACTCCTCGGAGAGGTCGGTCGGGATGACCAGCGGATCATTCTCGAGTTCGGCGGCGATTGCCTCGAGTCGATCTGCACTCCGCGCGACGAGCGCGACCCGCGCCCCGTCGCGATCGAGTTGTCTCGCGATCGCCTCGCCGATTCCGCGACTCGCTCCGGTCACCACGGCACACCTGCCTCTGAAATCGAACGCCATCTCGGCACGGTAGCCACAACGACGAGATCCCTCTGGACCGAACCCTCCGAGGCAACCCTCCGGCGCCAGTCTCTCCCGCCCAGTCTCTCCGGCGCAGTCTCTCCGGCGCGATCAGCCCGGAAGGTCGGCGGCGAGGTCGGCGGCGTAGCCCTCCTCGAGCATGTCCTCGAGCTGCGGCCCCGTGAGGCGATCGCCCACGCCAGAGTGGTCGACGAGGATCTGACCCGCACTCGGTCGACCATCGACCTCCGGCCACGTGTCCGGCGTCCACAACCCGCCCCGACGGAACGATTTCGCGCAATGGACGTAGGCGTGCTCGATTTCGACCCCGATCGCCGATGCCGGTCGGCGGAACTCACCGTCGAACACCGACAGAACTCTCTCGTCGATGGTCACGCACGCACGTCCGTTCAACCGGAGCGTCTCGCCGAGTCCCGGGATGATGAACAGCAACCCGACGTGCGGCTGCTCGATGATGTTGCGGAGTGAGTCGAGTCGATTGTTCCCGTTCAAGTCGGGGATCACGAGCCGACGCTCGTCGAGCACCTTTACGAAGCCTGGCGGGCCTCCCCGCGGCGAGACGTCCTGGCGCCCCTCACGATCGGACGTGCCGACCAGGACGAATGTCGAAGCGGCGATGAAGTCGCGGCAACCGTCGTCGAGATGATCGGTCTCCTTGTCGAGCACGCCGCGGTTCGCCGCTCGGTAGTGCGCGGCGAGTTCGTCGGTGGATTGCAATGTTCGGTCGAAGCCCGTCGTCCGGGCCCGATCGTCGTGTTGCTCCATGCAGCATCTCCTCCCAGCTCCGAGCCTCCGCGTACTCGCAGCCCGTGTGCGCGATGCCGCGCGGCCGACTACGACCGCGGCTCAGTTCCCAAAGTAGCGGCCAGGCGTGGTGCCGATCGTCCGCAGCGAGGGGCCGCGTCCGGGCAACGTACTGTGCGGGTGACCCGATCGATTCGACCGAAGTCGACCCGACCAGAGGTCTCGAGCACCGAGAAGGAGGAATCTCACATGACACAGGCCGTCGTTCGCGAGTTGTGGACCTACCCCGTCAAGAGCTGCCAGGGCGTCGCCGTCGACTCGATCGACATCACATCGCTCGGCATCGTCGGGGACCGGCGGTTCGCGATCTGGGCCGACGGCGAACTCGTCGAACAAAAGCTGAACCCGTACGTCGCATCGATCGGTGCGAGCCTCGATCCGGACACGGGACTGCTGACGCTCACACATCCCGACCACGGCGTCCACCAACACCGAGCTCGATCGGAGGGCCCGCTCCGTCGCGCGAGATGGGTGCTCGACGAGTTCGACGCTGTCGATCAGGGCGACGAGGTGGCCGAGTGGCTCTCGAGCGTGCTCGGACGCAACGTGCGACTCGTCGCGCCGCACGAC
The DNA here is from genome assembly GCA_033791105.1 of Acidimicrobiia bacterium. GTDB lineage: Bacteria > Actinomycetota > Acidimicrobiia > Acidimicrobiales > Ilumatobacteraceae > JASJHI01. The sequence goes on along the minus strand of JASJHI010000330.1, from coordinate 3,499 downwards.
CCATGGCAGATCAACTTCCCGGTTCCCCAGATGGAGCTGCTCCACGAACAGCCGAAGCAGAACTTCACCGCCGCGTCGCAGGTGGGTCTCGCCAACCGAGCGTCGCTCGACGATCTGAACACGCTCGTCGACACGCCGGTCCCGATGGATCGGTTCCGCATGAATGTCGTCGTCGACGGGCTCGCTCCGTATGCGGAGGAGACGGTCGGCGGTCTCGGCAACGACGAAGTCGAGTTGGTCCAGGTGTCACCCGCCGAACGGTGCCTCATCATCACCACCGATCAACGCACTGGCGCGCGGCCAGAGAACAACCTGATGGCGACCCTCGCGAAGTACCGGTCGAAGCCGAAGGACGATCGATTCGGTAGCGGCCTCAAGTTCGGCAACTACATGACCGTCGGCAAAGAGGGCACGCTGCGCGTCGGAGATGGCCTCACCCCGCGTTGAGCCCGACGCGACGGTGGTGTGAGCGGACCGACATCAGTCGCAGTGTCCGATCGAGCAGCGGTCGGCGGGTGAGACGAGGTGAGGCGGCGTCGGGATGGTGAGAAAGCTCGGGCGATACACCGGGCTCGTCACACCATCCCATCGGTTGTTCGACACACCGATCGTCAACGTCGGTCCGTCGTTGCCCGCGATCCAGGATGCGTAGTACGTGTTGCAGTCATGCGGGCACTTCGGAGCCACCGTGAGGGTGGCAATCGTCTCGAACGGTCCGGTCGGTCGAGGCGCGGACTCGACCAGAATGGTGTGGCCCCACCAGTCGGCCACCTTCGTGACGGCGAGCCACCGGTTGCTACGTCTGATCACGTCGGTCGGGTTCGCCATCCGGCCGGCGGTCTCGAGCACCGGGACCGCACCCGCTGACTGCGTCGACCAGCCGGCGCCTGTCCAGTAGGTGGGATTTGCGAACAACTCACCTGCCGGGACGCGTGCCACGGTCACCTCGGCCACGCACCCGAGGTCGTGGCCGAACGAGCCGCCGATGAACGGGTCGTAGCCGAATTGCCGATGGCACTGCGCGTAGAGGTACGTCCGATCGGTGTCCCCGGCGATGGACCAGCCGTACAGGTCTGGGGAGTTGTTCGCTGCCGCAGCCAGTGACACGACCTCCAGCGTGTCGACGTCGACCGTCGCGACAACCGTCGAGGTCGGCTCGACGAGTTCGAGGTAGGTCTCGCCACGCTCGAACATCTCGGCGAGGTAAACGTGCAGCCGTCCGTCGGTTCCCAACGCCGCATCGAGCGGCCAGTACCAGTGTGAGTAGGTCGTGGAGTTGCGGGCGAAGAGCCACGGCTCCGGTGCCGCGGCCGATCCGCTCATCAAAACGCCGAAACACGTCCCGTCCTGAATGACCCCGATGTTGTGCACCGTCGTGATCGCGCCGGACGGCAGGCGGACCTGGGCGTCCTGAAACGTCCACAACACGCGACCGTCGGGGAGTGCCGTCGTGCGCTGATAATCCGCGCCGATCACGCCGCCCGGCTCGGAGTCGAACAGCGTGCCGAGGTACTGGGCGGTGGACCCCGACAGACAGAACTCGCCTGCCACGAACGACGACGACTGCTGCGCGTCGGCCGCGTCTGACCGAGTGCCGGCGAGCCCACCGCCCACCGCGAGCACCGAGCCGATCAGGACGACCGCGCTGCGAGCGGACAAGCCGAACGATCGTCGTCCGGCTCGTCGACTCATACCCGGGACACCGAGAAGACCGGGATGCGCCTCGGAGCAGCCGACGCCACGTACTCGGCGAGCTGTGGTGCGCCGGGCGTTCGGGCTGCAACGATGCGCTCGGCCCGTTCGGTCGACAGTTCGACGACCTCTGCGACGAAGCACTCCGTGCCGTACTCGACCGAGACACGCGGGTGAGCTCGCAGGTTGTGGCACCACGCAGGGTCGCTCTGCGAACCAGCGGCGGTACCGAAGAGCAGCATCTCCTCGTCGGCGAAGACCGGGATCAGCGGGGTCTCGCGCACCTCCCGGGTCCGAGCGCCGATCGCGTGCACGATCACGACCGGGAGGTCGCCGAATCGCTCGACTCGTCCGCCGTACGTCCTGAACTCGTCGATGACCGCCGCATTGAGCGTCGCCCAGTCGTGCATCAGCCGACGGCGGCGACCGTGGTGAACGCGAGCTGCATCCGCTTGAAGGGCCGGAGGAAGAAGCTGAACTCGTGCGGCTCGTCGTCGAGCGGTACGGCAAGTCGGATGTCGTCCATCCGGTCGAGGATCGCGGTGAATGCCGAGGTCAGCTCCGCGCGCGCCAGCGCGGCGCCAATGCAGTAGTGCGGGCCCTGCCCGAACGCAAGATGTGCGCTCGCGTTGGGACGCTCGATGTCGAAGACATCGGGTTCGTCGAACACCGACGGATCGCGGTTCGCCGCGGCGTAGCGCGGCATCACCATCGACCCGGCGGGGATGTCGGTGCCGGCCATCGTGACGGAACACGTCGTGGTGCGCCACAGGCCGGCCACCGGGCTGTCGAAGCGCAGGCTCTCCTCGATGAAGTTGCGCATCAGCGATCGGTCGGCCCGCAGCTTCTCCATTTGATCGGGGTACCGCAGCAGCAGCCACATCCCGGTCGTGAGCGCGGCGGTCGTCGTCTCGAAGCCACCCGCAACGAGCTGAGCCATCAGCCCTTGGAGCTCCTCGACCGTGAACGGATCGGCCGGGTCATCGGGATCGTCATGCGAATGGACGAGCGCCGAAATCAGATCATCGGTCGGCTCGACGCGTCGCCGCTCGAACTCCGCAGCCAGATGGTGCTGCGACTCGACCACCGTCTCGGCGACCTCACGCGCCTCGTCGACCGTCAGCTCGCGCTGCACCGGCGCGATCGTGGCCTCGGCCCAACGCCGGAACGTCGGGTACTCCGACGCCGGAAGTCCGTACTGCTCGCAGATGAAGATGCCGGGCAGCGGGATCGCGAAGTCGGTGACGAACTCCATCGTGCCCTGCTCGATGACTCGGTCGAGCAGGTCGTTGGTCAGCTCGTCGATTCGCGGTGTCAACGCGGCCACGCGCTTGGGCGTGAACACCCGGCCGAGCAGCTTGCGGTGCTCGGTGTGGTCGGGTGGGTCGGCGCTCTGCAGCACGGGCGGCATGAGCCAACCACGCTCGGCGATGATGGCCCCCATCGTCGCCAGCGCCTCGGCACCACGAGCATTGTGCGACGCGCCCCGGCTCGAGAACGTCGCAGGATCGGTGAGCGCCTCGCGGACATCCTCGTACCCCGCGATCATGTAGAGGCCGTTCTCGGGAAGCCGATGGACCGGGCACTGTTCGTGCATTGCGGCGTACGTGTCGAACGGATCGTCGAGCACCGACGGATCGAAAAAGCTCGAGACTTCCGCATCGACGTGGTCGTCCGTCGCCCGACCCGGTTCGCTCATCGTACGGCCTGTTCGGCGGTCGTCGCCGCCGCCATCTCCAAGAACGCTGTCAGGTCGGCGTAGTCGACCACGAGCAAAACTACGAGGAAGCCGGGGAACCGTTGGCCG
>JASJHI010000329.1:0-7627 GCA_033791105.1 Acidimicrobiia bacterium | reverse complement strand
GCTCGTGGATCCTGCGGTCGGCGACGCGTATTCTCGAGCACTTCCGCGACGCCGACGTGCGCATCAACTTCATCGTGACCGCCGGTCCCGCCGACGCGCGGGCATTCCTCGGACCGCTCGCCGACAGTCATCTCGTGTTCTGCGATCCCGATCGCGTCGCTGTCAAGGCACTGGCGATCGAGCAGATCCCCGCATTCGTGCTCGTGCGGGTCGATGGCGTCCTGGCCGCTGCCGCCGAGGGGTGGCACGCACACGAATGGCACGCCGTCGCCGAGCGGATCACCGAACTCACGCACTGGTCGATGCCGACGATCCCGGGCCCGGACGATCCCGGTCCGTTCGACGGCAGCCCCTCGCTCGGCTGAGCGCGTGTCCACCGGATCGTCCGGGTTCCCGACGGACCTCCCGGTCGTCGAAGCACTTCCAGAGCTCCGGTCCGCGCTGGCGTCGTCGGGTCGAGCCGTGCTCGTGGCCCCACCAGGAGCAGGCAAGACAACCGTCGTCCCACTTGCGCTGCTCGACGAACCATGGCTCGGCGACCGACGGATCGTCATGCTCGAGCCCCGCCGCCTCGCGACGCGGGCTGCGGCGCGACGGATGGCGGCGACGACGAACACGGAGGTCGGCGCGCTCGTCGGCTACCAGACTCGCGACGAACGCCGAATCGGCCCGCGGGCGCGCATCGAGGTCGTCACCGAGGGTGTGCTCACGCGGCGGCTGCAGAACGATCCGGAGTTGCCCGGTGTTGCATGCGTCATCTTCGACGAGGTGCACGAGCGGAATCTGACGACCGATCTCGGACTCGCGTTTTCGCTCGACAGCGCGTCGACGATCCGACCCGATCTGCGGCTGCTCGCGATGTCGGCGACGCCGGATATCGAGGGGCTCACCCGCGTGCTCGAGGCTCCCGTCGTCCGGAGTGAAGGCCGGACGTTCGACGTCGACATCCACTGGTTGCCGCGGGCGCCGGCGAAGGGTCGCGTACGCCAAGAGCGGATCGAGCCGGCCGTCGTCTCGGCAGTGCTCACCGCGCTCGGCGATGGGGACGGCGACGTGCTCGTGTTCCTGCCAGGGATCGGCGAGATCCGCCGGGTCGAGGAACAGCTCCGCTCGAGCCTCGGCCCGAACATCGACGTCTACCCGCTGGCGGGCGCATTGTCGATCGAGGAGCAGGACGCGGCGTTGCTCGCGTCCCCGCCCGGCCGTCGCCGCGTCGTGCTGGCAACCGACATCGCCGAGACCTCCTTGACGGTCGCGGGGGTGCGCATCGTCGTCGACTCCGGTCTCGCCCGCGAGCCGCGGTTCGATGCGCGGACCGGGATGTCCCGGCTGACGACCGTGTCGACCAGCCGCGCGTCAGCCGAGCAGCGGGCCGGCCGCGCGGGCCGCACCGAACCCGGCACCGCTTACCGACTCTGGAGCAAGATCGAACACGGGAGCCGGGCACGCCACCGGATGCCGGAGATCGCACAGGCCGACCTGGCCGGTTTCGCACTCGAACTCGCCGCATGGGGAGCCGGTGACGAATTGGCCTTCATCGATCGGGCGCCCAAAGGAGCCATGCAGCAGGCCCGCGAACTGCTCACCGACCTGCACGCGCTCGATGCCGATCATGCGCGGCACGGAGGTGCGATCACACCGCTCGGTCGCAGGATGCTCGGTCTGCCGGTGCATCCGCGCCTCGCTCGGATGGTCGCCGTCTCCGGCTCCTCGCTCGCATGCGCGGTCGCAACACTCGTCGAGGAGCGCGACATCTTCCGTGGCCGCCCGGACGATCTGCCGGTCGACCTGGCATTGCGCGTGGGTGCACTCGCCGGCAGCGCCGGTCACGATCTCGCCGATCGAGGTGCGGTGCGCCGGCTGCGCGACCGCGCCCGCGACCTTGCGCGCCGAGCGGGCGTCGACTGGGATCCCGACTCGATCGACCCCGGATCGACCGGTGGTGTGCTGCTTCTCGGCTTCCCCGACCGGCTCGCCGCGCTCCGCCGGCCCGGCCAGTTCCGGCTGCGCAGCGGCAGCGGCGCGTGGATCTCGACCGATGACACGATGGCCGAGGAGGCCTTCATGGTCGCGGCCGACCTCGACGGGCGACGCGACCGGGCGCGCATTCGGCTCGGTGCGGCGGTCGACGAGGCCGACGTGTTCGCGACCTTCGGAGACGAGATCGCCGAGCAACGCAAGATCGCGTGGGACAGCGACCGCGGCGATCTCGTCGAGACGAACGACAGACGGCTCGGTGCGCTCTCGCTCGGCCGTCACGTCGGCCGACCACAACCCGGCGAGGCGACGACCGCCGCGCTGATGGCGCGGGTGCGGGCGACGAAGCTCGATGCGCTGACCTGGTCGCGAAACGCGCTGAGCCTCCGACACCGCGTCGGTTTCCTTCATCGCACCATCGGCGAGCCGTGGCCCGACTGGTCATCACGCGCGCTGCTCGCAACGCTCGACCAATGGCTCGCCCCCTATCTCCCGGGTGCGACCGGCCGTGCCGATCTCGAGGGTCTCGATCTCACGACGGTGCTGCGATCGCAACTCCCGTGGCCCGAGGGCAGCGAACTCGACGCGCTCGCACCCTCCGCCTTGGCGCTGCCGACGGGACGCGAGGCACCGATCGACTACGGCTCCGATCAGCCGCAGGTCTCGGTACGGGTCCAGGACCTGTTCGGTCTCGACGAGCATCCGGCCGCCGGTGGACACCCGATCCGGCTCCACCTCCTCTCGCCCGCCGACCGCCCGATCCAGGTGACAGCGGACCTCCCCGGGTTCTGGCGTGGTTCGTGGAAAGAGGTCCGCAAGGAGATGGCCGGGCGGTATCCAAAGCACCAGTGGCCGAAGGATCCGGCACACGCCGAGCCCAAGCGCCTGAAGGGTCCGAAACGGCCCGAGAGCGACGGCTGATGCTCGGGCTCTCGCTCGGCATGGCGATCGCCTGCATCCTCGCCGTCTACGTCGGCTCGACCGTGCAGGCGTCGGTCGGCATCGGGTTGGGCATGCTCGCCTCGCCCGTGCTGGCGCTCGCCGACCCCGACTTCATCCCGGCCACGATCGTGATCTGTGTCGTACCGCTCAGCATCTCGATCGCGTGGACCGACCGGCATCACATTGACGGGCGCGGCTTCCTGCTCGCGATACTCGGCCGCCTACCGGGGGTGGTGGTCGGCGCGCTCCTCGCCGCCTCCCTGACCGATGACGTCCTCACCATCCTCGTCGCCGGTTCGGTGCTGGGAGCGGTCGCCGCATCGCTCAGCGGGCGACATTTCCGGCCGACCGATCCGGCTGTCGTCTCCGCCGGGCTCGCCTCGGGTTTCACCGGCACCACGACCGGCGTCGGTGGCCCGCCGATGGCGCTCGTCTACCAACACAGCGATCCCGCGATCATGCGTTCAACGATTGCAGCGTTCTTTGCCGTCGGGGCCGGGATGTCGGTGACCGCACTCTGGATCGCCGGCGAGGTCGGACGGCGACAGCTCGAGCTCGCGGCCATGCTGCTGCCGGGCGTGATCCTCGGCGTGGTCACCGCGCACTACGTCCGCGGCCGCCTCGATCCGGCTGCCGTGCGACCGGCGGTGCTGGCGATCTGTGCCGGGACGTCGGCGCTCCTCCTGCTCAAGACGTTCTGGTGAGCTGATCGGCGATCGCCCGCAGGTACGCGATCGTCTCCAGCTCTCGGTCGCTCTCCTCGCTCGCTGTCGTGCCATACGTGCGGTTGGCCGAAAGCTTGACGATGACCGAACGACTCGCCGGGTCGACGTACACGAACTGGTTGTAGACGCCGATCGCCGTGTAGTCGCCGCGATCACCGGCGGGCAGCCACCACTGGTAGCCGTATCCGATGTCGGTCGTGTCGCCGGCCGGTGCACCCGCGGCAAGGTGCGGTGCGTCCGCCCGTGTCGACGCCGTGACCCACTGGGCCGGCACGACCTGCGCTCCGTCCCACTCGCCGCCACGCCGGTACAACTCGCCGAGCTTGGCGAAGTCGCGGGCGGTCAACAGCAGTCCTCCGAATGCCATCTCCCGACCCGCGGAATCGGTCAGCCAATAGCCGGGGGATTCCATGCCGAGCGGGTTGTACAGCTTCTCCTGCATGTAGTCGGCGATCGACGTGCCGGTCGCGGCGACGAGGAGGCTGCCGAGGGCCTGGGTGTCCGCCGAGTTGTACCGGCACAGTGACCCGGGTGGAACGTCGGGACTGATCGAAGTGACGAGTTCATCGAGTGTGAGCTCTCCGCTCATCACCGCGCCGAGCCGGGAGACATCGGAGTCGGGATCGCTGTAGTCCTCGTTCCAGCTTGCGCCTGACGACATCTGGAGGATGTCCTCGATGCGGACACCGTCGTAGCCCGATCCGCCCAACCCGGCAACGACGTCGCTGATCGGCGCCTCGATGGACGGAATGGCGCCCTCCGCCACCGCGATGCCGACGAGTGCAGAGATGAAACTCTTCGCGACCGACCACGAGATCCAGTGCACGTCGCGGCCGCCCGTGAGGGTGTACCGCTCGTGTCGTACGGCGCCGTCCTGGAGAACGAGGAGTGCGACCGTGTCGGTCTCGTCGTGGAACGCCTCGCTCGACCGTGACCACGCGCCGAACACGTACGTCTCGGGCGGTTCGCACGGGCTCCCGTCCGGGAACGGAAACGGAGTTGCCGCAGCTTCCATTCGCACCGTCGGAAAGATGTCCTTCAATAGCGGGAAATTCTCGTGCTGTGGCACGCCGGTGAACATCCCGCCCACGCCGTCGGCCGAGTCGACGGTCTCCTCGTCTTTCATGAGTTGTGCGCGGCGCTCGCCTCAACTTGTCGATGGAAAGTAGTGCGCATACTCCCGGTAGAGCACCTGACCTGTGGGGCTCGCCAGAATCGCGTCGGCGACGGGCGAAGGGATCGGAGTCCAATAGGCGGGCATCTTCGCCGCGATTTCTGGCCGCAGCGTGTAGAGCAGCGCGAAGTTGGTCAGCCACAGGGCCGGGGCCATCGACATCCCGACCTCTGTTCTGACGGCTCCTTTTCTGTTGGTCACCAGTTGCGGGATGCCGGACCGCTGTTGCGCCCAGTTGCCGAAGAGGGCCTCGAGCGTATATCCCGACGTGTAGAGCTGGATCAAGGAACGCGTCGCACCATTGGGTGGAAACCACGTATTGATGTAGCCGCCGGGCTCCAACAACACATTCGCAATTCTCGTCGGTGCGTCGAGATTGGCCAGACTCATGAGCCAACCCTCATCGTTCACGAAGAGCCCGTAGCTGGCGAGAACCGTCTCCACCGGGTCGCCGCGCTCGTCGAGATACCGCAACGGGCGATCCACGGTGTTGGTGAATATTTGGACACTCCTGTCCGCCAACGCCGCGTCATCAGCGTTTCCGCTTCCGGGGGCGCCCCCGCCGGTGATGAAGAGTTCGAACTGGTCCACCGTGAGAACATGTTTCCTCTTCAGCCGCAACTTCCGCGCGATTTCGTCGGCCTTCTCGAGCCCGATCGGCTGGTTGATCTGATCTGGGCGCGTGGCTTGCGTGGGCGCCAGGTACTCGAACCAGGGTGTTCCGGAAAACGGTCTCGAAAACCCGGTGTCAGTGGTCCGACGCGCGGCCACCTCTGTACCGACCACCTGCGTCCCTGTCACGGTGAGCAGCGTGGCTCCGGCCACGACAACAGCGGTGGCGGCCCTGACCCGACGTCTCGTCGATCCAGATGAGTTGGCCGAGCGGGTGACAGATTCCCTCTTCCGCCCATGAGAACGACCGTTCGCGAGTGTCGCCAGCAGCCCAGTGAATGAGTGCGCAGGTCGGCACAGCGTCGAAGACTTCATGGTCTTACCCCCCATGGGAAAGAAGCCGATTGTGTCATGCACCTCGGGCCTGCGCAATGGCGTCCGGTCTTCCTCCGAACGACGTTCCTGACGCAGCCCCGAGGCCGTTCGATGGGGGGACGAACCGGCTCGTAGGCTCGGAACCATGGCCGACATCCCTCCCTTCGCCTACACCGAACTCCTGCCGCTCGGCGCCGACACGACGGAGTACCGGCTCGTATCGACCGAAGGCGTCACGACGTTCGACACCGAGGTCGGCACGTTCCTGCGGGTCGAACCCGAGGCGATCCGGCTGCTCACCGCCGAGGCGATGCGCGACATCGCGCACTTCCTGCGCAGCGCTCACCTCGCGCAGCTCCGCACGATCCTCGACGACCCCGAGGCGTCCGACAACGACAAGTTCGTCGCCTTCGACCTGCTGAAGAACGCCGCGATCGCCGCCGGTGGTGTCCTGCCGATGTGCCAGGACACCGGGACGGCCATCGTCAAGGCCAAGAAGGGCCAGTACGTGTTCACCGGCGGCGGCGACGAAGCCGCGATCGCCCGTGGCATCTACGACACGTACCAGACGTCGAACCTGCGCTACAGCCAGATGGCGCCGCTCGACATGTACACCGAGAAGAACACGGGCACGAACCTGCCCGCCGAGATCAAGGTGTCGGCGATCGACGGCAACGCCTACAAGTTCCTGTTCATGGCCAAGGGCGGCGGGTCGGCGAACAAGAGCTTCCTCTACCAGGAGACAAAGGCGCTGCTCAACGAGCAGGCACTGTTGCCCTGGGTCTTCGACAAGATGCAGTCGCTCGGCACGTCGGCGTGCCCTCCCTACCACCTGGCCGTGGTCATCGGGGGCACGTCGGCCGAGTTCACCGTCGAGACGGCGAAGCTGGCGTCGACGCACTATCTCGACCATCTCCCGACGTCCGGCTCCGATGCAGGACACGGGTTCCGCGACCTCGAACTCGAGCAGACCCTGCTGAAGCTGGCGCAGACGACAGGAATCGGCGCACAATTCGGGGGCAAGTACTTCTGCCACGACGTGAGGGTCATCCGACTCCCCCGCCACGGAGCCTCCAACCCGGTGGCGTTGGCGGTGTCGTGTTCGGCCGACCGCCAAGCGCTCGGCAAGATCACCGAGGAGGGGATCTTCCTCGAGCAACTCGAGACCGATCCAGCGCGCTTCCTGCCGGACGTGACGTCGACCGAGCTCGAGGCCGAGGACATCGAGGCGAGTCCCGCCGTGCGCATCGACCTCGCGCGCCCGATGAATGAGATCCGCGCGGAGTTGAGCAAGCTGCCCGTCACCACGCGGGTCATGCTCACCGGACCGATGGTCGTCGCCCGCGACATCGCCCACGCGAAGATCAAGGAGCGCCTCGACGCCGGCGAACCGATGCCCGAGTACCTCCGCGACCACGCCGTCTACTACGCCGGGCCGGCGAAGACGCCGGAGGGCTACGCATCCGGATCGTTCGGCCCCACGACCGCCGGCCGGATGGACTCGTACGTCGAGCAGTTCCAATCGCTCGGCGGCTCGATGGTGATGCTGGCAAAGGGCAACCGTTCGAAGGCGGTCACCGACTCCTGCGAATCGCACGGCGGTTTCTACCTCGGTTCGATCGGCGGGCCGGCGGCGCGACTGGCGCTCGACAACATCCGCAAGGTCGAGGTGCTCGAGTACCCCGAGTTCGGGATGGAAGCGGTCTGGAAGATCGACGTCGAGGACTTCCCCGCATTCGTCATCGTCGACGACAAGGGCAACGACTTCTACGCCGATGTCCGTGCGCAGGCCGCGATGCCGGTCGAGTTGCGTTAGTTCGCG
>JASJHI010000328.1:0-7323 GCA_033791105.1 Acidimicrobiia bacterium | reverse complement strand
TGTACGGGCTGATCACGAGCCGCAAGGGTGCGGTCGCACCGGACGAAACAGGAGATGACTGATGGCTGCTTTCGTGCTCAACGGGCGGACTGTCACCGCTGCGGACGACCACCCGCATCTGCTCGCCGCGCTGCGCGAGGAGCTTGGCATCATCTCGGCCAAGGACGGCTGTGCGCCATCGGGCCAGTGCGGCTGCTGCACGGTGCTGATCGGTGGCAAGGCCCGCATCTCGTGCCAGACGTCGATGGAGAAGGCGGAGGGTGCCGAGATCACCACCATCGAGGGATTCGATCCCGCTGAGGTCGACCGGATGGCCGAGGCGTTCGCCGCCTGCGGTGCACTTCAGTGCGGATTCTGCACGCCGGGGATCGTCGTTCGCACGAAGTCGCTGATCGACAAGAACGGTGCGGACCTCACACGCGAGCAGGCCTCTCGCCACCTCGGCGCGCATCTCTGCCGCTGCACCGGATACACGAAGGTGCTCGACGCGGTCGAGGCGCTCGCCCGTGACGAGGTGCCGGTCGCGGTCCGGCCCGGGGGCATCGGCAGCCGAGGCGCGAAGTACGAAGGGCGATCCCTCTCGGTTGGGCGGCGACCGTTCATCGATGACATGAACCCGGACGGTTGCCTGCACGGAGCGCTGCGCCTGAGCGACCACGCCCGGGCGGACATCCGGCGCATCGACACCTCCACTGCGCTCGCCGAGCCGGGGGTGCGCGCGGTGCTCACCGCGGCCGACATCCCGGGCGACTACCGCGTGGGGATCATCCACAAGGACTGGCCGGTGATGATCCGCGAGGGTGGGCGGACCTCGTATCTCGGAGACGTACTCGCAGTCGTCGTGGCCGACAATCGCCAGACCGCCCGCCGCGCCGCGGCCATGATCGAGATCGACTACGACGTACTGCAACCGATGGTCGACCCGGTGCGCGTCGTCGACTCGCCCGACCCGGCGGTCTGGGAACTGGAAGGCAACACGCTGTCGACCTCGACGTACTCACGCGGTGACGCCGAAGCCGCGCTCGCGAACGCTGCGTACACGGTCGACGAGGTCTTCCAGACCCAACGCATCGAGCACGCGTTCCTCGAGCCGGAATCCACACTTGCCGTGCCGACGGTCAGCGATGGCGCCGACGAGCCCGACTCGCTCTACGTCTACACCGGTGGTCAGGGCATCTGGGACGACCGCGACGACATTGCCGCGATGTTGGGCATCGACATCGATCGCGTCACGACCGAGTTGGTTTCGAACGGCGGCGCGTTCGGTGGCAAGGAGGACATGTCGAACCAGGCGCACACCGCGCTCGCCGCGTGGAAGACGCTCCGTCCGGTGAAGCTCACGTTGTCGCGCGAAGAGTCGCTGATCATGCACCCGAAGCGGCACCCGATCCGCATGCACTACCGGGCCGGGTGCGACGCGGATGGCAACGTCGTCGCCGTCGTGGCGCGAATGCTCGGCGACTCCGGGCCATACGCATCGGTCGGCATGAAGGTGCTCGAACGCGCCGCGGGACACGCCACGGGTCCATACCTGATGGACAATGTCGACATCGAGGCCGTCGCCGTGCGAACCAACAACTCCGTGTGCGGTGCCTTCCGCGGGTTCGGCGCCAACCAGGCGCAGTTCGCGATGGAGGGCGTGCTCGACCGACTCGCCGAGCAGGTCGGTATCTCCGGTTGGGAGATCCGCTCACGAAACGTCGTCACGCCAGGCGGGGTATGGGGCCCCGGCCAGAAGATGGACGACGGCTGCAAGGGCGCCCGTGAGTGTCTCGACGCGGTGAAGCCGGCGTACGACGCGGCGGTTGCCGCCGGCAAGTCGGTCGGCGTCGGGCTCGGGCTCAAGAACTCGGGACTCGGCAACGGTTTCAACGAGGTAGCGCGTGCCGTCATCCGCTTCCGCCCCGACGGCACGGTCGAGGTGCGGCACTGTTGGACCGAGATGGGCCAGGGAGTACACACAGTGGTACTCCAGGTGACGGTCGAGGAACTCGGGATCGACCCCGAGCGCATCGAGGTCATCGTCGACACGACGCGCGAACTGGGCAACGGCCAGACCACCGGGAGCCGTGGCACGTTGATGGGGGCCGGGTCGGTCAAGGCGGCATGCGAGGCAGCCCGCGCAGATGGCTGCGCGATCGGCATCGACTACGAAGGCGAGTACCGCGTCGACTGGACGAACTCGCTCAGCGACGACGTCGAGTTCCCGATCATCCACTCGACGTTCGGTTACGCAGCTCAGCTGGTCGTCATCGACCCCGAGACCGGCGACATCGAGAACGTCGTCGCCGCCCACGATGTCGGACGGGCCGTCAACCCGCTGCTCTGTGAGGGCCAGATCGAGGGGGCCGTGCACATGGGCCTCGGTTACGCGCTGAGCGAGGGCTTTCCGTGCGACGAGAACGGGTTCCCGGTCAACACCACGCTGCGCAGCCTCGACATCATCCGCCCGAAAGACATGCCGCCGGTCGACGTCATTCTGGTCGAGGCCCCGCAACCGAACTCGCCGTACGGCGTGAAGGGTGTCGGCGAGATCGGTCTCGTGCCGACCGCTGGTGCGGTCGCCGCGGCGATCCGTCAGCAGAGCGGCGAATGGCACAACGAGCTGCCGATTCGCAACGAGGCCAATCGCGAACGGGCGACGGCCTGGACGTGAGTGCGGAGATGATCGCTGACGTGGCGACCGGCGCGAGCGGCATACAACCGGGACCTGGCCAGACCGCGGGCCTCGTCTGTGCCCACAACCACCTGTACTCCGCGCTCGCACGCGGGATGCCGCCACCGCCCGCCGTTCCATCGGACTTCCTCGGGATCCTCGAGAACGTCTGGTGGCGACTCGATCGCGCGCTCGACCTCGAAATCATCGAGTGGTCCGCCAAGCTCGGCGCGCTCGAGGCGCTCGAAGCCGGATGCACCGCGGTCGTCGACCATCACGAGTCCCCCAACGCGATCGAGGGCTCGCTGTCGGTCATTGCCGACGCCTGCCGTGAGGTGGGCGTACGGGTCAATACGTGTTACGGCATCACCGACCGGCACGGCCCGCAGGGCGCCGCGGCCGGCCTGGCCGAGAACGACCGCTTCCTGCGTGAAGGGGGGAAGGGCATGGTCGGGGTACATGCCGCCTTCACCTGCACCGACGATTCGCTGGCGGCAGCGGCCGAACTCGCGGCGAGTCACGGCGTCGGTGTCCACATCCACGTAGCGGAGGGGATCGACGACCTGGCCGCGGCCGATCGTCTCCGTGACCTCACGCGCGACGACTGGCTGATCATCCATGGCGTCCACCTACCGACCGACCACGGTCTCCGCGGCACGATCGTGCACAACCCGCGCTCGAACATGAACAACTCGGTCGGGTATTCGAATCCGGCGCGCTTCGCCAATCCCGTCGCGCTCGGCACCGACGGCATCGGCGCCGACATGCTCGCCGAGTTCCGGCTTGCGTACGTCAAGCAGCGCGAGGCGGACGTCGAAGCCACACCAGATGCCGCGTGGGGATGGCTCGAGACCGGCTGGGACCTCTTCCCCGATGCCCGGCGCGACCGCGTGACCTGGTCGTACGACTCGATGGAGCCCTGGCATCTCGCGTTCACGCCGACCGTGCGCGCGATCGATGTCGAGATCGACGGCGCGCCGGCACTGCGCAACGGCGTGGCGACCCTCGTCGATGCCGACGAGATCCGCGCAAAGGCGCGCGAACAGGCAGCCAGACTGCACCGCACCCTCGAAGACATGGACTGATCGAGCCCAGCCGAAGTAGGAACAGATGACCGCATTGATCACGAAGAATCCGATGGCCGACGGCCGTGACTGGCCGCCCGCACCGGACGAGCTGGCGATGTTCCATCACCGCATGCCCGCCTACTCGCCGACCCTGCTGCTCGACGCTCCCGACCTCGCCGAACGCTTGGGCGTCGGTCGGGTGGTGGTCAAGGCCGAGACGCGCCGGATGGGCCTCCCGTCGTTCAAGATCCTCGGGGCGTCATGGGCGACCTACAAGGCGATCTGCGAACACATCGGCCACGAGCCCGAGCCGTGGGCGAACATCAACGAATTGGCCAACAACCTCGCCTACCTCAAGCCCTTCCGGCTCGCGACCGCTACCGACGGCAACCACGGTCGCGCGGTGTCGTTCATGGCCCGGTTGCTCGGCTTCGACTGCGACATCTTCGTGCCCGCCGGCATGGTCGACGCGCGGGTCGAGGCGATGGAGCGCGAAGGATCGACCGTCACCGTCGTCGACGGCGACTACGACGATGCGGTCGCGCGCGCGGCCGAGGAGGCGAGCGACACCTGCCTGATCGTGTCCGACACGTCATGGCCTGGCTACGAGACGATTCCGGCGCAAGTCGTCGAGGGGTACTCGACGATCTTTGCCGAGGTCGATGCAGCACTCGACGCGAGCCATCTCGCTCGCCCTGACCTCGTGGTCGTCCCCATGGGTGTCGGTGCGTTCATGGCCGCCGCGGTCACGCACTATCGGTCGGACGGGGATCGACCGATCATCGTCGGCGTCGAGCCGGCGGATGCGAACTGCGTCCAGGAATCGGCGCTGGCCGGCGAGATCACCCACGTCCCAGGACCGCATCGCTCGATCATGGTCGGGCTGAACTGCGGCCGACCGTCACTCACCGCGTGGCCCCGCTTGGCGAGTGGCATCGACTGGTTCGTGTCGGTCGATGACGATGCAGCGCGCCAGGCAATGCGCGATCTCGCGGCGGCAGCAGTCGCCGCGGGCGAAACCGGAGCGGCGTGCCTGGCCGGGCTCGAGGCCCTCCTGGCCGACCCGGCTGCTCGCGAGCAGCTCGGCGACCTGTCCGCTGCAACAGTCCTCCTGCTGGTCACCGAAGGTGCAACGGATCCCACCAACTTCGAGGCAGTCGTCGGCCGCAGCCCGGAGACGGTCGGCCGCGTCCTCACCGCAATCGCCTGAGGCATTCGAGCGATTGTGAATTCTTGCTTTACAAAATGTAAAGCAAGGCCTACGGTGAGGCCATGCCAGCCAATGCGGGAGCCGCGACAGCCACCGGTCTGACGGTCGGTGATGTCATCCGCACACAGCTCTACCGTGTGCCGAGCACCGCGACGATCGGTGCGGCTGCGGAGGAATTCGTCCGCCGCGACGTCGAGTGCTTGATCGTCACGGCCGGTCTCGTCGGCGCGCCTGACCAACCCGCCGGTCACCCCGGCCACCCAGCCCGCGATGAAGGCCCTCGCCACGATGCTCGCCGACAACGAACGGCGTGTGCTCGTCGAGGACGAGAACGGACTCGCCGGCATTGCGACACAACGCGACCTGACACGAACGATCTTGCTGCAACTTCGAGTCGACACGGGTTGAAGCAGCCGCGAGCGGCGTTGACAAGGTTGCTCAACGCTTTGTAACTTCAGCCCGCGTCCAGATGGACGCCACGGTCATCGGGAGAAACATGGATCACACACCACCGCTCACGCCGATGTCGTTGCCGACGCTGCTCGGGCGGATCGAACACGAGTGGATGACGCGCAAGAGGATCTTCGACCTCCCGACCGCGCGCTTCTGGAAGCCGAACCCGGACGTCGACCTGTCGTTCGAGTTCCTCGGCCGTCCCGCGGCCAGCCCGGTGGGCCCGGCGGCCGGCCCGCACAGCCAGATGGCACAGAACATCGTCCTGTCATGGCTCGGCGGGTCGCGGCTCTTCGAACTGAAGACGGTGCAGATCCTCGACGACCTGGAGATCGCGCGGCCCTGCATCGACATGCAGACCATCGGATACAACATCGAGTGGAGCCAGGAGCTCCTCGTCGCCGAGAGCGTCGAGGAGTACGTCAAGGCGTGGATGATCATCGAGCTCCTGCGCAAGTGGGAGCCGCTCGCCGAGTTCGTCGGCGACGATCCCGGTCCGCACGTCTTCGACATGTCGGTCGGATACGACCTCGCGGGCATCAAGACCGAGAAGATCGCCGGGTTCATCGAGCAGATGCACGATGCCTCCGCCGAGATCGAGCGGCTGCGGCCCGAGATCGGCGGTGCGTTCGCCTCGCTGCGCGACATCGATTTCGATCCGCAGATCTCCAAGACCGTGACCCTCTCGACGTTCCACGGGTGCCCTCCCGACGAGATCGAGTCGATCACCAAACACCTGGTCGACGAGCACGATCTCGACGTGATCGTCAAGCTCAACCCGACGCTGCTCGGCCTCGACAGTGTCGACGAGATCGTGCACGCCGAACTCGGCTACGGCGATGTACAACTCGTGCCGCAGGCGTTCGAGGACGATCTCCAGTTCGAGCGGGGAATCACACTGATCGACGAACTCGAGGCATACCTCGCAGAGCGCGGGCACCGCTTCGGGATCAAGCTGACGAACACACTCGTCGTGGCCAACCTCAAGCAGTGGATGCCCGAGGAGACGATGTATTTGTCCGGTCCACCGCTGCACGTCGTCGCCACCGCGTTGCTCGACAAGCTGCTCGACGCGCGGCCGGCGAGCCTCATGATCCCCGGCCACGACGGCACGATCCAGGTGAGCTTCTCGGCGGGCATCACCAAGGAGAACCTGGTCGATTCGATCGCGATGGGTGTGCGTCCGGCGACGATCTGCTCCGACCTGCTCAAGCCAGGCGGCTACGGGCGTCTCGCGCCGATGCTGAAAGCGCTCGCCGCGGCGGTGCGCGAGTCGGGAGCGACCGACCTGGAGGAATTCCGCACGGCCAGACTCGCGGCTGCTACGGCGGCCGGACACCGCGACCTCGTCGCCGAGCACCTCGCGTTCACGCTCGGTGATGACAAGGAGCGGTATGAACTCGGTGGCAACGAGAAGTTGCCGCGGTCGGTCGATCACGAACTCGAGATGTGGGGCTGCGTGGCCTGCAACTTCTGCGTCACGGTCTGCCCGAACGACGCGTTCTTCAAGCTGCCGACGCAGGGTGTCGAGGGCCTCGAGGGGCGCCAGCAGTATCTCCTGTTCAGCGAACTGTGCAACGAGTGCGGCAACTGCATGACGTTCTGTCCGGAGGACGGCGACCCAGCGCAGATCAAGCCACGCTTGTACACCGACGCCGCTCGGTTCGCGGCGGCCGATGGCCAGCGTTTCCTGGTCGAAACCGGTGCGACCGTGACCGCGACCGCCGGCGGGGGAGTCGACGATCAGATCCCCAGGCTGTTGGCGCTCTTGAACGCCCCCGAGGGTCTTCCGCTCCTGTCGTCCAACGACGACTGAGACAGCAGATCTTTCCCGGGTCGACGCCAGAACCCCGCGAGATCCACGCCAGATCGGGACCAAGGACCCTGCTGACTCCGGGTGGTCGGGGGCACACTGGGAGCAGGGCTTGTGAAAATAC
>JASJHI010000327.1:0-9314 GCA_033791105.1 Acidimicrobiia bacterium | reverse complement strand
GACTACGCAACGGTCGAGGGTGGAGATGCGGCAAGTGCTGCGGTGCTGGCCGAGACGCTCAAGACCGCCAGTTACTGGACGGGCTACCTGGGTGCCCAGATGATATTCAGCATCTCGGCACTCCTACTGAACTGGGCGTTTCTTCGAAACGGGCTCATCCCCCGCTGGCTGTCATTGTGGGGCTTGATCGGTGTGCCACTCATGTTCGCATCCGGTCTCCTGGTGATGTTCGAGTCACTCAACTCGAACGCATCGACGCTGAATCTGCTGGTCGTACCTCTGGCTGTCCAAGAGATGGCCATGGCCCTCTGGCTCATCGTGCAGGGATTCTGCGACGTCACCACACCTAACCCGGCGTCGGACGCACCCACCACAGAGACGGCGGCGATGGACGCAGCGGCAAGAGCACCGACGGGACATTGAGGAGGGCAATATGGCGGGCAGAGTGGACTCGGACAACAAGCGGCTCGGACATCGCACAGCTTCCGCTCGGGGTGTCGGTGTGCTGGCTGCGCTCGAGGGTGCCGCACTGATCGTGTGGAATCTGATCGCCACCCCAGTCGTCGGACGGAGGCGGCTGCGGTGGGGCACGGTGGGAACAGAGGCGACCGATTCGCTGCCGGGTGATGAGCTCGTGCCCGAACCCAAGTGGTCCTACACATTGGGAATCGCGATCGACGCATCGCCGGCGGATGTATGGCCCTGGATCGCTCAACTCGGACAAGGCCGCGGCGGTTTCTACACCTATCAGACGCTCGAGAACATGGCTGGTTGCAGGATCACCAACACGACGGAGATTCTCCCCGACTACCAGCATCCGGAGGTTGGCGAAGACATCTACCTGCATCCGACCGCACCGCCGATGCGACTCGAGATCGTCGATCCTCCGAACGCCCTCGTGCTGTTCGGGTCGCCCGCTGATATCGACGCCGAGGAGAGCTGGGGAATGTCAACATGGCAGTTCGCCGTCAACCCGGGCCACGATGGCGGCAGCCGGCTACTGACGAGGGGTCGCTCTGAGTACTCCCCGGACTGGAAGAGTCGCCTCGCGTTTGGACGCTTCCCGATGGAGGTGATCACCTTCGTGATGAGCCGCAAGATGATGCTCGAAATCAAGCGACTGGCAGAGCGTGACGCCTGACCAGTCTGTCGCTCGCACCGACTGTCCCCAGGGGGCCGGGCCGTATCGGCTGACGGTCGGGCGCTACTTGATGTGACTGTGCAGCGGCATGATGTCGGGCTCGCCGACATTTACGCCGCCATCGGCCAAGATCGGTCCGAGCGTCTCACCGAAGGCACCGAAGTGCTCGGCAGACTCCCACACGTCGTACACCATCAGGTGGTCTGGAGCGCCGAAGCAGGAGTGGTAGAGCCGACCAGCCGGCGAGCCGGCGCCCGCAGCATCGAGGGCCGCCATCGTCGCGTCGTATTGCGCCGCGGTCATCGCTTCTGGATTGAAGTACACAGCTATGGCCATCTTCGGCCCTCCCAGTTTGTGGTTCAGCCGATGA
Source organism: Acidimicrobiia bacterium (assembly GCA_033791105.1). Lineage (GTDB taxonomy): Bacteria > Actinomycetota > Acidimicrobiia > Acidimicrobiales > Ilumatobacteraceae > JASJHI01. The sequence goes on along the minus strand of JASJHI010000327.1, from coordinate 7,803 downwards.
TAGACGTCAACCCGCGGCCGCCTCAGCAGTGACCCGACCAGCGGGCGTTTCCCAACTATCGAGGGTGGAGATGTCACAGTTCTGGCGGTCACCGACCTCCCACTCTGCGAGGAGGACCGGGTTAACGCGGAGGCCGTCCGGGCTGGCCAAGGAAGGCCGGGGCGCTCGAGCCCGCGGTTGCTCCGGGGACGTTCTCGGGCGTCACGATGAACACACCGTCGTAGGCGTGGTCGGCGATGGCGGCATCGGTGACGACGGACTCTCCAATGCGTATACCGGTCTTGCCGAGGAGTTCCTGGTGGCATGGGAAGGCGAAGCCTTCGGTGACAGCGGGATCGAGTACCTCTAGTCCCCAAGAGTCCGACGCGACGATCGCGACTCGTCGATCAGCGAAGTAACGAACCTCGGCGAGGTAGATGCCTGGCTCCTGTGACAGATACCGACCGGGGTCATCTCTGACGAGATGGGTCCAGCCCGTATGCAAGATCGGGACGTCTCCGGGTCCGATCGATCGACCTACGCGTTGTCGATGCAGGGCGTTCTCGATGTCGTCGATCGTGATCCTGTAGTTGTCCCGCAGAACTGGGAGACCGTTGGGGGCAATGAAGAAGTCGTCGGTTGCGCCCGTAGCGACCTTCAAGCCAACGATGTCGATGATGACTCCTCGGGTGACGATCGGACCCATGGTCTCATTGCCGAGCTTGGTCAGACCAGAGGGCGAAATGAGTTCGGATGCGTAGTTGTCGTTGTAGAATCGGCCCCCTCGCGCGTCACCAGTGCCAATGCCGACGTGGCCCAAGCCATCGATCTGGCTGGCGATCTGGAAAGTGAAGTTCTCGGCGAATCGCTCCTCATGTGCGACGGCGCCATTGGGCCCGAATCCGACCGTGCCCCCTTGGATGCCACCGCCGGCCACGAAGTCGGGGCCAGCGTCATAACCGTTCACCATGAGAGACATGTCGTGGAGTCTCGGTGGGCTGGATGGGAACGCCGGGAACCCGTTGAACATCTCCTCACCAAGCTGATATGTCCTCACCGCCCGGCCCCGATTCAAGCCCTTCAGCGCTGCCGCAGTGCGCCCCGGTGTCGCCTCGTTCAGCGTGCCGCGCTGGTCACCAGACCCGTAAGGGCTCACCCAGATGTCACCATCTCGAACGGACTCGAAGTCGAACATCTCATCGACATACGGCCCACCACCACGATCATGAGCCCGCCTTGGAACCGACTGGGCCGTGGCAGTCGTCGCACCCGCGACACTCCCGACGGCCACTGCTGCTGCTCCAACAGCGCCCAACCTCAACGCCTCGCGTCGGTTGAAATGCTCGTGCACCAGATCCTGCCGCATGCCTACGCCCACAAGGTGTCGACTTCAAGACTGAACGTACCACGGGCGCTCAGAGGCTCTTCGCAAAGCACAACGGACACCGCCCGCCAGATCGCGGACGAATTGCACACCTTGCCGGTCCATTCAGCGAATGCCGCGAACGGCCGGCGAACTCACCAGCGACACGTCCTCGAGACTCCCCGACCTACCCGTGACGGAGGGTAGGTCGACGGTCGGCGGTGCAGCCATCAATGCGCTCACAGCGCAACTTGGAGTGCTGTCACCCATATCGGGTTCTCGCTCGTCGGTAGGGGTGGGCGAGAACACTCGCCTCGCCAGCTGAGGAGAATCCGACGTCAACCAACGCCCCCGGACTACGGACTGACCGAATGCGGCGCGCAGGACGCATGACGCCCACGATGCGCAGTCGGTCGGTCGCGGTTGTTGCGCTGGTCATCGCGATGGCGGGGTGCGGGAGAACGTCTCCAGCGGAGGATTCGAAGGCTGCCATCATCGCGTTCACGTCGAACCGCGACCATGCAGGTCCGTCCGAGGACTTCGCGACGATGAACACCGAGATCTACACGATGGCCGCGAACGGCGACGACATCGTGCGCATCACCCACGACCCCGGCGTCGACCTCTACCCGCGGTGGTCCGCGACCGGATCCGAGATCGCCTTCATGTCCAACCGCGACAGCGGCACCGAGTCGATGGACCTGTACGTGATCGATCTCCGCACCCGAGTGGTGCGTCGCCTGACGACGGCCGGCGGGGTTTTCGGCCACAACTGGTCCCCCGATGACAGCATCTTGGCGTACGCACAGGAGACGAGCACGGGATCGGCTGTCCGAACGATCGGCGCCGATGGCACCGGTGACCGTTTCCTCATCGAGGGTTCGTGGCCGTCGTTCAGTCCCGACGGCTCCCGGATCTTGTTCACGCAGGGTGAGTTCTTCGAAGAACCCCAAAGCTTGGCCATCGTCGACATCGCCAGCGGCTCGGTCAGCGAGGTGTCCGTCGCCCTCGACAACTCGTCGGAGTCGACGTGGTCACCGGCCGGAGACCGGATCGCATTCATGTCCAACCCGAACGGCTACGAAGGAGCTGTCGAAGACTGGAACGAGGAGATCTACGTCACCGCACTCGACGGCACCGGCCTCGTCCGCGTGAGCAACAGGCCAGGTAACGACCACTGGCCGCCCAGTTGGTCGGCCGACGGTCGCTGTCTGACCTGGCAGGGCGATGATCCTCATTCGACCGACAATTTCGCCTCCGACATCATCGTGGCTGCTGTCGATGGTGGACAGCCGATCAACGTCACCGCCGACAGCGGCTTCGGTGAACTGTTTCCCGACTGGTCACCTGGGACCTGTCCTCTCTGATCCCACCCATACCCGACAGACCTGAGCGGATTGCTACGCCGCAATCACGGTTGCTGCTGGCACCGTTCCCTTTCGCCCGCGTCGCTTTCGGGAAGCATCAGGGAGGGCGGCGCCCGATACCGTCGACGACGTGATCGAAGTGACCGAGGAGCGGGCCGGCAATCTGCGCCGCTGGAACTTCGGTCTGGCGGTGCTGCATGCGGTGCAGGCGGCGCTGATCCTCATCCTGGCGAGCGACTTTGCGATCGCGATCACCACGGCACCTCCTCAGGGTCCGCCTGGCACCCGACTCCCTGAAGCCGAGACGCTCGCGGACGTGCGGATCGGCGCGGCCGTGGCGCTCTTCCTCATGCTCGCAGCGATCGATCATCTGGTCACCGCCACCTTCGGTCGCGCCACCTATGAGGCTGATCTGCGACAGGGGATCAACCGGTTCCGGTGGGTCGAGTACTCGCTGAGCGCGACGGTAATGGTGGTGCTCATCGCGCTCTACTCGGGGATCACCGAGATCACCGCCCTGATCGCTATCGCGGGCGCCAACGTCGCGATGATCTTGTTCGGCTGGCTGCAGGAGCGCTCCAACCCGCCCGATCGGACCGAGACCACGATGATGCCGTTCTGGTTCGGGACGCTGGCAGGTATCGCGCCGTGGATCGCGATCTGGTTCAACGTCGTGACCGCTGGCGAGGTCCCCGCGTTCGTGTACGGCATCGTGATCGCGGAGACCATCCTGTTCTTCAGTTTCGGGCTCAACCAGTGGATGCAATACCGCCGAGTTGGCAGTTGGTCGAAGTATCTGTTCGGCGAGAAGACCTACCTGGTGCTCAGCCTTGTCGCGAAGTCGCTTCTCGCATGGCAGATCTACGGCGGTTCGCTCTCAGCTGACGCCTGATGCGGCCAGACGCCGGTTGACCACTCTCGAGTTGAGGCCACGCGAACATGCCAGGGTGATCGTGCGGGCACTCACCTTGACCCCCGCTGTGCTCAACACAGACTCCGACGAAGATCGCCACCACCCCGAGATCGAAAATGAGCTCAGGTCGGAAGCGTCGTTCTACTCGATGCGCAGTCCGGAGATCGCCCTGCTGATCACGAGCTGCTGGATCTCGCTGGTGCCTTCGAAGATCGTGTGGATCTTGGCGTCTCGATGCCAACGCTCGACCGGGTACTCGCGGGTATAGCCGTAGCCGCCGAGGATCTGGATTGCGTCCTCGGTGACGCGGACGGCGGTCTCGGACGCCTTCCACTTCGACATCGAGCCCTCGCCGTTCTTGAATTGGCCGTTCTTCGACAGCCAGGCAGCACGCCAGATCAGCAACCGCGACGCGTCGATCTCAGTGATCATGTTGGCGAGCTTGAACGCGATCGACTGGTTCATGATGATCGGCTTGCCGAATGCGTGGCGCTCCTTGGCGTAGTCGAGCGCGTACTCGTACGCCGCGCGGGCAACGCCGAGAGCCTGCGCACCCACGGCCGGCCTCGTGGCCTCGAAGGTGGCCATCGCTGGTTGCTTGCCGGAACGCTCCTTGTTGCGGGCACGGGCAAGCTTCTCGTCGAGCTTCTCCTTGCCGCCGAGCAGGCACGAACCCGGCACGACAACGTCCTCCAACACGACTTCGGCCGTGTGGCTGGCCCGGATGCCGTGCTTGAGGTATTTCTGACCCTGCGACAGGCCAGGGGTATTCGGCGGCACGATGAAGCTCGCCTGGCCCTTGGACTTGAGCTCTGGGTCGACGCTGGCGACGACGACGTGGATGTCGGCAATACCACCGTTGGTGATCCAGGCCTTCGTTCCGTTGATCGTCCACTCGTCCTTGGCCTCGTTGTAGACCGCACGCGTGCGCAGACTCGACACGTCGGAACCGGCGTCGGGTTCGCTCACGCAGAAGGCGCCGAGCTTCACATCGCCAGCGGTGCCATAACACTGCGGCACCCACTCCATGATCTGTTCGGGTGTGCCGTTGCCTGCGATGCCGGCCGCACCGAGCGCGGTGCCCATGATTGCCATACCGATGCCTGCATCTCCCCAGAAGATCTCCTCGATGCTGACCGGCAGCGTCAGCCCGGTCGGATCACCCATCGCGTTCAGCAGGAAGTCGACGCCGTACAGACCGATCTCGGCCGCTTCTTCCACGACCGGCCAGGGGAACTCTTCGCGCTCGTCCCACTCGTGTGCAGCGGGACGGATGACGCCCTCGGCGAAGTCGTGGATCCACTTCTGGATCTGTAGCTGGTCCTCGTCGAGGTGCAGTGAGAATGTACTCATGAACCTAAGTTACCCACGGGTAAGACACATGTCTACTCATGGGTAACTTGTCGCAATGTCGTCACATTCGAGAACTGGCACACTGGTCTCGTGACGACCGGCGAACACGATGACCGCCTGGTCGTGACCGACGCCGTTCGGATCCCACGTCACGAACTGAAGGTTCGGTTCAGCTCGTCCGGCGGTCCCGGCGGCCAGCACGCGAACAAGACGGCCACCCGGGCAGAGCTCGCGTTCGACATCGAGGCCTCGGCCGCATTCGACGAGGGCCAACGGCAGCGATTGGTCGCAGCTCTCGGATCGACCGTGCGGATCGTCGCCGACGGCGAGCGGTCGCAAGTGCGCAACCGGGCAATTGCCGAGGAGCGGCTCGCCGAACGACTGCGCAGCGCGCTGCATGTCCCCCGCCGGCGTCGAGCCACCCGACCGACGAAGGGCTCGCAACGGCGGCGGGGTGAAGCCAAGCGGCAGCGCAGCGAGGTCAAGCGCAGCCGTCGCCGTCCGACGCTCGACGATTGATGACGGGGCGACCGGGACGTCCGCGAGACTGACCAGGTGATCGTCCCGTCGGGTGCCCTCGTCGTACTCGCCGGACCTTCGGGTTCAGGGAAGTCCATGTGGGCGACAGAACACCTCCGGCCCGACCAGATCGTGTCGAGCGATGCGCTGCGCACACTCGTGGGGACCGGGGAGCATGACGTGCGCGCCGGGACCGACGCGTTCGCCGTGCTCGAACTCGTCGTGGGACGACGGATGAAGCGCGGACTGACGACGGTCGTCGACTCTTTGGCGATCGACCGCACGCACCGCACGAAATGGATCGAACTCGCCCGGCGCCACGGCCGCCCCGTCCACGCCGTCGCGTTCGACACGAACGCGGCAGAGTGCCGTGCCCGCAACCGGGCCCGCCCACACCCCGTGTCCTCGAAGGTGCTGACCGCCCAACTCGCGAAATGGCCCGACGTGCGCGAGGCATTGGCCGACGAATTCGACGAGGTCCACCCGCCCGGCGCGCCGCGACTGGTGCCGCCGTCGCTGCACACCCACCACGATCTCACCACCACACAGGAGGAACACCCGATGCCGCTGCGCTTCGGTCTGAGCATCTCGAGCTTCACCTGGCCCGGCGACACCGCCGACATACCGACCACGCTCGGCCGCATTGCGGGCGACGCGGAGGAGGCCGGCTTCTCGAGTATCTGGGTGATGGACCATGTCATCCAGATCCCACAGGTCGGCAGGGAGTGGGAGCCAATGCTCGACAGCACGTCGACGCTCGGCTTTCTCGCCGCGGCGACGGAACGAGCGCGGCTCGGCACGCTCGTCACCGGAATCAGCTACCGCAACGTCGCCCATGTCGGCAAGATCGCGGCGACGCTCGACGTTCTGTCGGGCGGACGAGCGATGTGCGGTCTCGGCGCCGCCTGGTTCGACCGCGAGCACCTCGCGTACGGCTGGGACATGCCGCCCCTCGCCGAGCGCTACGAACTGCTCGAGGATGCGCTCGAGCTCTTTCCACTCCTCTGGGGCCCCGGTGCTCCCGCCTTCCGGGGGCGTCGCGTCGAGGTGGCCGAAGCAATCTGTTATCCCCGGCCGATCCAGGAACGCATCCCGATCCTCGTCGGCGGCTCCGGCGAGCGGCGCACCCTCGACCTCGTGGCGGCCCACGCTGACGCATGCAATCTGTTCGGAGAACCCGACGTCGTGCGCGCCAAGATCGAGGTACTCCACGAACACTGTCGTCGGCGCGACCGCGATCCGACAGAGGTGGCCGTCACGCAGCTCTCATCCATTCTTTGCACGCGGAACGAGGGCGAGCTCGAGCGGCGGCTCGCAGCCCGCGCGGGCGACCACACGACGCCGGAGCAGATCGCCGAGCAACTGACGGCAGGAACCGTCGACGACCACATCGGACGATTCCGCGCGCTCGCCGACGCCGGGGTCGAGGAGGCCATCGTGAGCCTCGCCGATGTCGGCGAGGCCGGCACTGTCGAGTCGTTCGCGCCGGTGATCTCGGCGTTCAACTGAGCTTTGGCTCGCCTCGATCAGACAGCGGCGAGTTCGAGTACCTGCTCCGCGATCGTCTCGAAGATGAGATTGGCGCCGGGCTGGTAGACGTGGACGCCGTCCCAGCGATAGCCGAGGTCGGTGGCGATCACCTCGTCGGCGCACCACTCGTCGGGACCATCGATCACCTGCACCTCCGGTCCGTACTGCGATGCAACCCAGCGGAGAATGTCGTTGATGTGTGCAACCCGGTCGTCGTCGCCGCGTTCGGGCAACGCGCGCACCCCGGCGCCCGAGACATCGACGGGCCGCATGCACGCCACTTCGAGCAGACCGACATTGACGTCCTCCGCGAGCAGTGCATCGATCCCGGACATGAGTCCGCTGGCGAAGAGCTGGTCGGCGGCGGCAGTGTCGAACAGGTACTGCTCGTCGCCGTCGATCACATCGAATACATCCCAGGCGCCGACGACAACCAATGCGACGTCCGATCCCTCGGCCGCCTCAGCCCACTCGTCCTGCCAGCCATCACAGATCGCGAAGTTGTTGGTGAAGGACACGGCGCTACGAACGCGCCCCGAGTCCAGCACCCCACATCCGTCGACGCTTCCGTTGACGACCGTCGGGAACACTTCATCGATCCCGTTCGGCAGGTTGATCGCCAGTGCGTTCGCCGTGGAGTCCCCGACGATCGCCACCGACGCGGTATCGATGGCCGGCACCTCGGTGGTCGTCGGTGATAATGACGACGTCGACGATCCCGGTGAGGAGGTCGCGACGAGGGGCGCGTCCGTGTCATCCGGCGCGGCCGCTGCGCCGTC
>JASJHI010000326.1:0-5054 GCA_033791105.1 Acidimicrobiia bacterium | reverse complement strand
TCATTGGGCACGCCGAACACCGCTGCGTCGGCAACCGCCGGGTGGGCGACCAGTACGCCCTCGATCTCCTTGGGATAGATATTGACGCCCCCGGAGATGATCATGTCGATCTTGCGGTCGCTGAGCCAGAGAAAGCCGTCCTCGTCGACGTAGCCGACATCGCCACTGGTGAACACTCCCGGCTCGAGATGCGCCTCGGCGGTCTTCTCCGGCGCGTTGTGATACTCGAAGTCGGTGCCCATCTGGTTGCGGAAGTACAGAGTGCCCGGCTGACCGGTCGGGCACGGCTTGCCGGCATCGTCGATGACCATGATCTCCATGCCCGGCAGCGCGGGCCCGACACTGCCGCCCTTGGCCAGCCATTGCTCGGAATCGATCATCGTGATGACGGAGGCTTCGGTCGAGCCGTAGTACTCGGTGATCTTCGGACCCCACCACTCGATGAGGGCCCGCTTGACCGCCGGCGGGCACGGCGCGGCGCCGTGCAGCACCAACTGGAGCGACGAGCCGTCGAATCCGGCCTGCACATCGGCGGGCAGGTCGATCAGCCGCTTCATCTGTGTCGGCACGAGATGGATGTTGGTGCCGCCGTACTCGTCGATGAGCCGGAGCACCTCAGCGCTGTCGTACTTGTGCTGCATGACGATCGACGAGCCCGCCATCATCGGCAGGAACGAGAACGCCCACTGCGCCGAGTGATACACGGGGCCGCACAACACCGTGATGCCCGGGACCGCCATCATCGACGCGAACCCCGCACCGATGAGATGCCACACCTCCGGCGTCGTTCCGGCGTCCATCGACGAGAGCGAGCTACGGACCCCCTTCGGATTGCCCGTCGTCCCCGACGTGTAGAACATCGGACCGCCGAACGACTGGTCATCCGGTTCGTCAGGAGACCCGGCCTCAGCGAATTCATCGAGGTTGCGGAACCGGCCAGATGACGGCCCGCCGGCGACGAGCGCCAGACCGATCCCGGCAGCACGCTCGTCGTCGAGTGCCTTGGCGACCTCGTCGATGTAGCGCTGGTCGGTGACGACGGCCTTCGAGCCGGAGTCCTCGATGATGTACGCGATCTCGGCGGCGACCAAGTGCCAGTTCACGGGCACGAACGTGATTCCCGTGTTCGCGCATGCGATCGCCACTTCGAACCACTCGATGCAGTTGCCGCTGACGATCGAGATCGTGTCGCCACCCTCGAGCCCAGCCGACCGCATCGCATGGATCAGCCGATTGACGCGCGCATCGAAGTCGGCCCACGTGACCATTCGCTCGTCGTCGACGAGCGCCATCTCATCGCCCCGTTCGGTGGCGAATCCTCTCGTTAGTACCGACATCCGCGCGCTACTCGCTCCAGGCCTGGATCTTCTCGATTGTCTGGAGTGGGTCCGGCCCGTGCGGCATGACGTTGAGGTGGGTGACGCCCACGTCCTTGAACACCTGGATCCGCTCACGGACATGACCCTCGTCGCCGATCAGCGCGGAGAGGTCGATGTACTCGTCGGGCACGGCCGCAATCGCCTCTGCCCGCTTGCCGGACAGGAACAGATCCTGAATCTCCTCGGCCTCCTGCTCCCAGCCGTATCGCTTGAACAGGTCGTTGTAGAAGTTCTTCGACTTCGCGCCCATCCCGCCGACGTAGAAGCCGATCAGGTTCCGGGCCGCTTCGCGGGCCTCCTCGACATGGGGGCCGCTACCGAGCGCCACGGTGCCACCGGCGAGAATCTCGAGCGGCGCCTTGTCCGCGGGGCGCTTCGCGGTGCCGGCGGCGAGTGCGTCGCCCCATACCTGTTGGAAGCGGTCGGGGACGAAGTGGATCGTCTGCCAGATGTCGGCCACCTCGGCGGTGAGCTCGACGTTTTTCGGGCCGATCGCGGCGAGCGCGATCGGGATGTCGCGTTCGGGTGGGCGGTTCATGAACTTCAGCGGCTTGCCGAGCCCCGTTCCTCCCTCCTTCAGCGGGAGGTCGTAGGCGATGCCGTCGTGGCTCACCTTGTCGCCGCTCCACACCTTGCGACAGATTTCGATCGTGTCGCGGGTGCGTCCGAGTGGCTTCTCGAATGGAACGCCGTGCCATCCCTCGATGACCTGCGGACCGGACGTGCCGAGGCCGAGCACGAAACGGCCGCCCGAGAGCGCGTCGATCGTCGCCGCGGTCTGGGCGATCAGCGTCGGGCTCCGCGAGTAGAGCGGGATGATGCCGGTCATCAGCTGCGCTCGCTCGGTCTGGCCGGCGAGGTACGCGAGCGTCGAGATCAGGTCGTAGCCGTAGATCTCCGCCCCCCAGATCAGGTCGACACCTGCCGATTCGAGGTCGCGGGCCTGCTGGGCGAGTTGCTGCGGGTTGCCGTTGAACCCGATGGTCGTACTGATCTTCATCTCACGTCTCCTCTACATGACCCGGTCGAGTCGTCGCCACAGCCTGCCCGAGATCGACCGTCGAGGTGAAGCCGAGCTCGGCTCGGCGACGGGATCAGGCGGGGTCGGCGCCGCTGGTCAGCGCCTGCTCGATGAGGGCTGCGTCGATGACGGCTGCAGCCGCCTGTTCTGCCGCGGCGGCCTCGATCATTCCCGCTTCGACCAGCGTCAGGATGGTCCGGGCGACGACAGCGGCCTCGACCTCGGCGGCGACTGCGATCGTGGCCAGTGCCTCGAGTGAGCGGACGGTAGCGATCGCTTCGAGCTCGATTGCCGTCTCGATCGCGTCGATCGCATCGGCCGTCGCGACGAGCTCGGCACCGAGCAGCATCACGCCATCCGGGGTGAGAAAGCCCTGCGCGATCATCCGACCGCCGGCGTCTGTGACCGCCTCGCGCAGACCGGTCGCCCAGCGGTGCTCGACGAGCAAGAGGAGCGCACCAGTGCCCGGCGCGAGGTCGTCGCCGATGCGCTCGATGTCGGCCGGCGACACGCCGAGCAGAGATGGATCGCCCGCCTCGACGACGGTGGAGTCCAATCCGTCGTCGCCGTCGAACGAGAAGCCGAGCAGCATCCCGACGAGCTCGCCGAGCTCCTCGTCTTCATCGCCCACGTCTCCGGACTCGAGCGCGACGAGGTCACCGAACTCATCCTTGGCGACGAAGAGTGCATCGATGATTCGTGCAGCTCCGAGCGGTGTGAGCTCGTCGATCGCCCCCAGCACCTGACCCCGCATCTGGTCGATGCTGTCGAACTCGACTGCGATGACCTGTACGGGTCCGAGCGTCATGGTGATACTTCCTTCATTGCGAGTCGTTCGTGGATCGTCATTGCCACACGGTGGCGCCTGGTTCAGATACCGATTGTCTTGGCTTTCGCGGCGGCGAACTCGTCGTCGGTGAGAACACCCTTGGCGTGGAGGTCTGCGAGCTTCTCCAGCTCCTCGAGATCGGTTCGCTCTGTCGAGGGAGAGGCGGCGGCGCCCTCTTCGACGTCGTCGGCAGCGCGCGTCTGCTTCTCGACGCCGAGGTCGTCCATCGCCTTCGAGAGTTCCGCGTCGGTCATTTCCTCGGGCGGAACACCGGTGTGTTCCTCGACACGCTTCGCGTCGCGCGTGCTCATCTTGTACGCGCCGAACGCGACCAGCCCACCGACGAGCATGACGCGACGCCGACGACGCCGTCGCATCCGGCGACGTCCGCGGCGGGCGCCACCTCCGCCCCCTCGTCCTCCGCGCATTCCCATCCCTCGTCCAGGCATGCGGTGCACACTAGTTGCGCGTCCGGGCGCTCGGCGCATTCAGGTCGGAGGTGTCACGACCGACTTGATGTCGTCGCGCCGGATGAAGAGCATCGCGCTGGTGATGCCTACCCAGATCGGGAACACCCAGGTGAGGAACACGTTCGGCACCGGCACGAGGAGCAGGGTCAGACCGACGACGTAGCCGGCCAGCACGAGCCAACGCGGGAACGCCTCCGAGAGACGACCGACCGTCGTCGTCGAGACGATGAACACCGCCTCGAGACGTGTCGTGACCAGCGACGCCATCGTCAGTCCGCCCGCCTGGCTCATGGCGACGGTGCCTGCGTCAGGCGCCACGTCGAACGTCCACGCCGCCACGGCCGGCGCGGCGTACAGCACCCCGACCACGAGCCACGAGGCCGTGACCAGCAAACCTGATCCGAAGAACACCGTCCCGAAGAATCGATTTTCGCGGCTCCCGACGCGGCGCCGAACCACCGCGACGAACCAGACGAACATGATCGCCGACATCGTCAGCAGGTTCACGCCGAGGATCATCCGGCGCTGATTGGCGTCATCCAGATACCACTCGGCGATAGCGGCGTCGCCGTCGCCCGGATCGGGAGCGCTCAACAGCAAGCCCGTCGCGACGAGCGACAACACGCTGTGCAAGAGCCCCGCGATCGCGGCCGCCTCGATCGACCGCATCGCCCGACGAATTCGACGGCCCCGCTGAGGTTCGATGACCGATTCGTCGGCGTTCGCGGTCATTCCGATCAGCGCAGACCGCTGCCCCCTGCATCTGTCATCTGCTCCATCACACGATCGAGGTTGAAGGAGCCGGGTTTCTGCCTGGGGGGAAAGTCCTTGAACGACTGGAGTTGCTCGGCAGCGAGCGCCTGCATCGGGTAGGTGACGAAGATGTGTTCGAGCACCCAATCCCAGTACCCGTTGGAGTTCTCGTCGGCGCGTTCGAACGGGTCGCGTCGAAGGTTGAAGATCTTCGGCAGTCGGAGTTGGACGAACGGCTCCGCCCACAATTGCATCGTCTTGGCCCGCTGCTCGTAGAACACGGCCTTCCAGTCGCGGTAGCGGATCGCTGCGATGAGCCCGTCGTCGTTCGCGTAGAAGAACCAGTCTCGGGGTGACTCGTCGGCCGCTCCCGTGAGGTAGTCCAGGCAGTTGTAGCCGTCGATGTGCACGTTGAACTGTTTGTCACCGACCTGGTGCCCAGCCCTCAGCTGCTCGACGACGTCGGGCTCACCGGCGGCTGCGAGCAACGTCGGCAACCATTCCTGGTGTGTGACGATCCCGTTGAGTGTCGTGCCCGCCGGGAATGTGCCGGGCCAGCGGACGAAGCACGGCACCCTGTAGGCGCCCTCCCAGTTGGTGTT
>JASJHI010000325.1:0-4239 GCA_033791105.1 Acidimicrobiia bacterium | reverse complement strand
AGCGGCGTAAGGCCTCATCGACGAACCCGGCGATCTCCCAGGTACTGAGCTGGGCCTGTTCGCTCTGTGGGTAGATGGGCACGATCCGCCCGGTGCGATCGCCGATCAGGTCGACGACCGGGTTCGACATCTGCAGCCCGCCCCGATAGTGGTCGACCTTGCCGAACAGTGCGAGCTCGAGCCCCTCTTGTAGCTGGCGGGCGCGCCACGGCTGGTTGAAGAACACGACGTCGATCCGACCCGTGAGATCGCCCACGTTGACCTCCACCATCGATCGACGGTTGCGGGTGCGGCGCTGCCGCACCGTGCGCACCGTTGCCAGGACGAGGGCTTCTTCGCCGACCTCGAGATCGGCGATCCGCGCCTCGTTGCTGCGATCGACCCATCGACGCGGGTAAGTGGTGAGCAGGTCGAAGACGTTGTCGATGCCCAACGATTCGAGCGCTGCCGCCCGCTTGTCACCGACACCCTTCAAGCGGCCGACCGGAATCGCGGTCAGGTCGCGAAGGGTGATCGCAGTCACTCGACCCCGAAGAGGTACGGATAGAGTGGCTGACCGCCGTATTGGACCTCGACTGCGATGTCGCCCCGGTTGTCGCTCAACCATCCCTCGATCGCGTGGGTGGCCTGGTCCGACGCGTCCTCGCCGGTGATCACCGTGAGCAACTCGGCTCCATCACCGACGATCTCACCGAGCAGTTCGGTTGCTGCGCGCTCCATCGAGGCGTCGACCGCGACGATGCCGTCGCCGCGGACGAGCCCGATCCAATCGCCCTCCATCACCTCGCCGGCCTCGCTGTTGGTGTCCCGCACCGCTTGCGTGAGCTCACCCGTCACCACCGATGCGGCGGCCTCGTCCATCTCCGCCTCGTTCGTCTCGACGCCTGCCTCGGGGTCGTAGACGACCAGCGCCGCGAGCGCCTCAGGCATCGAGCGGGTCGGCACGACGGCGACTCGCTTGGAAGTGAGCGCGTCGACCTGCTCTGCGACAGGGATGATGTTCTTGTTGTTCGGGAGAATTACGACCTCATCAGCGTTCACGTGTTCGACAGTTTCGAGCAGTTCCGCCGTGGAGGGATTGAGTGTCTGCCCACCGGTCACCACCCCCTGCACGCCGAGTTGCGCGAACAGTTCGACGAGTCCTTCGCCCGAACACACCGCGACGACGGCGGTGGTGACCGGCGGAAGCCCGGCGGCCGGAATGCGCGCCTTCGGCTTGCCGCCGATGAGTTCCGCCTCGCGCCGAGCGTGCTCCTCGTCGACCTCGCCGAACAGGTCGGACACGCGGATCTCATTCGGGCGTCCGTCGAGGTCGAGGGCAACCTCGATCGCTGCACCGATGTCGTTGGTGTGGATGTGACAGTTCCACAGTCCGTCGCCACCGACGACGACGACCGAATCGCCGATCGCCCCCCAGCCGTTCTTGAAATCGTCGATGCGATCGTCCGCGAGGTCCATGAAATACATCACCTCGTAACGCTGCTCGCTCACGTCGAGGCCGCCGTCGGACCCCGACGGCCGGTGCGCCACGGCCGCGAAGGCATCGCCGACCGGGCCGACCGACCCATCGTCGGCTTCGGCCACGGGCAGCGGGTCACCGGCCACGACGTGAACCAGGGCGTCGAGCAGCAACAGATAGCCGGCGCCGCCGGCGTCGACCACGCCGGCGTCCTTCAAGACGGGGAGCAGTTCGGGGGTCTCGGCGAGCGCCACGCCACCCGCGGCGCGCGCCGCGCGTGCGACCGTCTCGAGCGAACCTCCCGCGTCGGCGGCGACCCGCGCCTCCTCGGCCGACCGTCTGGCGACGGTGAGGATCGTGCCCTCGACCGGCTTGAGCACGGCTTGATACGCACCGGCGGACGCCGCTCCGAGCGCGTCGGCGAGGTCAGCGCCCTGCATGTCGGGACGTTGTTTCGCGATGCCGGCCAAACCGCGCAGGATCTGACTGAGGATCACGCCGCTGTTGCCGCGCGCCCCCATCAGCGATCCGTGACTGATCGCATCACACGTCGCCGCGAGTTCGTCCTCGCCCGCATCGGCCGCGACGGAGTCCATCTCTACGACAACCGCTTCGAGCGTGCGGGCCATGTTGGTGCCCGTATCGCCGTCGGGCACCGGATACACGTTGAGCCGGTTGAGCATGGCCGAGTGGGCTCTGACCGCGTCGCAGAAGGTGCGCACGGTCGCCCGCAGGTCGTCGGTGGTCATCCGCTCCAGTGTTCGCACGACGCAACACTCTACGGGTTGTCGCAGGTCCGACCAGCCGTGGCCGAGACCTCCTGTGGCGTCCCGTCGCGGGCTTGGTAGCATCCACTGACCGTTCCGACGGGCGTACTCGCCCGGCCGAACCGAACTCGAAGTCGTCCCGCGCCGGGGTCCCGGCGCTGTTGCAGGAGAATCCAATGGCATCCAAGTGTGAAGTGTGCGGCAAGGGCCCGTCCTGGGGCATGTCGGTGTCGCACTCGCACCGGCGTACCAAGCGTCGCTGGAATCCGAACATCCAGCGTGTGCGAGCGAACGTCAACGGCGCCGCCAAGCGGGTCAACGTCTGCACCGGCTGCATCAAATCGGGCAAGGTCGTCAAGGCGGGCTGACCGGCTCCATGCAGGGTGTCATCAAGTCCTTCGACCCCAGCACCGGTGACGGCTCGCTCGTCACCGACACCGATCTGAGCGAGTACGAGTTGGCGCATGACGCGCTTGCCGGCTCGATCTTCCGCATGGTCCGCCAGGGCCAACGAGTCGTATTCGACCTCGACGATGCCGGGCGCGCGACGCACCTCCGGCTCGGTTCGGAGGTCGATATGGGCTCCGTCACACCCTGAGCCCGATCACGCTTTTTTCGCGCGTTCCATCGCCGTTCTACGGTTACATGAGACGGAACGAACTCGACTGAATTCGACTCGACGAGGAGTACGAAGATGAGCGGAACGAGCACCAACCAACGATTGCAGAAGTGGGTGAACGAGTGGGCGGCAGTGATGCAGCCCGACGACGTCTACTGGTGCGATGGATCCGCCGACGAATACGAGCGGCTGTGCGGTGAACTTGTCGCCTCCGGCACCTTCACCAAGCTCGACGAGGCGAAGCGACCCAACAGCTATTGGGCGCACTCTGACCCAGGCGACGTCGCCCGCGTCGAGGATCGCACATTCATCTGCGCCGACACCGAAGACGAGGCCGGTCCCAACAACAACTGGCGCGCACCCGATGAGATGCGGGCGCAGATGACCGACCTGTACACCGGCTGTATGAAGGGCCGCACGATGTACGTGGTGCCGTTCTCGATGGGTCCACTCGGCTCGCCGATCGCCCACATCGGCGTGCAACTCACCGATTCGGCATACGTCGCCGCATCGATGCGCATCATGACCCGGATGGGCCAGCGCGCCCTCGACGTGCTCGGTGACGACGACTGGGTGCCCTGCCTGCACTCGGTGGGCGCGCCGCTCGAGGCGGGCGAGGCCGACGTGCCGTGGCCGTGCGATTCCGAGAACAAATACATCGTGCACTTCCCCGCGACACGCGAGATCTGGTCGTATGGCTCGGGTTACGGCGGCAACGCACTGCTCGGCAAGAAGTGCTTCGCGCTACGCATCGCCTCGGTGATGGCACGCGACGACGGATGGCTCGCCGAGCACATGCTGATCCTCAAGCTGACCAACCCTGAGGGTGAGGCGAAATACATCGCTGCCGCATTCCCGTCGGCGTGTGGCAAGACCAACCTCGCGATGCTCGAGCCGACCATCCCCGGCTGGAAGGCCGAGACGGTCGGCGACGACATCTGCTGGATGAAGTTCGGCGATGACGGGCGGCTGTACGCGATCAACCCGGAGGCCGGGTTCTTCGGAGTCGCTCCGGGCACCGGCTACGACACCAACGCCAACGCGATGGAGACCCTCTGGGGCAACTGCCTCTACACCAACACTGCACTCACCGCTGAAGGAGACGTGTGGTGGGAGGGCATGTCCGACGACCCCCCGGCCCACGCCACCGATTGGCGGGGCAATCCCTGGACACCCGATGTAGAGACACCCGCCGCGCACCCCAACGCCCGCTTCACCGCACCGGCGTCGCAGTGCCCGTCGATCTCGCCCGAGTGGGAGGACCCCGCGGGCGTGCCGATCTCGGCGATCCTGTTCGGCGGTCGGCGCCGCACCACCGTGCCACTCGTCACCGAGGCCAACGACTGGGAGCACGGCGTGTTCCTGGGCTCGATCATGGCCTCGGAGACCACCGC
>JASJHI010000324.1:0-3595 GCA_033791105.1 Acidimicrobiia bacterium | reverse complement strand
GGCTGCACATGGCACCCGGCGCACCCCACTCGCTGATGGCCACCGAGCCGACGGTGATGCTGCTCACACTCGTCGGCGAGTAGTGAGTGAGCCGTAGGCCGCCGACAGTTGGTAACGGCCCACCGTCTGTGACCCTGGGAGACCGGCCCCGAGAGCGTCCGGATCACGATCCCCATGCGTACGCGCGGGCCGACAGAGAAATCGGCGTCTCCGAGGTCGTCGGGGAGGTCCAGTGCCCGTTCCCTCGACGAGACGGGGTGGCGCGGTGCGGGAAGTCGGCCGCTGGCGCTGACGGTGATATCAGCGCCGGCGACCGAAGATGCCCGCCTATCCGGCGATCGGGGGCGCGCATCGAGGGGCACCGCCCTCACCTGTTGGAGGGCTGACGTCTTGGGGAAGGCTGTTCTCGAAGAGGCCCTTGCGCTCCGTTCGCGAGGGATGGGACGATGATCGCCGGCGCCGTGTTGCGCCCCTTCGCGAGAATCGAGGAACCATGGCAACCAAGACGGTCGTTCAGGAAGGGCCGTTCGCCCAGTTCATTCCCGAGGGCGTCAGGCTGGGGAATCTGATCACTCTCTCGGGTCAGGTCAGTATCGACGACCAAGGAGAGGTCGTCGCTCCCGGCGATCTCATCGCACAGGCGCAACACGCGTACGTCCACGTCGCTGCCACCTTGGAGAAGTTAGGTGCCGGCATGGGAGACATCGTGGACGAGACGTTCTTCGTCACCGATGTTGGCGCAGCAATGGAGAACATCGAGGCGCTGTGGAAGGTCCGAGCCGAGGCGTATGGCGGCGACCCCCAGGTGAGCCAGACGATGTTGCAGATCGGGGGTCTCGTCATGCCCGAGTTGATGATCGAGATCAAGGTCATCGCCTCGGTCTGAGAGACGGACACGTCGGCTCACGCTCGGGTTGGACAGAGAGCACCCAATTCGATCGGTCGGGTGTAGCTCGCAACTGCAGGTCACCGGTCTGATCGAGCATCACTCATATGCCGTTCGTGGACCGTTCGCGATGTGCCCCAGTCCCGGCGGTAGGGGACGCTCGGGTCGGGATTGGCCGCCCGGCATTATGGGACGCGCGACTTGCGTCGATATCGCGCGCTAGCTGCCGGCACCGATCCGGGATTTTCTGGCGCGGACATCGGGCGGCCGTGTTGGGGGTACGGGTGGGTGTGAGACGCTTCGTGCGTTCAGCAGTCATGCTGTGGGGTGTCTTGGGGCGGTTGGTGTCGACGAGTCAGGGCATTTGGCCCTGTCGTGCGGAGGGAGGGCCGATCGATCATGGAGAAGAATCTTCGGCGCTCATAATGGCGGAGTGACCGCTTGACATCCACCCCAAACAAGGAGAATCAAATGCCTGACACCAGAGCAAATATCATCAGCGGCAGGGTATTCCGTAACAGCAGTCTGCTTATGGCTGTCTTGGTCGGGATCAGCATCTTTGCCGCCGACACTGTTCTGCCTGATGACGCCGGTTGGGGGGAACGGTGGATTGCCTCCACCGCCACGATGGCCCCGTATCTCATCATGGGCATGATCGTCTGGGCGACCGGTGTCATCGTCGCTCAGATGCGTCCGGGCAAGGACTCGCCTGCTGCTACAACGCCTTCGGAGGACTCAGCTGGGGAGGCGACGTAGCGATCGACGGGCCGACTTCCACGTCCAACGTCATCCGGATCGTGGACCTGGGGGTCTGACCCCTGGGTGACGAGGCCCTCCGCACCGTTGACCGCTCCCAAGGTGGTCGTCGAGTGCGACCGTTGACCAACGCCTCGCCGTCGAGATGCTCCCAGAGGGCATTCCTTATGGCCTCGGAATCATGGAGTTCGGTCGCTGGGTCGGCCACGAAGGCGAAGCGATCGGTTGGGAGGCCCTCGCAGTCAAGGATCTGCAGACGGGGACATCGCTGGCCGTCGCCGCGAACGGCTGTGGTGGTCTGTTCGACGGGTTTCTTGGGGTGCTGCTGACTCTCTACCCCGAGTCGATGCTGGCCGAGTAGGCCACGGCACCAGCGTGTGAAGCGCCCGAGGATCGGTGAATGCTTTGATGTGCCCCGGTTCTGTCGAGAACAGCGAACTCCCTGCCGCGCGCCGACGGATAGTCGCTTCAGGGCCACCCGGAAATCACGCTACGAGACCCTCAGGCCCGCACCACGATCGCCCAATGCCTGCCCCAGAATGCCGCTCAATGGAGCCTGCAGGCGCGCCACCGAAGTGCCTGCTTGAGACTGTCGGGTGACGCGACGGTTTCGTAGCGTTGTTGAGGTCGCTGCCGGTGGCTCACGAAGTGCCTGCCAGTCCGTGAGGTCTGGCTTTCTAACGAAGTGCTCTCGGCAGCGATCTCGCCGTGGTGTGGCTCGAGAGAGGAACGAGCACGAACGTCTGCAAGTAGGAGTGCCGACCGCGGTTCCCGTCAACGATTGGATCCCGAGGAGGACTCATGAATGTGATCATCGGTGTCGACCCGCACAAGGCGACGCATCACGCGTTCGCGGTCGACGACCACGAACAAGAACTCGCGCAGATCTCTGTGCGCGCGACCCGAACCCAGACGACCCGGCTGCTGGGGTGGGCCGAACCGTTCCAGCAACGGACGTGGGCGATCGAGGGAGCTGGCGGCCTCGGCTACTTGTTGTCCCAACAACTCGTCGCGGTTGGTGAGCGGGTGGTCGATGTGCCTGCCACGTTGGCGGCACGAACACGGGTGCTGGCCAGCAGCCACTCCAACAAGACCGATCCCAACGACGCCCGCTCGGTCGCGGTCACCGCACTGCGACAGAGCGATCTACGCGAAGTTCACCAGGTCGGCCACAGCGAGGTGCTGCGACTGTTGGCGAAACGCAACAACGACATCGGCAACCAACGCACCCGGCTCGTCGGGCGAATGCACGCCCTGCTCGTGGAGCTCGCCCCGGGCGGGATCGCCAAGGAAATCAACGCTTCTGACGTCGACAGCTTCCTCACCCAACTCACCCCGGAGACACCTGTTGAGCAGACCCGCTTCGACCTGGCGGTCGAGTTGCTCGACGACATCGGTCGCCTCGATGAACAGTTGAAGGCATCACACAAACGGATCCGCACCGCGGTTGCCGCGTCAGCAACGACACTCACCGACCTGTTCGGCATCGGACCGGTGCTGGCCGCACTGTTGATTGGTTACACCGGCGACATCGCCCGGTTCGCCAACCGCGACCGTTACGCCGCCTACAACGGCACCGCCCCTGTCGAGTACTCCTCGGGCGGCCGGACCGTGCACCGCGTCTCACAGCGCGGCAACCGTCAACTCAACCACGCCTTGCACATGGTGGCGATCTGCCAGATGCGCCACCCCGGCTCGGCCGGCCGCGTCTACGTCGACCGCAAAGTCGCCGAAGGCAAGACCAAACGAGAAGCAATCCGCGCCCTGAAGCGCCACATCAGCAACGTCGTCTACCGGCAACTCGTCATCGACGACCAACGCTCCAACCGCTGACATCAAAGGGCCCGGGAGGACACCAGGAAACGACTCAACAGCCAGCGCGGCCGGCTCTCATTCCTACGCACCGGCTCTTCGGCGAAGTCACTCCCGGACCCCACACCAACGCTACGCCCA
>JASJHI010000323.1:0-3400 GCA_033791105.1 Acidimicrobiia bacterium | reverse complement strand
CGTAGGAGATGGGGGGCATCGACACCCGCTCGAGAAGACGTGCGGACTGAACGAGTTCCTCGATATCGAGCCAGTCGGAGCCGCGCTGCCCGCGCCCGCACCAACTACAGAGCGGCACGGGCTCGGCGTCCGCGTCCCGTTCAGAATGTGCATCGAGGAGCGCCATTGGAGGCCGCGGCTCTTCGAAGGCCAGAACGGAGCGAAAGTGCACCCTCCCGCCGGGCTCAGGTGTGATCGTCATCTCGAACCATCGCCGGGCATGCGCCGCATCGCAGCGGAACGGGACTCGTGCTCCCACCTGCAGCGCTCGCACCCGCTGGACGAGGAGTTGCCACAGTTCGCGGATCTCGTCGCGGTCGATGTAGCTCCACAGGGTGCGGTCGGGTGCCGCGACCGCCAGCTCGGGGGCATCGTTGTCCCGGGCGAAGTTGGCCCAGTCCTGTCCGACGTCGGTCACGACATCATCTGCATCGATCCAGTATTCGACGACACTCCGCGCAGGCGTGTCCCGAAACGGCGGTTCTTTCGGCAGACCGGACGTCCGCACAACCGAGTCGCTCTCGGCGGTGACCGATGCCCCGATCCGTTGCCACACTTCCGGCGGCGGATCGAGAAGCTCGAAATCCGAGTCTTCGAGTTCCGACAGAATGCGACGAATCCGGTCCATCTCGATGGCGTCGATGTCTCGATCGTCGACATCCCGGGGCATGGCGCCAGGCTAGCTGCCCCAGCTCGGGGACGATGGGCGACGGATTCAGCGGGAGAGGGTCACGACGACGGAATCGAACGTGTACGGCACGAGATGATCACCGATCGGGAACACGCGGTGGCGTGCCGGCTCTGCGGGCTCTACGGCGCCGACCAGTGCGAGGAGACGCTCGACGGTGACCCGGATCTCCATCCTGGCGAGATGTGATCCGAGACAGGTGTGCGGACCGTGCCCGAACGCGATGTGGCGGTTCGGCTGTCGGTCGATCCGGCACGCGCCCGGGTCGTCGAACACCGCGGGGTCGCGGTTGGCAGCAGCGAAACCGAGCGCCACGAGGTCGCCCTCGGCGAACTCGGCGCCTCCACGCAGCTGTGCTGTCGTCGCGTGCCGACCGATGAACGGCAGTGGCGTCCCGACGCGGAGGATCTCCTCGACTGCCGGCCCGATGAGATCGGGATCTGCGCGGAGTCGGCGCCAGTCATCCGGAGTGTTCGCGAGGTGCCAGACAGCGCAGGCGATCGAGCTGATCACGGTGTCGCGGCCGCCGGCGAAGACGAGGTTGCCGAATCCGAGCATCTCGTCCCGTGTGAGCGTTCGCCCGCGGAAGCGCGCGGTCGCGAGCGATCCGAAGAAGTCATCGCCCGGGTCGGCGATGGCAGCGTCGACCGCCTGCTCGAGGTACGCGTTGAGCTCGTCGTTGGCCGTGCGGCCGCCGTCGGCGGAGTCGAACACGTGGACACCCCAGCCGGCCCACTGCTCGGCCTCGTGTTCGGCGCGCCCGAGCGCTGCGGCGAGCGCAGCGTTCACGACCGGGACACCGAGATCGGGGATCACGTCGAGGACCCCTCGACCGAGAGCGCCTTCGATGATGGAGTCGATAACGGTGGCGAGCCGTGCCGCGTGGAGCTCGACCGCGCTCCGGCTGAAGCGGTCGGCCACGAGCGAGCGGTACTCGGAGTGATCGGGCGGATCACACTCGATCGGAAGTTGACGAACCGGACGGAGATCGTGCTCCGGAGGGATCGGAACCTCGAACGGGGTGTCGGAGGTGAACGTTCGCCAGTCCCGCGCGGCCGCGCGCACGTCGTCGTAGCCGGTGAGCAGTCTGAACGGCCCGAAGCCGAGGTCCATCACCGCGTGACCCGCGGACCGAAAGGGCTCGTATGGGTCGTCCCGGGTGGAATCCACGTCCGCCATGCCCACACCGTGCCACGCTCGACCGCGCGTCGCCATCCTTGACGCGTGGCAATTGCGGCATCGCAGCCGGCTGGGTCCCTGCGCCTCGCGTTGGCCACGGCCGCCGTCACCAGCGCGGCCCTCATATCCGTCGTCGAACACCGCCCCTAGAGACCGTCGGCGACCTGTGCGCCAGGCTGGATTATCGGGTCCACCATGACAATATGTATCGATCAGGCTCCACACTCCCGACGAGAACGACGCGGACCTGTTGAATCGACGCGACCGCGACGTCCGGTCCGTGCCCGACCTCACGAACCGAGATGGGCGATAGTGCTCGCTCGCGTTCCAATCCACGATGTCCAATCGCTCGATGAGGTCGTGGCCTTCGTCGAGTCAACCGACGGTCAGAAGGTGATCATCTTCGATGTCGACAACACCCTGGCGCCACAGGGCGTTCCGCTCTCGGAATTCGGTCAGCTCGTGGATTCGGCGATCGACCGTGTCGAGGCGAACCCGAGCATCGCCCGGGTGATCGCGTTGTCGAACGGCGCGCAGCGGGAGGTGGCTCGGATGGTGGGTCGAGGCAACAAGCCCTGGACAACAAGGCGCCGGCTGGGGCTGGTCGGCAGCAGTGCGCCGCTCGTAGTGGTCGGAGATCAGGTGCTCACCGATGGGTTATTGGCGTGGCGGTTGCGGGCGACGTTCCTCCACCTTGTCATCGACGATGAAACAGAGGAGCCGCGACAGGCGATCATGCGCCGGATTGGCCGCATCGTCCTTGTGCTGCTGTTCAGCCGGACCGTGTGAGCCGACCTCCGGCCAGGGGCCGGCTCACGGAGCGTTCTCGGATGCTCTTACAGAGCGGGCTCACTGGTGGCGGTGGCGGTGGCCCGCGAGTGCGGGTCGTATTCGCCGGGTGCGACGCCGGTGAGATCGAGCATGTGTTGGCGCTCCGCCCCGCTGCGTCTGCGGGTCACGACGAGCAACACGCTGGGGAGGACCAACAGGGCTACGAGCAGCGAGAAGAAGATCATGACCGCCATCAGTACTCCGAAGGTGGTGAAGATCGGCATTGGAGCGAGCGCCATGAACGAAAAGCCGATGATCGATGAGAGCGCCGATACCGCCAAGGCGCCACCGGTTCCTTCTCCGGCTCGTCTCAAGGCCGGGAATCGGCTGGGTTCGTACTCGAACTCTTCGCGGAAACGCATGGTGAAGTGGGTCGCGTAGTCGATGCCCACGCCGACAGCGATGGCAGCGATGGTTGCAGTGACGACGTTGATCTTGTAGTCGGCGAGGTACATGAATCCGTACACCCAGCCGACCACCAACAGGATCGGGATCACCGCGGCCAGCCCATACTTGATCGAGCGCATGAAGAGCATCGCGAGGAGCGCGCACAGTACGAGCGCGACCGGGAGTGCCAACAGCATTGCGTCGGTGAACGCGGCGAGTCCGTCTTGATTGGTGATGGCTTCACCCGAGACGCTCACCACGGTGAGCGTCGCTCCT
>JASJHI010000322.1:0-22723 GCA_033791105.1 Acidimicrobiia bacterium | reverse complement strand
CATGACAGTGGCGCGCGCTGCTCGAGGCAGGTAGGCCTGATCTCTCTCATCACCACCGTCCTCGGTCCGAAGATGTGTTCCATGTTCCGGCGTCGTGGATCGATGGGTGAACCGACGTCGCTAGTGACGCACCCGCCGCCTTCCTCGCATGTCTGACCAAGGGATTCGATCGGCTTGCCGCAGTGCTCACACTCCGGGATCGTTGGGAGTACCGTTTCATGATCATCGACGTCGAGTTCGGAGTTCGGGTGATCCCAGAACCACTCGGCTTCGGCGTCCATTCGATGGTTCTTCGTCATGGTCATGGTGTTGATCCTTTCGACGGCGTCTGGTCACGTGGAACGTGTGATGAGTTGGCGTCGTCACCGTGTGTCTGTTTGGTTTGACGGTGGTGCGGTCTTGTTTGTTCCGGGAGTGCACAGGTCACTAGGGGTCGACCGTCTCGCCAACGGCAGCCCACCCGCCGTTGGGCCGTTTCTGGATCGATGCCATGGCTTTCATTCCGGAAGCCGAGAGAAGGATCAATGTGTGCGGCAATGACCCTGGGCGGCACATACTCCTGGTCACGGTGTTGTGCGACGGTGAGGGAGCTTGTAAGCGGGATTCTGTAGGCGCCGGAGCGCCCGGTGACCATCCATCTTTGCGGCCTACCCGAGGGATGTTCGTGGTGTGGCACGAACGGATGGGCAGTCCATTCCCTCTGCTCGGCCTTGCTCCGGGTGGGGTTTGCCGAGCCGACGACGTCGCCGTCGTCGCTGGTGCGCTCTTACCGCACCGTTTCAGCCTTACCTGTGACCGGTTGCCCGGTCCATCGGCGGTCTTTCTCTGTTGCACTGTTCCGTCAGGTCACCCCGACCTGGCTCTCGCCAGCACCCTGCCCGGTGGAGTCCCGACTTTCCTCGACGCCGATCCGAAGATCGTCGCCGCGGTCACCCGGCCCCCTCACCATCGCATCGCCATCCTAGGTGCAACGCCTCGGATCGCCCGCTCGAGGCGAGCGATCCACGCCGGAATCAGCAGGAGGGATCGAGTTCGTTGTAGATGTAGGAGTTCTCGGCGGGTGTGTTGAGCAGGTACGTCGTGCGGGTGCCGTTCTCGTCGGGCGCTCCCACGACGAGTTCGAACTGCGCGAGTGAACCAAATCGTGAGGTGATCGCGAACTGCTCCGGAATGCCGTCCACCCGGGGCACCTCGCCACCATCGATCGCCGGGCTGACGTAGGCCTCAGGGCCGCCGGTGAGGATGACGAGCGTCGCCGCATTGCGTGAGTCGACCGCTGCGGCGCCGGCAGTGCCCGGACGGAGTTCGGGGACGCTGAGCAGGCGCGTGAAGCTTTGATGTGTGGCCGCAGCGACGTTTTCGAGCGAGATTGCGAGGTTGCGTAGATCACGCGCCGGATCGTCGCTCTCGGCGATGGTCGCCCTGATCGGTGCGATCAGTCGATCGACCATCCACGGGTTGGCGCATGGCCACGGTGTACCGCCCGCCGCCGAGGTGAGCTCGGACAGTTGCTCGACGAGAACCTGGTGGCGTGTCACGAGCTCGGTGACGGCCGCTGCGACGTCGGCGCCGAGCTCACCGCCAGCGAGCAACTCGCTGTAGACATCGACGATCGTGACCTCGACCGACGTCGATGTTCGAAGGTAGACCGAGTCGTCGACGGGGAACGGGGGAAGCGGTTCGGGAGTGGGGGCGTAGCCGACGCGGCCGGGTGCGGTGTCGCCACCCCGATCATCGCCACACGCGGCAGCGATCGCTGCGACGGAGAGGCCGATGCCGCCGAGCCGGAACGCGTCACGGCGCCCGAAACGGGTGCTGGTCACGGGCGTGGCGGCCCGGCGAGGCTGGCTGCGGCCAGGCATCATGATGCTCCTGCGCTCGCGGGTTCGGTCGATCCGAGCAGGCTGTCGGGAGCGGAGTCGCCGGCGATGTCGGCGAGTACGGCCGCGTGGCGGTTCTCGACGACGAGAATCGCCGTGATCAGGTCGACCGGGTCGGTTCCTTCGAATTGCCCCACCAGCTGCAGATGCGTTGCGACGAGTGCTTCTTCGAGCACTCGTGCGGACGCTGCCACTGCTGCAGTGTCGCTGGAGTCGAAGTCGGCTTCGAACTGGCTGTAGATCGTCTCGTCTCGAACCTGCGCGGACTCCCCGATGGTGGCGGCGATCTCCTGCCCGTACGCCCTGTGGTTGGCAGCGATCGTGGCGAACGTGGAATCGCTGATTCCAGCCGCGACGGCGAGTGCGTAGAGGTCGCTGACGGCGAGCTCGGCCGCCATTCCTCTCGAGAGCACCTCGACATCGGACTCTGAGGGACGGTTGGGCGAAGCCTGTGCGGCGCGCCCCGCCGCGACGGAGGCAATTGCCCCGGCAGCACCGGCGAGACCGATCAGACTGCGCCGCGACGGAAGGGCAGCGGTTGGGAGATCCACCAGGGGAGGTCCTTTCGGGTTCATGCGAGCGACAGCCTTCCCTCTCGGAAGGCGCTCGTGCAACTCTACGAGCCGCACGCTAACGAACTCGTGATGTCGTGCGCTGATCCGGCCCCGTCCTCGCGGCCCATCACTCAGACATCCAGCGCGGACAGCTCGGGGATCCAACCGGCCGAGCGCTCGAGCGCTCGTGCCCACGTTGTGCGGGCCGCGCTTCGATCGAACTGTGGGTTCGGTTCGACCGTCTCGGCCGGCCGCCAGAGCATGTCGATGTCGTCGATCGAGGTCCAGACACCAATGCCGAGCCCGGCCATGAAGGCGGCCCCGATCGTTGTCGAATCGGACACAGCGGCGACGTCGATGGGCCGACCACTCACGTTCGCCAGCGCCTGGGCAAACGTCGGATTGGTGCTCATCCCGCCATCGATCCGTACGGTGGAGACCGCTGTACCGGTGTCGGCGGCGGCCGCGTCGAGCAGGTCGGCGCCTCGGTGTGCGATGCCCTCCAGGACGGCTCGTACGACGTGGCGGCGTTCCGACCCGCGGGTCAGGCCGAGCAGCGTTCCACGTGCTCCGTAGTCCCAAGCCGGAGTGCCCAATCCGAGGAGGGCGGGCACGTAGACGACGCCGGCCGAGTCCGCACAATCGGAGGCGATGTCGTGACTCTCCTCACTCGTCGCGATCAGACCGAGGTCATCGCGGAGCCAGTCGACGTTCGAGCCGGCCGAGAGCATGATCCCCTCCACCCCCCACGCGAGCCGTCCGTCGTAGGACCACAGCGGGAGCGGGTAGGTGCCGGACGCGTTTCGTGCCGCGTGTTCCGGGGCACTGCCATCGGTGCAGACATCGAGCATTCCTCCCGTGCCGAACGTGATCTTGGCGCGTCCGGGGCGGATACACCCTTGCCCGACAAGCGACGCCTGCTGATCGCCGATCATGGCGGCGATCGGGGGAGCACCGGGTAACGCCGTGGCAATTCCGCAGACGCCGGCGGAGTCGACCACGTCCGGCAGCATCGACCGCGGGACGTCGAACGCGTCGCAGACGGTCTCGTTCCACTCCGATCCGTCGACAGCTCGCATACCGGTCGTGGTGGCCGACGCATTGGTCTGGTCGCTGACATGGACCGAACCCTCCGAGAGCACCCAGGCGATCCAGGAGTCGATGGTGCCGAACGCAAGATCGGCGCCTGAGCCGACGTCGACGCCGCCGTTCGCGAGGAGCCACGAGAGCTTGGTGATCGACTGGTTCGGAGCGATCGACCAGCCGTGTTCGGCTTTCGCCGTGATGCACTCGCCGACCGTGCGGAGATCCTGCCAGCCGAGCCCCGGCGCGATGGGGCGACCCGTCCGTCGGTTCCAGACCACGGTGCTCGCCCGCTGGTTCGTGATACCGACCGCATCGATCGGGACGCCAGCCTCGTCGATCACGGTGCGGGCTGCGTCGAGCGCGAGGTCGGCCATTCGCTGCGCGTCGAACTCGACGAGGCCGCCGGCCGGCGAGGAAGGAGGATTCGGGTGGTAGCGCCGCGCGATGATCCGTAGCCGATCGTCGACGACGGCTGCGCGGAGCCCGGTCGTGCCGACGTCGATGACGAGGAGGGCGGTCATGTCGTGCTCCGATCGTTGGGGAGGCGCCGGCTGGGCTCGAATCCCTTGTTCTGGAGGCGTTGGCCGAGGACGCCGCCGATGATGCCCGCCAGGAGGACCAGCGACATGGTGAACGCAACGCCCAGCCAGTTGATGTCGCGTCCGGTGAGGATGCGGATCGCGACGAAGACGGCTTGTGCGATCAGGTACGTCCCGGCCGCTGTTGCCAGGCCGTGGCTGAGCGGTGTTCCGCGCCGTTGGATCCAAGCCGCGCATCCCGCCCCGAGTACGAAGCCGAGGAGCGCACCGAAGAAGAAGAATGCGTTGAGGCCGCCACTGTCGGAGCCGACGACCGATGCGAGCACGGTGAGCGGGACCGCGAACACCAGTGTGACGCCCGCCCCCGATGTCAGCGCCTCGCGGTCCCATCGACCGGGGTCGGCGTGCGTATCGGTCATCTGGTTCCCACCGGCCAAGGCTCGGACCCGTAGGGGGAGGCGAGTCCGAACTTGCCTGGATTCATGATGCCGTTCGGGTCGAGCATCGACTTGATGTCGGACAGGAGGCCGAAGGAACTGCCGAGCGCCTCGGCCACGAATCGGGCCCGGTTGATCCCGACGCCATGGTGGTGTGACAGGTTCCCGCCGTGCGCGAGCACCGCCCGCTGTCCGACATCCCACAGCGCGACATACGTCGGCTCGATCTCGGCCTCGGGCGGAGTTGCCGCGAACGTGAAATAGAGACAGGCACCGTCGATGTAGCTGTGGGAGAGGTGGCAGGTGGCCGCGCGTGCGTGGGGGATCGACATCAACGCAGTCCGTGCGTGTTCGAAGATCTCCTCGAGTCGTGACCATGGCGCCGCGATCTCCATCGTGTCGACGACGTACCGTTTGCGCGTCAGAGCCTGGAGGCCGGTCGTGTCGTTGCGGTGTTCGAGCCACTCCGCGACCAGAGAGAGCGGCGCCGACTCCGCTCCGAGTGTGCCCGCAATCTCCTCGACGATGTCGAGCGTCGCGTCGACGAGACCTCGATGGCCTTCGTCGAGCACGATCAGGGTGCAGCGCTCCCCGTCACCCCCTCGTCCCCGGGCAGACTCGTCCGCGTCGTAGAGGCGCAGCACAGCGGGAGTCGCTCCACTGCGCATGATCTGCCGGCACGCTTCGACGCCGTCGCTGAACGAGGCGAACGTCGCGGCGAAACGACGCTCGTGTGCGGGCAGTGGGTGGGCCCGCAGCCAGACCCGCGTGATCACACCCAAAATCCCCTCGGAGCCGATCAGGAGTTGGGTGAGGTCCGGTCCGACCGCCGCCGCGGGGGCGCCGCCGGTCGTGACGACCGTCCCGTCGGCGAGAACGGCCTCGAGGCCGACGACCATGTCCTCGATCTTCCCGTAGCGGGTCGAGTATTGGCCGGCACCGCGCGACGCCACCCACCCGCCGACGGTGGCCAGGTCGAAGCTCTGTGGAAAGTGGCCGACCGTCAGATTGTTCTCCGCGCGAATTTGCGCTTCGAGATCGGGCCCGAACGTGCCGGGGAGGACCTCGACGATGCCGGAAGCCTCATCGACCGAGCAGACCCCGGTGAGAGAGGTGACGTCGAGGACGACGCCGCCAAACACCGGCACGGCACCGCCGCAGACCCCGCTGCGCCCGCCACTGACGGTGACTGGAATACCTGCATCGTTGCACGTCCGCACCACATGGGCGACCTGTTGGACGTCGGTTGGGCGGGCGACGATCGTCGCCAGTTGTGGAACCTGTCCGGCGAGCGACCAGTGCAGCGCGAGCGGCCACCAGTCGCGACTCGATTCGGCGACGTCCTCGGGAGCGGTGGAGACAGTGCACCGTTCACCGATTCGTGCGATCACTTCGTCGGGCACGATCACCCGCCGCGAGGCCAGATGCGCTGCGCGTCCGGTGAGTTCAATCGGTGGTGTGGGCGAGGTGGTCACTCGCGGCCTCCAGTTCGCGGGCGCACAGCGCCCGGTATGTGTCGAGTTGCCGTCGACGCTCGTCCGCATCCCATCCGAGCTCAGCGGCAATCAGATCGGCGACGGCCGGAGCGGCCGTAGCCGTTGCCGCCCGATCGAAAAGGTGTGCCCGGGTGCGCCGGAGAAGTACGTCATCGAGCGTGGTTGCCATCTCATGGCGGACGGCATGGATCGCTTCGGCGCGCACGTACGGCTGCCCCTCGACGAGTGCGTCGCCGAGGCGCGGCTCGAGGGCGATCAACAACTTGATCTCCGGCGCGAGCGAGCCGTAGCGGCCGATCAGATGTGCATCGACCGAACCGGCCGGCGCAGTGGCGAGTCCGCGGGCGCCGAGGAGCCGAAGGCGGCGGGTCGGGTGGCGGCGGATCGAATCTCGCCGCAGCGGTCCGCCGGAGCGACGGGTGCGAAACCATCGACGCAGCCCGCGGCCGACTCTCGTCGAGGCGTCCACATGTCCGGGCGACGCTTCGAGTTCGCGTTGCACGCGGTCGACGGTGTCCTCGGCCATCTCGCGGTAGGTCGTGAGCTTGCCACCGTTGACGCTGACGATGCCGGACGCGCTCACGGTGACGACGTGCCGGCGCGAGAGGTCGGCGGTCTTGCCGGCGGGCACCGTGACCTCAGTGTTCGGGCCGTCGCCGTCGGGCTCAGCCGCCACGAGTGGCCGGAGCCCGGCCCATACACCGGTGATCTCGTCGCGCCCGATCGGCTCGACCAGGGCCTCGGCGAGGGCTTCGAGCATGTAGTCGATGTCATCGGTATCGCACCGGGGATCGTCGAGCGGGCCCTCATAGTCGGTATCGGTCGTGCCGACGTACGTGTGCCGGAAGGTGCCGTCGCCGTTCGGCCCCCACGGTGTGAGCGAGAGGCTCCGCCGGTCACGGCGGACCGGGATGATGACGGCGACCGGGTTGCGGATTCGGTCCCAGGGAACGACCAGGTGAGTCCCCTTTGCGGGCCGGATCGAGGTGCGGCACCGCTCGTCATCGATCGCACGCACCTCGTCGGACCATACGCCGGCGGCGTTCACGATCGCCCGGGCGGGCACGTCGAGAATCTCACCGTCGACCTCGATCGAAACGGATTCGGCGCGGCCGGAATCGTCGTGCTCAATGCCCGTCACCGGGCAGCGGTTGGCGATGACCGCGCCGTGCACGGCGGCAGTGCGGGCGATCGTCAGCGTGAGTCGGGCGTCGTCTGCAGCCGCGTCGTAGTAGAGGTACCCAGCGCTGAGGCGATCGGGGTCGGTCGTCGGGAAGAACTCGGCGGCACTCGCCGACGACAGACGTCGGTGCAGTCTGCCGATGCGCCAGCCTCCGGTCACGTCGTACATCCACATCGCCGAGCCCAGCGCCCGGGCGATTCTCTTCGATACGACACCGTCGCGCGTCAGGATCGGGATCATGAACGGGAGGACGTGGACGAGATGCGGCGCGTTGCGCATGAGGCGGCGACGCTCGTGCAGCGCCTCGTAAACGAGGCGGATGTCGCCATTCTGGAGATACCGCAATCCGCCATGCACCATCTTGGAACTCTTGGAGGACGTCCCGCTGGCGAAGTCATCGCGTTCGACGAGTGCGGTTGTCAGCCCACGACTGGCCGCGTCGAGTGCGACGCCGGCGCCGGTGATGCCGCCGCCGATGACGAGCACGTCGAACGGTTCTCTGGTCAGCGCTCGGCGGCGCAGTTCGCTGGTCATCGCCGCGCGGGTGAAGGGCAGAGCCGTCATCGCACCCGATGATAAGGCTCCGTGCCGGCGGCCCGAATTCCGCCGCGAGTGGCGTCGTGGACTTCGCCATCCAATCTGCATCGATTGCAGATTGACAACGGATGCGAGTAGGGTGGCGAAACGTGAGAAGCCCGACCGAACTTGCCGAGCGGTTGCGCGCCGACGGTCTGAAGGTGACGCCGCAGCGCCAGTTGTTGTTCCGCCTGCTCGCGGACGGTGCCGAGCACCCCACCGCCGATTCGCTGTACGAGCAGGCGAGCGCGGAGATGCCAGGCATCTCGCTCCGCACCGTCTACACGACGCTGACCGACCTCACCGACATGGGCGAGGTGACGGCGATCTCACTCGGTCAGGGTCCGATGCGATTCGACACCAACACCGAGCACCATCACCATCTTGTGTGTGAGCACTGCAATTCCGTCCGCGATGTCTATGTCGAGGGTTTCGAGTCCCTCACCGTCGAGCCACTCGACGGATTCGAGCCAACCGATGCCTCGATTGTTTTCGGCGGGCGATGTGCATCGTGCGTCGGCGCCCCCGTCCCGCAGGCCCCCTGACGCGACCGACGATCCACCATCATCATCAACAACAACAACAACAACAACAGGAGACCATCAATGCCAGCACTAACAGGTACGAAGACCCACGAGAACCTCTCTGAGGCGTTCGCCGGCGAGAGCCAGGCCAACCGCCGATACCTGTGGTTCGCGCAGAAGGCGGACGTCGAGGGCTACCCCGACACGGCCGCGCTCTTCCGCTCGGTCGCCGAGGGTGAGACGGGTCACGCGCATGGGCACCTCGAGTACCTGGCGGAGGTCGGTGACCCCGCCTCGGGCGAGCCGATCGGTGACACCGAGGACAATCTCAAGGCAGCGATCGCAGGCGAGACCTACGAGTACACCCAGATGTACCCCGGCTTCGCCAAGACGGCGCGCGACGAGGGCTTCGACGAGATCGCCGACTGGCTCGAGACGTTGGCACGAGCGGAGAAGAGCCACGCCGGCCGCTTCACCCTCGGACTCGAAAACGTCAGCTGAAGATCGCGCTGAACACAGCGCCGGACACCTCGGGGCACTCTCTGTCCCGATCCCGGTACGCACGTCCCGGAGCCGCCGCACGCGGTCGCTCCGGGACGCGGTCCACCCGCGCCGATCGGAGAATTCGCCATGACCACCACCTACGACCCGAAGGCCCCCGAGTATCTCGATGAAGCCGATGTCCGCGCCGAGCTGACACGCGTCTACGACCTCTGTCACGGATGTCGACTGTGCTTCAAGTTCTGCACGTCGTTCCCGACCCTGTTCGACATGATCGACCGGTTCGAGGATCAGGACGCGGGACGTCTCACGCCGGCCGAGCAAGACCAGGTCATCGACGAGTGTTTTCAGTGCAAGCTCTGCTACGTCAACTGCCCCTACATCCCGGAGTTGCACGAGTGGAACCTCGACTTCCCTCGGCTCATGCTCCGCGCTGATGCGATGTTGTGGGAGAACGACATCACGACCACGCGGTCGAAAGCCACCACGCAGGTGCTCGCCCGCACCGATCTCCTCGGCACGGTCGCCACAACCGTCGCCCCGATCGCAAACAGGTCAATCGCCAAGCCCGGGTCGGTCATCCGGAAACTGATGGCCAAGACCACCGGCGTGTCCGCGGTCCGACTCCTCCCCCCGTATGCCAAGCAGCGATTCTCGACCTGGTTCAAGAAGCGCCAGCGCGTCACCGCCGGCGAACGGCAGGGATCGGTCACCCTGTTCCCGACGTGCCTCGTCGAATACCAGGAACCCGACATCGGCAAGGACCTCGTCAAGGTATATGAGCGCAACGGGATCGACTGCGGCATCAGCGACGCAGGCTGCTGCGGCGCGCCGTGGCTGCATGCCGGTGACATCGACACGTTCACCAAGATCGCCACGAAGAACGTCGCCACATTGGCAGACGAGGTACGTGCCGGCACCGACATCGTCGTCCCGCAGCCGACGTGCGGCTATGTGCTGAAGAAGGACTACGTCGATTACGTCGGCGGCGATGACGCCGAGCTCGTTGCGGAGCACACCTACGACGCGGCCGAATACCTGATGATCGTCCATCGCGGCGACGAGACCACGCTCGACACCGAGTTCCACGGCGACACGGTGGGGCAGATCACCTACCACACGCCGTGCCATCTGCGCGCGCAGAACATTGGTTTCAAGAGCCGTGACTTGATGAGGCTCACCGGGGCGAAGGTGAAGATGGTTCAGCAATGCTCGGGTATCGACGGCATGTGGGGGTTGCGCGCGGAGAACGAGGACATCTCGATCCCGATCGCGAAGAAGTTGGGCGAACAGATCGAGCGAGCGGGTGGTGACATCGTGGCCGGCGACTGTCATCTCGCCAACACGGCGATCGTCGAGCAGACCGGCCGGGTGTCGCGACACCCGATCCAGGTCGTCGCCAGGGCATACGGCATTCCGGTCGAGGACTGAGGCAACAGAATGAGCGATTCCTCCCGCAAGCTGACACTCGACGACATCGCGGACGTCCGCCGGTACGAACGCGAACGACCGGGCGTTCGTGCGGAAGTGATGGAGATCAAGCGGCGGCGCCGAGTTGCTCTCGGCACGATCCTCACCCTGACCTTCGAGTCGCGCGACACGATGCGGTACCAGATCCAGGAGATGGCCAGGGTCGAGAAGCTGACGACCGACGAGGAGATCCAGGTCGAGCTCGACACCTACAACCCGATGGTTCCCGATCCGGGCCAGCTCTGCGCCACGATCTTCCTCGAGCTGACGACCGATGAGCAGATGCGCGAGTGGCTGCCGAAGCTCGTCGGCATCGAACGCTCGATCGTGATCGTCCTGCCCGACGGAGAACGCGTCCGTTCGATCACCGAGGAGCAGCACGCCGGCCAGCTGACACGCGAGCACGTCACGGCGGCGGTCCATTACGTCCGATTCGAGTTGCAGCCTGCTCAAGTCGAGTCGTTCGCGCGCGGGCCGGTCGCGATCGAGATCGATCACCCCGATTACCTCGAACGAGTCGTGCTCACCGAGGCCACGCACGATGAACTGGTCCGCGATCTGCGGTGACGCGAGTTCGGCCGAACAGATGTCCGGCCGAGCCACAGATTCTTGAATTCGGCTGGCGCTCCCGCGCGGACCCATCTAGATTCGATCTCTGCGGTCGATGCACACCGATCGATCGCTGGGGAATCGAGCGACTTTTGGGGGTCGAACAGAAGTGTCAATTCAAGAGTTGAAGTGGTGGGATCTGGGGGCGTGTCGAGGGCTCGATGCGACGATTTTCTATCCGGACGATGACGATGACGCCGCCACGGCCAAATCTGTCTGTGGAGAGTGCGGGGTACGGAGTTCGTGTCTCGAGCACGCCCTGACGCTCCGCGAGAAGGCAGGCGTCTGGGGTGGGGCGACCGAGCGTGATCGTCGCCGCATCATCCGCCAACGACGACGCACCGCCTGAACGGGTCGGCTACGACGAGCTCCGTCCCCGGCGGTAGGCCGGCTCGCGGTTCGCGCCCACGATCGCTCTACGATTCGAGCGATGTCCCAACTGGATGAACTGGGCGGATGGCCCGCGCTTCTCGCTGATCTCTTGATCGGTATCGAGCTCACCGAGGCGCAGGCCGGTGCGGCGGTCGCAGCGATTCTCGCCGACGAGGCTTCGCCGGCTCAGATCGCCGCCTTCTTGGTCGCGCTGCGGGCCAAGGGCGAGACAGCCGACGAACTCGCTGCCATGCTCGACGTGGTGCTCGATGCCGCGGCGATCGTTCCACTGTCCGCAGAGGAGCGCTCCGCCGCGGTCGACATCGTCGGCACCGGCGGCGACGGGTTTCACTCGATCAACGTGTCGACGATGGCGGCACTCGTGGTCGCCGGAGCCGGAGTCCCCGTCTGCAAGCACGGCAACCGGTCCGCATCATCGAAGTGCGGCGCAGCCGATGTGCTGGAGTTGCTCGGCGTGACGATCGAGCAGACGCCGGAGGGGGTCGCCGCATCGCTGCGACGGACGGGAATGGGCTTCTGCTTCGCGCCGGTGTTCCATTCCGCCTTCCGCTTCGCGGGTCCACCACGTCGCGAGATCGGCGTACCGACGGCATTCAACCTGCTCGGCCCGATGGCCAACCCTGGCCGTCTCCGACGTCAGCTGATCGGAGTCGCCGACGCGCGTTTCGCGCCGGCGATGATCGGCGCGTTACGCCGCCAAGGGCACAGCCGCGCATGGGTCGTGCATGGTGACGGCTTCGACGAGATCACGACCACGGGAACGACACACGTGCTGGCGCTGGCCGACGGAGAGATCAGCGAGTTCGTGATCGACCCAGCAGTGCTCGGACTCGCGCCGGCAGCTCCCTCCGATCTCGC
This sequence comes from Acidimicrobiia bacterium, assembly GCA_033791105.1. Lineage (GTDB taxonomy): Bacteria > Actinomycetota > Acidimicrobiia > Acidimicrobiales > Ilumatobacteraceae > JASJHI01. Next base: position 10,617 of record JASJHI010000322.1, on the reverse strand, counting down.
CGGCGGGGACCCCGACGAGAACGCCGAGGCGGTTCGCCGCGTGCTCGCTGGGGAGACCGGAGCGCACCGCGACATCGTGCTGCTCAATGCCGCGGCAGGGCTCGTGCTCGCGGAACAGGCGTCCGACCTCCCTGATGGACTCGTCGCCGCGGCTGCGGCCATCGACGACGGCTCAGCGGCGCGCGTGCTCGCAGGTCTCGCCGATGGCGGCGCTGAACGCTGAAGCCATGAGCCAATCGCTCGAGGAACCGGACCCGCCGGCGGACCCGCTACCGCCGTCGCCGGTCGTGCGGACCCCAGCATCATCGGCGAACCTCGGGCCGGGCTTCGACGTTCTGGGCATGGCCCTCGACCTCAACGTCGATCTCGGAGTTGGTCACGCACCGATCGACGGTGGTGCCATCGACGGCGCTCATCCGGCGAGCAGAGCGTTTCTCCAATTCGGCGGGGAGGGGCCGTTGTGGATGAGAAGCAACATCCCGATGGGACGTGGACTCGGGTTCAGCGGAGCAGCTCGTGTCGGCGGAGCGGCTCTCGCGGTAGCGCAGCGGTCTGCCGGCAGCGATGCTGGTATCGCATCCGACCCGATCGCGGACGCCGCGGGTGAGATTCTCGCGCGCACCGCGAGCCTCGAGGGCCACGGCGACAACGTCGCGGCGTCACTGCTCGGCGGAATTGTCGCGTACGTCGACGGTCGGGCCGTCCCGCTCCGGTTGGGTCCGGTCATCGGGTCGGTCGTGGTCGTCGCATGGATCCCCGACACGACCACGCCGACCGATCGATCGAGACGATCCCTCCCGACGAGGGTCGACCGATCGGATGCGGTGCACAATCTCGGGCGCGCGATCCAGCTCGTGGCCGCGATCGAACACGACGATCCGACGCTCCTCATCGATGCCACCGCCGACCGGCTCCACCAGGCCGATCGCCTCGCGCTCGTCGCCGACGCAGCAGACGCGATCGCGCACGGGGTCGAGGCCGGAGCGTGGTGCGGATGGTTGTCCGGTAGCGGACCGAGCGTGGCGCTGATGTCTCCCACCCACTGTGCGGATGCGGTGGTACAGGCGCTACCGCCGGGCGGGCACGCCAAGACGCTCTCGATCGATCGCGTCGGGGCTCGGCTGATCGAGCCGTGACAACGCCGTCGCCGGCGGAAGCGGAAAGTCCCAGCGACCACTACACGTGATCTCGAGCTGATCGGCACGGGCCTCGCAGAAGCGAGCGAGGCAGAGGCTCTCGTCGACCTGTGTGGCGGGAACGGCTCGACCCGCGGCGAGGGCATCGGGCGGCGGGACTGCCAGGTCGCGCCCGACCTCGCCCGACCTCGTCGCGTCGAGCAGGCGGCCGCCCTCGACGAGCCAGGTCGAGTCGCCCCAGCGGATCTCGACCCGCTCCGCTCGGACGAGGGCGTCGACGAGTTCTCGTCGACGCGCAGCGGACATCCACGCCGAGAGACGATCGCGCGTCAGCGAGGCCTCCTCGAATCGCTGTTGTGCGGCCTGTTGCGTCATTCGGCCGCGCAGACACTCGACGACGAGGTCGTGGTGCCCGCGCATTGCGGCGCGGGTGGACTCGACCACCGAGCGATAGCGGTCCGGCTCGACGTCGCCCGCGCACGGGCAGTGCGCGACGCCGATCTGCGCTGCGCTGCACGGCGCCGCGTCCGGCCGGGGTCGGTAGGCGCGTCCCAGACGAGTCGAACACCTGCGCAGCGGGAATGCGGTCTGGAGCGCGTCGACCACCTGTTGGGCCATCCGCCTCGAGGGGAGGGGGCCGAGGTGCTCGCCGGTCTTCGAGGGTCGCTTGACGATCGAGAGACGCGGCCAGGCCGTGTCGGTGTCGAGTCGGACGTAGCAGTACTTGTCGACGCGGGTGCCCTTTCGGTTGTAGCGGGGGAGGAGACGTGCGATCAGCCGTTGCTCGATGATCTCTGCGGTCAGCGGGTCGGGCAGCGGCATGTGATCGATCGCCTGCGTCTCGCGCAGCATTGCACCCACCTTGCGGCGATCGTCGCTGCCGAAGTAGCTCCGCACACGCTGACGCAGATTGGTCGCCTTGCCCACGTAGAGAACCTCGTCGCGGTCGCCACGAAAGAGGTAGACGCCAGGGGAGCGAGGCAGGCGATCGGTCATCTTGAGCTTCGCGGCTTGGGGGTGTCCGGCCAGCGAGGAGAGTGCCAGTAGATCGTCGAGGCCGAGCACACCGAGACCCGCCGCGCGCTCGATGAGCACGTGCAGCAGGTCGGTCGTGGCAAGGGCGTCGTCGAGGGCACGATGACTCGGAGCGTGATCGAGCCTGAGTCTCGACGCGAGCGTCGAGAGCTTGTGATTGGGAACCTCATCGCGCAGCAGTCGGCGGGCGAGCGGCATCGTGTCGACCACGGTGGCGTCGAGGGGTGAACGTCCCGCGTCGCTGAGGGCGCGGCGGATGAAGGCCATGTCGAATCCGACGTTGTGTCCGACGACGACGGCGTCGCCGATGAACTCGAGCAGGCTCGGGAGCACCGCACCGATCGCCGGGGCCGGGGCGACGAGTGCATCCGTCAAGCCGGTGAGCATCGTGATGCGGGGGGGTATCGCGCGGCCGGGTGCGACCAGCGTCTGGAACGTGCCGAGAAACTCGCCGCCGCGCACCTTCACCGCGCCGACCTCGGTGATGCGATCGGCGGTGCGGTCGCCGCCGGTTGTCTCGAGATCGAGCACGCAGAAGGTCACATCACACAACGCGACGCCGAGGTCCTCGAACGAACGTTGGACAGATGGCATCGCCCCGGTCCCAACAGCCATCTGTTCACTTCAGCACGAACAGGTGTTGTCTGTCAAGAACACATGTTTGCCTTTGGCAACGCGAGCCGAGCCCGGTTCGTGGACAGGAGTAGCGTTCCGGGCATGGTGACCGACCAGTTCCCGGATGGGAAGGGCACCGATCCGGGTTCCGATGTCGAGATCGAGCATCGCCACCTGCGGAGCGCGCTCGAATTCGCCGTTGCCATGTCCGCGGAGATGGCCCGGATGAAGCCGCCGATCGAGTGTCCGCGAGAGGTCAAGCGGCACGCCAACGACGACCGGCTCTCGAACGCGTCGCTCGGACGGATTCGTCGTGCGATCGTGGCGGACGACCTGTTCCGCACCAGGGTCGCGGCAGGAGCGATTCCCGAACTCGTCGATTCGATCGGGAGGCTCTGGCTGCAACGGCCCGACGCGTGGCGCGAGCACATCTTGCACGAGGTGGCACTGCAGGCCGAGGGCCGGGAGTCCGACGACGCGCGCAAGGCGCTGCAGAAGTCGGAGAAGCGCCGGGCCGCGGCCGAAGAGGCGACGCGTCGTGCGGTCGGGGAGGTCATCGGACTGCGGTCCGTGGCCGAGGAGGAGCGCGTTGCAGCGGACGTTTCTGCTGAACGTGTCGCTCACCTCGAGCGTGACCTGGCCACGCTTCGCGATGAGTTGCAGACCGCTCGCCAGGCGACGCGCCACGCGCAGGACCGCGAGCACGCTGCGCAGGCGAAGTTGGCCGCCGCCGGCGAGCGAGCTGCGGCCTCGAAGAACGAGCCGATGGTGGACACGAGCGCATCCGCCCTCGATCGACAGCGGATCGAACGTGGCTTGGCGACGCTCGAGGAGTTACGGCAGTCCGTCGCGGCCGCGGTGCGCGCGGCGGACGGCCTCGCTGCCGACCTGCGACAAGCCTCGACTCGGGCCGTCGACCAGGTCGCCGACCAGGTGGTCGACCAGGGCACTGACGGTTCGGGGTCCGCCGAGCGTCGGGAATCCCGGGTGCCGCTCGGGCTTCCGGGCGGTGTTGGCGCTGCGTCAGTGGAAGCAGCGTCGTTCCTCTTGCGCGCCGGCGCCACGGTTCTCGTCGACGGCTACAACGTCACCAAGCTCGCTTGGCCCCAACGCGATCTGTGCTTGCAACGGGACTCGTTGATCGACGCGCTGGAGAACCTCGGTCGTCGATTCGGTGCGTCGATCACGATCGTGTTCGACGGCGCGACGGTGGTCGGGAGTCACGCGGCGAGCCGGCGTCTGGTCCGCGTCGTGTACTCGCCCGAGGGCGTGACCGCAGACGACGTGATCCGCGACGAGGTTGGCCGCGTCGCACCGTCCGCGCCCGTGATCGTGGTGACCAACGACTCCGAGATCGTCCGCGACGTGAAGGCCGCCGGCGCGAATGTGATCTCGAGCACGACCCTCGCCGATCTGCTCTGAGCACGCTGAGCTTGTGACACCCTTCCGTCAGGATGTTCGACATGGATTCCTTCACCGATCCTCCGGAGCTCATCGTCGAGTGCCGCACCTGCCCGGCGACCGGCACCACGGCATGCGGTGACTGCGTCGTCACGCATCTTCTCGCCAACGACGACGGCCCCATCGAATACCAGCCCATCAATGCCGCGCGTCGCGCCGTCGATCTCTTCGCATCCGCCGGGTTGCTCGACGACCCACCGAGATTCGTTTCCCCCGCGGCCTTTGCGTCCGCCGCGCCCACGCCGGACGAGTTCCTCGGCGACCTCGCCGGCGTCCACGGGCCGGTGACCACCGCACCAAGTGGGGCGCGGACGTAGCCTGCACGCGTGCCACGACGTCAGCAGCCGCGGTCGACGGGCAGGCCACCACCGTTCGGCATCCCGGCGACCGCCGCGCACACGATCGAGCCACCGACGATTCAGCCACCGACGATCGAGGCGGTGCGGTCGATGCTGGCCGAGCACGGAATCGAGCATGTCGGTGTCACCACCGCGGACGTCTTGCACGACGCGCGTGCCGCAATCGAGAGCCGGATCGTGTCCGGCCTGCACGACGGCATGGCCTTCACGTTCCGCAACCCGGAACGATCGACCACCCCCGAGCGTGCCGTGGAGGGTGCTCGTTCGATCATCGTCGCAGCCCGCTCCTACCTTCCCGCCGACGACCCACCGCGTCCGGAGGACAGCAGCGTCCCGGCGCGGGTTGGGCGCTATTCCTGGGTCGATCACTACGCACCGCTGCGCGCTGCGCTGCGTGAGGTCTGCATGCACATCCGGCATGCCGGACACCGCGCGGTGGCGTTCGCCGACGACAACTCGCTGGTCGACCGCGCGGTCGCACATCGGGCTGGACTCGGTTGGTACGGGAAGAACGCAAACATCCTGTTGCCTGGCGCCGGCAGTTTCTTCGTACTCGGATCCATCGTCACCACGGCCCTGTACGAGCCTGCACCGACACCGCTCGCCGACGGGTGTGGAACCTGCACGCGCTGTCTCGACGGTTGCCCGACGGGCGCGATCATCGAGCCCGGCGTCGTCGACGGTGCCCGCTGCCTCAGCTGGGTCGGGCAGAAGCCCGGCTCGATTGCACCTGAGCTGCGCACTGCCCTCCACGACCGGATCTACGGCTGCGACGACTGTCAGGACGTCTGTCCGGTGTCGGTCCGGCTCGGCCATCGCAACACCATTGATCTCACGGAGTCGGCCGAGGCGTGGGTCGACGCCCTCGATCTGCTCGAGTCGGATGACGAGGACCTGCTCGATCGGCATGGCCGGTGGTACATCGCTGACCGCGACCCTCGGTGGCTTCGACGCAATGCATTGGTCATCGTGGGCAACATCGGTGACCGGCGCGATCGTCGCATCACCGAAGTGCTCGACCGCTACCGTGTCGGTGACGATCCCATCCTCGCCGAGCACGCGTCGTGGGCGTTCGGACGGCTCGAAGAGCGCCATGCAACGTGACACCCATGCGACTCCGGATCGCCGAGCGAAACCATGAAGCACCTGCTCGTAACGAACGACTATCCACCCAAGATCGGCGGCATCCAGTCGTTGCTGTGGGAATGGTGGAGACGACTTCCGCCCGACCGTTTCGCGGTGTTGACCAGCCCGTACAAGGGCGCGGACCACTTCGACCACGGCGAGCCCTACCGCATCGAACGAACCCCCGAGCCCGTTCTCCTGCCGCATCCGCCGATGGTCAGACGAGTCGATGCCCTCGCACGCGATTTCGGCGCGGATCTGGTCGTGCTCGATCCCGCTGTTCCGCTCGGTCTCATCGGCCCATCGCTCGACCTCCCGTACGCCCTCGTGCTGCACGGCGCCGAGGTCACGGTGCCGGGCCGGCTCCCGGGAATCCAGCAGGCACTCGCCTACACGTTGCGGCGAGCGCGCCGAATCGTCGCCGCCGGTGGTTATCCGGCAGCTGAGGCGATTCGGGCAGCGGGCCGTGATCTGCCGGTCACGGTCGTGCCGTGCGGTGTGGATCCCGACCGTTTCCGTCCGCTCGACGAGGCCGGCCGAACGGCCGCACGGGCGCACTTCGATTTGCCGGCCGATGCCGAGTTGATCGTGTCGGTGTCGCGCCTCGTGCCGCGGAAGGGTTTCGACACCGCCATTCGTGCCGTTGCCCGACTGCGCCGACAGCGACCCGATCTCGTCCTCGCGATCGCAGGTGGCGGACGCGATGAGCAGCGTCTCGCCCGGCTCGCTGACGAACTCGACGCACCGGTCCGATTCCTCGGGCGGATCCCGAACGACGACCTGCCCTCGCTCTACGCCTGCGCCGATCTCTTCACGATGCTGTGCCGCAACAGATGGGGTGGGCTCGAGCAGGAGGGCTTCGGCATCGTGTTCGTCGAGGCCGCCTCATGCGGCGTGCCACAGGTTGCGGGCGACTCCGGTGGCGCGGCAGAGGCGGTCGCCGACGGCGAAACCGGGCTCGTCATCCGCGATCCGGAGAACGTCGCCGAGGTCGCGCGCGCCTTCGAGACACTGCTCGACGATGACGAGCGGCGCCGCGAGATGGGCACCCGATCGCGCGAGCGGGCCGTCACCGAGTTCGCCTATGACGTACTCGCCCGCCGCCTCGGTGAGACGCTCGGCGTCTACGACTGACCGGGGTAGATCAGTACACGGCATTCCCGACCGATCGAGGCGGCCTGCTGGCATGATGGTCGTCGATGGCTACCGAGTCGGCAGCGAGCGGAACGGGCGAACTGATCGTCCGTGCGAACATCTTCGGAACGGCGGCCTTTGTGCTGACCGCCCTCATTGCGGCGATCTCCTTCTCGACGGTTGCCCAGTGGGTTGGCGCCATCACGGCAATGGCATTGTTCTCGGTCGGTGTCGTCGCGTTCCTCTGGGCGTTCTACGTCGGCGTCCAACGCAGCCGATCCGAGCAGGTATCGGTCACACAGTTGTTCCTACTGCTCGGCGAGGTGGCGCCGTCCCGCGTGCGGCGCATCATGCTGTCACTCCTGGTCGCGCAGTTCGCCGTGGCGCTGGCGACGACGCTGGCCCGTCCGAACGGCCCCAATGGATCACCCGGATCGTCACTGGCGGTCGGCTTCCTCGTCCCGATGTTCGGGTTCGGGCTCAACGGACTCTGGGCGTCGTACCACGGTCGATTCGAGCCGCGCGACGACCCGGAAGCGCTCGCTGCGAGCGTGCCGTCGGACACGTCCGGCGGAGTTGGTCGGACAGATACCGGTCTCATCGGCAAGAATGGGCCTCATGGCTGAGACGGCGACAGAGACGATCTTCATCGATGCGCCACCCGATCGGGTCTGGGGTGTGGCGGTCGACATCGGCAAGTACCCGGAATGGGCGCGCGACATCAAAGATGTCACGATCCATTCGCTCGACGATGAGGGCCGGCCATCCGAGGTCGAGTTCCGCGCCTCGGCGCTGGGGCGCAGCACGCACTACACGCTCACCTACGACTACAGCGAGGCGCCGCGCCGGCTCGGCTGGAAGATGCTCGAGGGCGACATCGAGCGTTCGATCGACGGCGCGTTCGTGTTTCTCGCCGACGCCGATGGTGGCACCGAGGTGCGCTACGACCTCGAGATCGACCTCGTCGTTCCGTTGCCGGGATTCGTCAAGCGCCGAGCCGAGGTGCGCATCCTCAACACGGTCCGCGAGCTGAAGGTCCGAGTCGAGGGGTGACCGCGCCGGCTGGCGCGGGGTCCCGTCACGTCGGCATCGATGTCGGTGGCACGAAGGCACTCGGTGTGGCGATCAGCTCAACCGGGGAGCTGCTGGCGGAGGACCGGCGCTCGACACCTCGCGGGCGCGACAGCATCGAGCCGCTCATCGACCTCCTCGTCGATCAGTGCCGGTCGCTGGGTGTCGTTGACGGCTCGGGCGACGTCTCGGTCGGGATCGGTGTCCCCGGTCTCGTCACGATCGATGGAGTGCTGCGTTCCGCGCCCAACCTCGACGGTGTCGCCGACGTCCCCGTCGCCCGCCTCGTCAGCGAACGGCTGGGCTTCGACGTCGTCGTCGACAATGACGGCACGTGTGCCGCGGTCGCCGAGTTGTCGCTCGGAGTGGCCCGCGGCCGGAGTGAGGTCGCGCTCGTCACGCTCGGCACCGGCCTCGGCGGAGCAGTCGTGTCCGACGGAAGGGTCCGACGCGGGCACAATGGCTTCGCGGGGGAGTTCGGCCACATGGTCGTCGATCCTGGAGGTCCGCCCTGTCCCTGCGGACGTTCGGGTTGCTGGGAGCGGTACGCATCGGGAGCCGGCCTCGCCCGACTCGCTCGCGACGAAGCGGCGGCAGGCCATCTCGAGTCGGTACGGCGCGCGGTCGGTGGAGACCCGGCAGACGTGCGTGGGGAGGATGTTCAGCGTGCCGCATCTGCAGGAGACCAGGATGCGCTCGCCGTCGTCGACGACTTCGCCCGCTGGGTGGCGGTCGGACTCGCCAACCTGACCAATGCGCTCGATCCGGAGCTGTTCATCCTCGGTGGCGGACTTGCGTCGGGTGCGGAGATCTACCTTCGACCGATTCGGCTGTGGCTCGGTGAGTTGTTGTACCAGCCCCACCTTCGCTCGATCCCTGAAATCGAGTGCGTCGCATTGGGCGAGCGTGCGGGAGCGATCGGCGCGGCGCTGTTACCTACGCAGCCCGAGGCTCGTCCGACCGCCGACGGTGCCCCAGTGCAGCCCGGATCGGTTCGACGTAGCGCCGGTCATTCCGACGCCGAGTAGTTGGCCCGGGACTCGCGGATTTCCTGCCATGCGTCGTCGCGCCCTCCGATTCCCGACGATGAGCTGTGCTTGTTGGGTTCGAGGGCCTTGTAGACGTTGAAGAAGTGCTGCACCTCGGCCACGAGTTGCGGCGTGAGGTCGCTGACATCGAAGACATGCTCGAACCGCGGCTCGGTCGACGGTACGCAGATGAGCTTGGCGTCCTCGCCGGCCTCGTCCCGCATGAACAGCACACCGACGGGCCGTGCCTCGCAGATCACGCCTGGGTACACCGGATCATCGTTGAGGACCAGCGCGTCGAGCGGATCTCCATCGCCCGCCAGCGTGTTCGGCAGGAACCCGTAGTCAGCCGGATAGGTCGTGGCTGTGAAGAGCCGGCGGTCGAGATAGATCCGACCGTCCTCGTGATCGATCTCGTACTTGTTGCGGCTGCCGCGGGGGATCTCGATGACGACGTGGACACAATCGGGTGCTGGGGTCTTCGGCATCTCGACAGGCTCGCACAGGACCGAACCGGTAGCGTTCCCCGAATGGAATTCAGGCGCATCGAGAACCTGCCCCCGTACGTGTTTTCCATCATCAACGGTCTCAAGATCGAGGCTCGCCGCGATGGCGCCGACGTCATCGATCTCGGATTCGGCAATCCCGACATCCCCTCCCCACAGATCGCGGTCGACAAGCTGGCGGAGGCGGCTCGCAACCCGCGCAACCACCGGTACTCCCTCAGCCGCGGGCTCCCCAAGCTCCGCGAGGCGATCGCCAACTACTACGAGAACAAGTGGGACGTGCAGCTCGACCCCGAGCTCGAGGTCACCAACACGATCGGTTCCAAAGAAGGCTTCAGCCATCTGATGTGGGTCCTGCTCGATCGTGGCGACGCAGCGATCGTCCCGAGTCCGAGTTATCCGATCCACATCTATGGTCCGCTCTTCGCAGGTGCCGACTTGCGCCAGGTTCCGATGCGGTTCCTCGCCAATCCAGCGGAACGCGAGCACTTCGCCGACGACTTCATGGACAGTCTCACGACGGCATACGACGTCGGCTGGCCCAAGCCGCGCGTCCTCGTGATGTCGTTCCCGCACAACCCGACCGGCGCGTGCGTCGATCTCGCATTCATGCAGCGCGTCGTCGACTTCTGCCGCGAGCACGACATGATCGTCATCAACGACTTCGCGTACGCAGATGTGGGCTTCGATGGCTACCAACCGCCGAGCATCCTCCAGGCCGACGGTGCCAAGGAGTGCGCGGTCGAGCTGTACTCGATGACCAAGAGCTTCTCGATGGCCGGCTGGCGCAGTGCGTTCCTCCTCGGCAACGCCGAGGTCGTGCAGGCGCTCGTCAAGCTCAAGAGTTACCTCGACTACGGCATGTTCCAACCCGTGCAGATCGCTGCGACGGTGACGATGAACGAGGCGCCGAACTTCCCCAAGGAGGTCTGCGCCATCTACGAGTCGCGGTGCGACACCCTGATCGACGGACTCGGGCGCATCGGATGGGATGTACCGAAGCCCGGCGGCACGATGTTCGTTTGGGCCCCGATCCCCGAACCGTACGCCGAGATGGATTCGGTGGAATTCTGCTCGCACGTCGTCCGCGAGGCCGATGTGGCGCTGTCGCCAGGTGTCGGTTTCGGGCCCGGTGGCGAGGGTTTCA
>JASJHI010000321.1:0-10380 GCA_033791105.1 Acidimicrobiia bacterium | reverse complement strand
GGCTACCACAGCGATCAGAACCCCGACCTTGACGAACTACTCACGAGCGCGCTCGGCCCCGACCCGCGGCATGCGCTCGATGATCTCGCGGTTCGGCTCAGTGCACCACGATCGCTCGTCGACATCGGCTTCCCCGTCGATGCGACACCGACCGCCATCCAAGCTGTCGCCCACCACGCCGGTGTGAGCATCGACGAGATCGAACATCTCCTCGCCGTGGCCATCTCCGGCCACCCAACCCCGTCACACCACATCGCACAGCGCCGTGCCTAGTTCGTGCCTAGAACGACGCGAAACACGGTGGTTCTCGACACAACAGCGAGCAACACCGACGACGCCGGAAACAGCTGCTGACCAGGCGAAGCACCCCGCACGCAGGCACAATGCGAAAACGCTCTGACCGATTCCCAAGCTGAGAACGCGGGTTCGATTCCCGTCATCCGCTCCAAGAAACACCTGCTCAGAGGCTGTTTTCGCCGTGTGGTCATTCGGTGCCGTGCCTTGCCCGTGCCTAGACCGCTTGTGAAATCGGGGCGATATCGCCGTCCCAGCTTGCGCTGGTCGCGGGAACGCCCTGGTCGTGAGGCTGTCGCCGCTGGGATGGAGCCGCGTTCTCAGGCTAGAAAGCTGATGTTCCTTCGCGGTCGATGTGTCGACTGCCCTGGCGTCGGCGATCAGTCCCTGAGACGCGTTCGATGCCGGCAGTCTGGAGCGGGCCCGAAGCAACGTCGAAAGGAGGCCCCGCTTGGCGGCGCGGTCCCGGTCAGACCACATCGTCGGCGACGGCAGCTCCCCGCAAGCCACGAGGAGCATCCTGCCCGTCGGTCGTATCCGACACCGTCTGCCGCTCGAGTTCTGCATTGGTCTTCGCACCCAACAGGACCACGAACGCCGTCAGGAAGAGCCAGCCGAGGAGGATGATCATGGCCGCCAGTGCCCCGGACGCCGAACTGAGTCGGTCGAAGCCGGATGCGTACGCGGAGAAGGCGGCGCTGCCTACGAGCCACAGCGCGCTGGCGACGAACGCGCCCCAGCTCACCCACGCCCATCGAGCCCGCGCCCGATCGGGCCCCTGACGGTAGAGCACGGCGCACGCGGCGCACATCGCGAGGGCGAGGAGCGGCCAGCGCAGTACGCCGAGGGCTCTGCGCCAGTTTTCGTCCACGCCGAACGCCTGCAGTGTGACCGGGAGGAGACCGGCGAGGAAGAACCCTCCGACGATGAATGCCATCCCGATCACGGCGCCGAGTAGCGAGACGAGCCGAACGCGGACGGGACCGCGCGTCTCGTCCTCGCCGTAGGTGACGTTCACTGCTGCGATCGTGTGGCGGACGGCAGTCGAGCTACTCCACAGCGCGAGCATGAACGCAAGCGCGGCGGAGGCGGTCAGACCGGACCGTGATCGGTCGACCACGCTCTCGATCTGTCGAACGATGAGGTCTCGCACGTCGGGATCGAGCCCCTGGGCCGTGCGGTCGAGTTGGACTTGGACATCCGATGCGTCGGCGAAGATCCCATAGATGTAGACGACCGCGATGAGGCTGGGAACGAGCGCTAGCTGACGAGAAGAAGGCGATTCCGCCCGCGATGAGGAGCAGGTTGTCATCACCGATCGATCGAACGACCCGGACGACGACCGCACGCCAGCCAGCGAGCGGGATGTCGGTCGGCGTCCCGGCCGGCCCCCCCCTCGTGATCGCGACGATCCTGACTCCATGCGTCGGAAGCGTGCACGGGATCCACGTGCGGAGCGTATCCGCGCCGTTCAGCGTCGTTCATGGACACGCGGCGGCCCGAGTCTGCCAAACCCCACACCCACTCAGAAAGCAAACAGCCACGACGGAATCCGACCCGACACGATGATCGCCGGGTTGTCGAAGTGGTGTTGATGTTCTGACCAGGGCGCGGGAAGAGGCCGTCGATTCCCCTCACCCGCGCGGACAGATCTCGACGACGAGCCTGTCCGGGCGGGCGCGAGGTGCAGCCAGGCCGGTGGCAGCCGCACCAGGCGAACAACCGCCAGCGAGGACGCTTCGGCATGTCTAACTCGTACGAGCGGTCGGTCCACTCGCGTCGCTCGGCGAACGACGGGGCGAGCCTGCCCCACCAGCCGGTTCAGAGGCGATCAGAAGATCGTGGCGCCGAACGGGCGGGCAGCGTCATCCGAGGCGACGCCCTCGACGTCGAGTTCTGGGGCCGGCTTCGTCTCGATCCCCGCATCGAACTGGTCGTCCTCGCCATGAGCGACCACGCAGCCAACCTGGTCGCGGTACGGCGGGTGAAGGAGTTCCTGCCCCAGGTCCACATCGCCGCAACCGCGACCCATACCGACGAGATCATGGAGCTCGAAGAACTGGGTGTCGATGTGGCCCGAAACCTGTACGGCGAAGCTGGGCAGGGCCTCGCGGATGACGCATGCAACCTCCTCGACATCGAACCCCCCACCACCCGAGAGCCCTGACGGTCAACCGCCGGCGCGGCCCGACCGACATCGCTCAATGAGAAAGGTGACGGCAAGGCCGGAGTGCGGGCGACGAGCACGACTAGCGTGCAGAGCGTGCGGAACGACCCTCCAGCATGGCTTCAACATGCGCGCGATGGCTGGCACCATCGGGGCGAGCAACGCCCGCCGTTCGCCGAGGATCCGGGCCCCGGCCAGGAATCGGTGTGGGACTACCCACGGCCCCCTGTGGTGATACCGGACGGCCGCGCGGTGGAAGTTTCGGAGGCTCAAGGCCTCATGGCGTCGACTGACCGGTCGCTGCGGGTCCTCGAGACGTCGCACCCGCCCGCGTTCTATCTGCCGCCGGAATCGGTGATTTCGGGGCGATTGGTGCGCGTGCCGGGCTCATCGCACTGCGAGTGGAAAGGTGCGGCCGAGTATGTGGCGGTTGCGGGAACCACCGAACCCGTGGGCTGGCGATATCCGGATCCGTACCCGGAGTTCGTTGATCACGCCGGTTGGATATCGTTCTACCCGGGCCGGGTCCGCTGCACGGTGGATGGGGAAGTGGTGCAACCCCAAGCCGGTGGTTTCTACGGGGGATGGATCACCGACGACGTTGTCGGCCCGTTCAAGGGTGAGCCCGGCACGTCTGGGTGGTGAGCGCCGCATGCTTCCCGATGCGGGCCGCGAAGGCACCGATCCCACGACACCGATACCGGAGACGATCGCAATGCGCCCCAACGACGATCAAGCCCCGCGCCGCCGCCTGGCCGACTTCGACCGCGATGAGGCCAACCAACGATGGTTAGTCGTCAACGACGACGTGATGGGTGGCCGGTCACGCGGTGGGCTCTCGTTCGACGCCGGGATCCTGATCTTCGAAGGAGAGATCGACACCGACGGTGGCGGCTTCTCATCGTTGCGTTTGCTGCTCGAACCGCAGGCGCTCAACCCCTATGACCGCATCGAACTGCGGGCGCGGCCCGACGACCGTGCCTACATGGTGACCTTCGACGATGACCTTGCCTCTGGCGATCGTCGAGTTTCGCACCGGGCTCCGATCGAGTTCCCCGCTCCCGGAGAGTGGCAGACCATCTCGGTTTCGTTCGACAAACTGTCCGCAGCGATCTTCGGTCGGCCCATCGACGACCTGCCTTTTCGGAAGCATCTGGCCACCCGCATGGGGTTGCTCATCAGCGACGGGGTCGACGGTCCCTTCCGTCTCGAGATCGACTGGATCGACCTCTGTCCCCGATGACGCATGACAAGGCGCACCGACCGACGCCGCTCGATCCGGCCCGGAGCCCGAGATCCCGAAGCGATACATCCAGGACCTCGTTCGCGACGACGACCTCGCCGAGCTCGAAATCTCGCTCGACCCGGCCACCACTCACGTCTACATGTGCGGCAACCCGCCATGATCGGCATCCCCGAAGCCGATGGCTCGTTCCAGACGTCACCGGCGTGGTCGAACTACTCGTGCAGCGGGGCTTCACCATTGACAAGCGCGACCAACATGGCAACATCCACTACGAGGAATACTGGTGAGGCGAGCGGGCAACCGCACTCGGGTCCCGCACCCGCGGCCTGGCCGATAGCTGGGCAAATCGAGGAGCCCTGGGCCGACTGTCCACGTGCCCAAGAAATACCGAACGCCCCACCGAAGCGACCGAAGCGGTCCGGTGGGGCGTCCCACGAAGGGTGATCAGGCGAGATCGAAACGATCGGCATCCATGACCTTGACCCAGGCGCTGACGAAGTCCTTCACGAACTTCTCACCCGCGTCGTCGGCGGCGTAGACGTCGGCGATTCTTGGGGTGCGGCGCGGTGTGGCCGTCCCACTCGATCAGGGTGTTCGCGAAGATCTGCCAGGCGAGCACGCTCTTGGCAACGAAGCTGAGGACGACGTGGACGCGCTCGCCGTGGAGGTAGTCAGCCCATTTCCCGACTCGTCGGTACTGCAACCACTGATTGATCGCGAAGCAGTTGAAGAACAAGAAGATCGTGACGATGATGCCGTAGACGAAGCCCGGTGGCCCTTCTGCGCCCTCCTGGGAGAGGTTGAACACAAGGGCGCCGACGATGGCGGCCCACGGCCCGATCCCGGCGACGCACCCGAACAGGAACGGAGTCCACCAGCTGTCTCGGTCCGGATCGTTGACCATCTCCATGATCCAGCCGAAGAGGATCATCGATGCGTTGGCGAATCCGATGGCGATCAACGCGGCGAGGTCGGTGATTCCCGTGGTGAGGGCGATGAGGACGATCATGAGGGTCGACGACATCGCGTACTCGACCCAGCGGAACCTGTTTCGGCCGCGCTCGAGCTCGCGTCGGTACTGGGAGTAGCCCACGCTCGCGACCACAAAGTGGAACAGCGCGGAGAGCAGTGAGAACGACGCCACGGCCCACGCGAGGGGCACGCTGAACAACTCGGTGAGAACCCCTTCAGAGAGCTCCGTGCCCGGTGGCCCGCTGGTGTTGAAGCCACTCACCGGCAGG
This sequence comes from Acidimicrobiia bacterium, assembly GCA_033791105.1. GTDB lineage: Bacteria > Actinomycetota > Acidimicrobiia > Acidimicrobiales > Ilumatobacteraceae > JASJHI01. Next base: position 5,432 of record JASJHI010000321.1, on the reverse strand, counting down.
CTGAAGTCTCGATCCCCCCAGAACCACCATCAACCCGGCAGTGGCCAAATGTAGGGTGCCGGCAGCCAGGTTCAGCCGCCGCAGCTTCTCCGCCCGCTCGGGCGGAAGATCCACAACCGTACGATCGAAGTCGAGCGTCGTCATCGGCTCACCGTGCCACGAGGCCGGTGCAACCGACGGGCCCAGGCACACATTTGCTAAGCACCGGGCCGAAGTCAGCGAGCATGGGCTCGTGCCCGGGCGGCTCCCTCTCGGCCGACATCCGTGACGGGATACTCACCGCCTGAACAACAAATTGTGACTGCGACCCGATCCGCGTCAGCCCCTCGCCCCTACGGGGCGACCCCCGTCAAGCCTTGTAGGGGCCTCGAGGGAGCAACTCGCCCACCGGATGACGGACGACCTCCCCATCGGTGGTGGCGGCAACGACCTCCAGCGTGGGACCGCCGAGCTCGAGCGCAACCTGCAGGCATGCGCCACAAGGGTGAGTCACCGCACCATCGGTGCGGGGCGAGACCAAGACGAGCACACTCGGGCGCTGCCCGGCGGCGACGCAGGCGAACAAGGCAACCCGTTCTGCACACATTGCGAGGCCCAGGGAGACGTTCTCGACCAGGGATCCGGGCATGACCGTGCCTTCGGCAGTGAGGACTGCGGCGCCCATACGGAATCCGGAGTACGGGGCATAGGCACGAGCTCGGGCCTGGTTCGCCGCCTCGATCAACTCGGATGTGTCCACCATGCCCATGTCTCCGTTGGCCGCCACGGCTTCAGTCTTCCATGGACAACAACCGACGGCTTGGGTCCGAGTAATCAATCAACTCATGACGTCAGCCGCACTGGGCTCTCCGCGTACGTCCAGTCCGGGCTTGGCTCAGTTCGCCAGTGACCCGCCGTAGATCTGCCACGCGAGCACCGACTTGGCACCCAGGCTGAGTACGAGGTAGGTCTTTTCGCCGAAGAGATAGTCGGTCCAACGCCCGACCCTGCGGTACTGCAACCACTGGTTGAGTCCGAAGCTGAAGAAGAAGACGAACTCGGCGATCACGATGCCGTAGACGAACCCCGGGACCGTCTCGGAGCCCATGATGTTGATGAGGATCGCGACCCACGGTGCGAGTCCAGCGACGGTGCCGAACCAGAACGCAATCATCGTCGTCGACTCGCGCTCAGGTGGGTTCATGCGCTCCTGCAACCAACCGAACAGGATCATCGAGACGTTGGCGCCGATGATCGCGACCACCGCCGTGATGTCGGTGATCCCGCTGTAGGAGCCGATCAGTACGACCATCAGGGTGGCGCTGATGCTGTACTCGGCCCACCGGAACCGGTTGATGCCGCCTGCGAGGTCGCGTTCGTACGCTCCCCGGAAGACCGTTGCGGTCAGAAGGTGGTCGAGCGCCGCGAGGCCGAGGAACACGGCGATCGCTGGACCGATCGGGAGGTCGAAGAAGCTGTCGGCGTTCGGTCGTCGGGTGCCGGGAGGCCCCTCGGGGAACGTCGACGTGATCGTGATCGCGAAGTCGCTCGACAGCGCCAGGATGAGGACGGCCTGCACGGCGTGCAACACGGTGAGGCCGATGTTCCAGCGCCAGAGGCGGGCGAGTTTCGATGCTGTCGCGTCGGGCGTCGAGTCGGGGTTCATGTGTGGTTCTCCAAGAAAGTGCGCGGGGTGAGTGAGGTCGTCGCGCCCGTTCAGACCAGGTCGTCGGCGAACTCTCGGGTGATTTTAGCAGATTTTAGCATTATTTGTTGCAATCGTGCCCGACGGGTCTTAGTGTCTCCAAAACAAGTTCACCCCCACGCGGAGGAAATCCCCCCATGACATCCAAAACAGTTCGATTCGCAGGCGCCCTGATGAGCCTCACCCTCGTTGCAGCTGCCTGCGGCAGCGATGACAACGACACCCCGGTAGCCACCGAAGGGCCGGTGGAGGCCGAAGAAGCTGCGGCCGACGAGCCGGGCACGATTGTTGATGTTGCTGTTGCCAATGGCAGCTTCACCACACTGGTTGCTGCGGTGCAGGCCGCCGACCTGGTCGAGACGCTGAGCGGCGAAGGCCCGTTCACCGTGTTCGCCCCGACCGACGAAGCATTCGCTGCTGCGCTCACCGCCCTCGGCCTCACCGCCGAGGAACTGCTCGCTGATACCGAACTGCTCACGTCGGTGCTCACGTACCACGTGGTTCCCGGTGCAGTGATGGCCGAGACCGTGCTGACCCTCGATGGCCAGTCGGTCGCGACGGTCAACGGTGCCGAAGTGACGATCGGTGTTGACGGTGACGCCGTCACGGTCAACGACGCCAACGTCGTTGCGGTCGATGTTGCAGCAAGCAACGGCGTCATCCACGTCATCGACGCAGTCCTGCTCCCGCCGGCGTGAACGTCGACTGACACCATTTCCAGCTGACTGGATTCTCCGGAATCCGATGAACGGTTGAGGAGAACGGGCGCCGGGGCCTCCCCCAACCGGCGCCCGTTCTTCGCGTTCCGGGATCCGTATGCTCCCCCTCGATCTGGAGACTCTGATGACAACCCACCTCACCCGCAGTCGGGGTCTGGTCTGGTTTCGACGAGACCTGCGCCTCGACGACAACCCGGCATGGGCCGCGGCGACCTCCGCTCACGACGAGGTGATCGCGCTCTTCGTCCTCGAGCCGACGCTGATGAACGCGGCGGGATCGATTCGACGCGATCAACTCCTTGCCCACCTGCACGCGCTGCACGACGAACTCCGCGAGCGTGGCGGAGCGCTCGTCGTCCGCAACGGCCCGGCGGCCACGGCGATCCCGAGCGTGATCAGCGACGGTGAGGTGTCGGCGCTGTACTACAACGCCGATGCCGGCTCGTTCGCCGCCGCCCGCGACGAGGCGACGAACCGGGCGGTCGACGTTCCGGTCCACGTCCTGCACGGCCTCACGGTCCACGCGCCGGGCGACGTGCTGACGAAGAAGGCGACGTTGTCCCGGGTCTTCACGCCGTTCTACAAGACCTGGCGTTCGACACCGACCCGGCCGTGGCCGACTGCCGGGGCCGGCCGACCGGTGACGCTGCCGGGGGTGTCGATTCCCGCACCGCCGCAGGCCCCTCGCCACGAGGCCGGCGAAGCGGCCGCATGGGAGCGTCTCGAGCGGTGGAGCGAACATGTCGACGACTACCCCGCCACCAGGGACCGACCGGGGATCGACGGCACCTCCGGACTCTCGGCCGACCTGAAGTTCGGGACCCTCGCCGCCCGCACGGTGATCGACGTGATCGGCACCGCGACACCGGGTCGCGAGGCGTTCGTGCGCCAGATCGCGTGGCGGGACTGGTGGGCGCACACGCTGACCGTGCGGCCCGATCTGGCCGACGCCGCGCTCCGCGAGCCTTACGACGACATCGTGTGGCGTGACGATGACGAAGGATTCAGCCGGTGGTGCGCCGGGACGACCGGGTACCCGATCGTCGACGCGGGAATGCGCCAGCTCGTGCAGACCGGCTGGATGCACGGACGCCTCCGGATGATCTGTGCCAGCTTTCTCGTCAAGGATCTGCTCGTCGACTGGCGTCGAGGTGAGCGCTTCTTCCGCCACCATCTCGTCGATGCCGATGTCGCCCAGAACGCGGGCAACTGGCAGTGGGTGGCGGGTACCGGTCCCGACGCGGCGCCGTACTTCCGCGTCTTCAACCCGACGGGTCAGGCCAAGAAGTTCGACCCAGACGGTGACTACGTCCGCCGCTGGGTCCCCGAACTCGCAGCACTTCCGTCGGCGATCATCCACGAGCCGAGCGCCGCCGGCCCCCTCGACCTCACGGCGGCGGGTGTCGTCCTCGGTGAGACGTATCCGTTCCCGATCGTCGATCATCGCGAGGCGCGGGAACGTGCCCTCGCCACGTACAAACGTGCCCTCGGAGGCGATGATCGTCGCCGCGAGGTGATCAGCCGTGTTCGACCCGCGCCTTGAGCCGGGTCAGGTTCCGTTTCCAGATCAGGCGCAGGACCGGTCGGAACCGAGGTCATCGAGCGTGACTACGACCCAGTCCCAGCAGATCCCGGTGCGGTCACGCTTGACCGCCCTCGGCGTCGCGACCGGTGACGTTGTTCCCGCCGACCGGCAGACTGAGCCGATGGCCCGGTCGACGAAGCTGACGGTGTGGGTGCTCGGCGATCAGCTCGATCGCACGGGAGGCGCCCTCGGTAGGTACACGCCGGGTGAATGCCGGGTGCTCCTCGTCAACAGCGCCGCTCTCATCGCCTCGAAACGGTGGCATCGCCAGCGGCTGCACCTCGTGATGTCGGCGATGGCACACTTCGCCGCAGAGCTGCGCGCCGACGGCTTCGACGTCGACCATCGATCGGCTCCCACGTTGGCGCAGGGGATGCGCGACCACGTTGCCGAGTTCGGAACGGAGCGGATCGTCGCGACCGAGCCGATGAGCTGGGACGGCCGACTCCTGCTCGAACGGCTCGGCGTCGAGTTGGTGCGTGCCGACCGGTTCCTGTGCCACTACGAAGACTTCGCCGCGTGGGCCTACGGCCGAAAACAGCTCAAGATGGAGGACTTCTACCGCTGGCAGCGAAACCGGCTCGACGTGTTGATCGACGACGGCCCCGAACCCGTCGGTGGCCAATGGAACTTCGACCACGAGAACCGCGAACGTCCTCCGAAGGACGGCCGGGCGTGGCCAACGATCGCCGCTTTCGAGCTGGACGACATCGACCGCGAGGTCATCGCGGGGCTTCCGGCGGACACCACCGGTGCCGACCCCGACGGCACGTGGCCGGTCACGCGAGCCCAGGCGCTGTGCCGGCTGGAGGAGTTCATCTCCGCCGGTCTGGCGCCGTTCGGACCTCACGAGGACGCAATGCTCGCCGCCGAATGGAAGCTCGCCCACTCGGTGCTCTCGTCGTCGATGAACCTCGGCCTGCTCCACCCGCGCGAGGTCGTCGACGCGGCCGAGGCGGCCTATCGGACCGGAACGGCGCCGATCAACTCCGTCGAGGGGTTCGTCCGCCAGGTCATCGGATGGCGGGAATACATCTGGGGCGTCTACTGGCTGTGGATGCCCGACTACCGCGACCACAACGCGTTCGCCGCGGTGCGTCCGGTGCCACCGGCATTCACCGGCGACGCCGACACCGAGATGGCGTGTGTCGGCAGCGTCGTCGAGCACATCGACGACCACGGCTACGCCCACCACATCGAACGACTGATGGTGCTGGGCAACCTCGCCCTGACCGCGGGCGTCGACCCGTGGGCGATGACCGAGTGGATGTGGGCCAGTTTCGTCGACGGCGCGGAGTGGGTGATGCTACCCAACGTCATCGGGATGGCACTGTTCGCCGACGGTGGGATGATGGCTACCATGCCGTACGCCTCTGGCGGCGCCTAACTCTATACGATGAGCGACTCTTGCCTGTCATGCCGGTTCGACCCGATACAGCGCACG
>JASJHI010000320.1:0-14336 GCA_033791105.1 Acidimicrobiia bacterium | reverse complement strand
CGAGCACCGCTGCTTCGATGCCGCGCTTGACCGACATCGGGTTTGCGCCGGCGGCCACGTTCTTCATGCCGTGGCCGACCATCGCCTGCGCGAGGACGGTGGCGGTGGTGGTGCCGTCACCGGCGATGTCGTCGGTCTTCGTGGCGACTTCCTTCACGAGCTGTGCGCCCATGTTCTCGCAGGCGTCCTCGAGCTCGACTTCCTTGGCGATCGACACACCGTCATTGGTGATGGTCGGTGCGCCGAACTTCTTGTCGAGCACGACGTTGCGACCCTTCGGGCCAAGCGTCACCTTGACCGCGTCGGCCAGCTGGTTGACACCCGCTTCGAGGGCGCGACGAGCCTCGTCGTCGAACTTCAGAATCTTTGCCATGTGTGGGGGTTCCCTTTCTGCGATCTACTTGGTCAGCTGACGATCGCGAGGACGTCGCGACCATTGAGGACGAGGAGGTCTTCTCCGTCGACGGTCACCTCGGTGCCGCCGTACTTCGAGTAGAGGACCGTGTCGCCGGCGTTGATGTCGACGGCGATCAGCTCACCGGAGGTCTCGGAGCGCTTGCCGGGTCCGACCGCGAGGACTTCTCCCTGCTGCGGCTTCTCCTTGGCGGTGTCGGGGATGACGAGACCGGATGCGGTCTGCGTCTCAGCCTCGTTGGGACGGACCACGATGCGGTCCTCCAGCGGCTTCAGGTTCATGGTGTGAGCCTCCATTGGCTGTGTCATGAGGGGTGGATGAGGTCGCTCGCCACGGGTTGGCACTCGCGTCAAGCGACTGCCAAGTCTATGGTTGCCCCTCCGCGTTGGCAACCGCCCCCCGAGACTGCCAGCGAAGTCGGTGCATCCGAATCGACCGGTCGTTTCGTACCATCTGTCATGGGCCGAATTCTGCTTCTGACCGCACTCATCTCGGTCGCCGCGTGTGGTGGCTCCGACAACGGGTCCAACGAAACGACACCCTCAACGGCGTCGAGTGCCGCGGCGATCACACAGACGCCGAGCGAACCACCAGCCAGCGAACCGCCAGCCAGCGACCCACCAGCTCCCGAACCGACAGCTCCCGAACCGTCTGCGACCGAGGCCCCGGTCACCGAACCGCCGGTGACGGAACCACCGGTTGTGGAATCCACGCCGACCGACGAGGAACTCAGTGCCTACACGTGGACGCCGGTCACGTTCGAAGCGCCCTGGGAGCCGCGGGCCGGACTCCGCGTGGTCGAACTCGACGACCGGCTCTATCTGCTCGGAGGGCGCACCCCGAAACAGTCGACCATTCCCGGTGACAGCGTGATCTGGGGGGACGTCTGGATGTCGGAGGACGACGGCGCGACGTGGACCGAGATCCTTCCCGAGGCGCCCTGGCCAAGTCGTGCCTACTTCCAGGCACTGGTCAAGGACGAGATGATCTATGTGATCGGCGGCCAGGACTTCGGGCTCGAGCCGAACCCGTTCTGTGACCTGCTCGAGCAGGGCGTCGAGCCTCCACCGGGACTCGGCATCGATCCGGACGCCCCGTGCCCCGAATTCTTCCCGACGTCGAACTTCTTCAACGACGTGTGGCGCAGCGCCGACGGCGTCACGTGGGAGCAGGTCACCGCCTCGGCCGCGTGGCCCGGACGAGCAGGCCTGTCGGCCGCCGTGCTCGGCGACGAGTTCTACGTCTTCGCCGGGTCCCAGAACGACGACTCGTCGATCATCGGCGCCGGGGGGCCGCAGCGGATCTACTACAACGATGTCTGGCGCAGCTCGGACGGCGCCGAGTGGGAACAGGTCACCGAAGCGGCACCGTGGGAGCCCCGAGCGGGGGCTGCGGTGGTGGTCCGCAACGATCGTCTGTACCTGTTCGGAGGCGAGGACGGCTTCACGTGTGAACCGCTGCCCGATTGCGAGGCGCCCTACTTCAACGACGTCTGGTCGACGGCGAACGGGGCGGACTGGGAATTGGTCACCGAGTCGGCCGGATGGAGTCCCCGTCCCGGCCACGTTTGTGAACTCGTCGGCAACCGCTTCGTGTGCTTCGGTGGCTTCGGTCTGATCGACAACCCCAACGACATGTGGGTCAGCTCCGACGGCGCGGTGTGGACAGAGCTGCCATCCACACCGTGGAACGCCAGCGATCCAACCGCCGTCAAATACGACTTCGACGCGCTCACCATCGACGGGACGACCGTATTGACCTTCGGCGGCGACCGCGAGACATTCGACTTCACCGACCCGGAGAACTATCTCCGCGTGGACCGCGACGTCTGGTCGTTCGCCGCGCCCTGAGCGGGAACGATCCGGCCGATCATGGCCAGCGTCTCGGCGAGCGGCAGACCGATCACGTTCGACGCACTCCCCTCGATCGACGAGACGAGCGCGGCACCGGCACCCTGGATCGCATAGGCACCGGCCTTGTCCATCGATTCGCCGCGGTCGAGATAGCACTCGATTGCAGACGCATCGAGTTCGGCGAAGGTGACCGAGGTGGTCACCTCGAGGGTTTCCCGGCTCCCGCGAGCGATTGCCGTTACCGCGCTGTGCACACGGTGTGTACGTCCGGCCAACCTTCCCAGCATCCACCGAGCATCGTCGCGATCGGTGGGCTTGCCGAGGATGCGGCGATCGATCTCTACGGTCGTGTCGGCGGCGAGAACGAGCTCGTCATCACGCCGCTCGACTGCGTCCGCCTTCTCGATCGAGAGCCGGCGGACGTAGTCGATCGGATCCTCGCCCAGCCGGACGGCTTCGTCGATGTCAGCCGGGCGGATGGCGAAGTCGAGGCCCACGATCGCAAGCAGGTCTGCGCGCCGCGGCGACGCTGACGCGAGGACGAGCCGGACGTCCTCAGGAAGTTCGATCACCTCAGCCGCCGGAGAGGGCGAGCACGTGGCCGTCGTCGGGCACCGAAGTGTCGGTGCTGAGCGCGCCGTCGAGACCGACAGGATCGTCCTCGTGAGCGTCGAGCCACCCTGTCGGCAATGCCACCTTGACCGGGCCGTTGGTGTGGCCGCGCTTGACGTGCTCCCCGCCTTCGACGATCTCTGCGCTCGGGTCGAGGGTCGCCAGCACGTCCTCGAGTTCGGTGAGGCTCTTGATTTGCGAAAACCGACGGCGGGCCTCGGGCCCGACCGGGTAGCCGCTCATGTACCACCCGGTGTGCTTGCGAAAGTCTCGCATGGCGTGCGATTCGCCCATGTGGTCGGCGAGCAGTCGGGCGTGGTCGAGCATGACAGCCATCACCTCGCCGAGCACGCGGCTCGGGCGAACCTGCCGACCCGAGAGCGCGTCGACGAGATCACCGAACAGCCACGGCCGACCGAGGCAACCGCGGCCGATGACGACGCCGTCGCAACCGGTCTCGGCCATCATTCTCACCGCATCTTCGGCATGCCAGATGTCGCCGTTGCCGAGTACGGGCACCGATCCGACAGTCTGCTTGAGTTCCGCGATCGCCTCCCAGCGGGCCTCGCCCGAGTAGTGCTGTTCGACGGTGCGCGCGTGCAACGCGATCGCCGCGACACCCTCGTCAGCACACACCTCGCCCGTGCGGAGATGGGTGAGCCAGTCGTCGAACAAGCCCATCCGGAACTTCGCTGTGACGGGCACGCCGTAGGGGGTTGCCTCCGAGATCGCCGCGCGCAGCACCGCGCGCAACAACTCGGGGCGGGCGGGGACCGCAGCGCCCCCGCCACGACGGGTGACCTTCGCAGCCGGGCAGCCGAAGTTGAGGTCGATGTGGTCGACGCGGCCGGCGTCGCACAGCTTGTGCACCGCGCGGGCCATCATCTCGGGATCGCTGCCGTACAGCTGCAGGCTGCGCGGATGCTCGTCGGGCCCGAACCGGATCATGCGGTCGGTTTTGGCGTTGGCGTGAACGACCGGCGTCGCCATCACCATCTCGTTCACGTAGATCAACCCGGGAGCGAACCGCCGGCAGAGCGAGCGGAACGGTGCGTTCGTCACCCCCGCCATCGGCGCAAGCACCACGGGTGCAGACGGCGTGAACCGTCCGATCGAGAACGTCATACGGCCGGAAACGGTATCGCCCATCGCTACCGGAGCAATCCGGGCGCGAATCGTTCCGGGATGCGGAACACAATCGCCCCAGATCGCTGAAGGGTGGGCAGGAGACGTCAGGTGTCGAGGAACGGAAGGCGGAGGTTGGGCGACGCGCCGGCATCGAGTGAGGTCGGGCCGTCCGACCCGAGGCGGTGCCAGCCGGCCGCGGCGATCATCGCGGCGTTGTCGGTGCACATCTCAGGACTCGGAAGGAAACCCCGAATGCCGTCGGCCTCGCAGGCGGCGAGGATCTCGTTGCGCAGCAAGGAGTTCGCAGCGACGCCCCCGCCGAGCACGATGCCAGTCGCGCCGACGTCGGCCGCGGCACGACGCGCCTTCGTCACGAGCACATCGACCACCGCCGTCTGGAACGATGCCGCCACATCGACAGAACCCACGTCGGGGTGCTTGCGGACATAGTTCACCACGGCGGTCTTGAGCCCGCTGAACGAGAAGTCATACCCGTCGCCCATCATCGCCCGGGGGAACCGGATGGCTTCCGAGTCGCCATCGAGGGCGGCCAGGTCGATCGCCGGGCCACCCGGATAGCCGAGATCGAGGTAACGGGCGACCTTGTCGAACGCCTCCCCCGCCGCGTCGTCGATCGTCTGGCCGAGCAGTCGGTATTCGCCGTGCCCGCGCATCTCGATCAACATCGTGTGGCCGCCCGAGACGAGCAGCACGACGAGGGGGAATTCGAGCGAGGGATCCTCGAGGGACGCCGAGTAGAGATGCGCCTCGAGGTGGTTGACCCCCACGAACGGCACGTCCCACGCCAACGCCAACGACTTCGCCGCGGACACGCCGACGAGCAGTGCACCGACCAGTCCGGGCCCAACTGTGCAGGCAACCGCATCGATGCGGGAGTCGTCGACCCCCGATTCGACGATCGCCCGCGCGACGACCGGGTTGAGGACTTCGAGGTGCGCCCGTGAAGCGATCTCCGGCACGACACCACCGAACTCCGCGTGCAGTTCGACCTGCGTCGACACGACGCTCGACACGACGTCGATGCCTCCCATCACCAGCGCGGCAGCGGTCTCGTCGCAACTCGTCTCGATGCCCAGTACGAGGGTGGACTCGTCGATGATCATCGCTGCGCTGTCTCCCGGCCGATTCCGTCGAGCGTGTCCCGATAGGAAGCCGACTGGATGTCGTGGCACCACATCACGATCGCGTCCTCGCTGTTCTCGTAGTAGCGCTTGCGCACGCCGGCGGGGGCGAACCCGAACCGACGGTACAACTCCTGCGCGCCGGTCCCCGAGACGCGCACCTCGAGCGTCCACGCAGTGCACTCTCGCTCGATGGCCACATCGGCGAGCACGAGCATCAGTTGCGTCGCAACACCCGACCGCCGCCGGTCGGGACGAACCGCCACGTTGGTCACATGCGCCTCGTCGGCGGCGAACCACAGTCCGGCATAGCCGACGATCTCGCGCTGCGATCGGGCGGCCACGTAGTGCCGTGACCCCTTGCGCATCTGGTCGAGTTCGCTGATGAACACGTTCTGCGACCAGGGCTTCGGATGGCTGGCGTCCTCAATTTCGCGGATGCCTCGCCGCAGATCTCGTCGACACATGTCGTCGATGACGAGCGAGCCGACCTGCTCGCGGCGGAGGAACCGCTCGATCACACTCACGGCCGCGACATCCTGGTCGACCAGTTGATCTTGGCGTCGGGCGCACGCAGGTAGACCGGCTCGATCTCCCACGGATTGATCCATTCCTCGCGCAGCGCCTGGGCGTGAGCGAGCTGCACCAATGGTGCCGCCGACGGGTGAGCGTCGCCACCGAACTCGACGTGGAACCCCTCGAGGATCTCGTCTCGGTAGCGAAGCGCTCCGTCGCCGACGAGCAGCGCATCCTGGCTGCGGGCGAGGAGGTCTGCCACCAGTTCGTCGACCGGGCCGACGGTCGGCGGCGCGACCTGCTGGGTGCCGCCGGGCACCTGCCGGTACATCGCGTAGAAGACCTCACCGCGGCGGGCATCGATGACCGGCACGACAACGCGTTCGGTGTGCCGGCAGGGGAATGCGAGTAGATCGAGCGACGAGATGCCGATCATCGGCACGCGCAGCGCGTGCGCGATCGCCTTCCCCGAAGCGAGCCCGACACGGAGCCCCGTGAACAGGCCCGGCCCGACATCGACGGCGACGACGCCGATCTCGTCGAGGTCGATCCCCGCCCGATCGCACACGAATTCGATCGCCGGTACGAGCGTCTCGGCGTGACGCCGACCCTTGGTGATCTCGAACAGCCCGATCACGCCCTCGTGGCCGCCGATGGCCACGCTGACGCGTTCTGTCGCGGTCTCGATCCCGAGGATCAGCATCGGAACTCCGCCACGGCAGCGGATACGAGGCTCCACCTCGAGGCCCAGCCGGAGCCGACCGCCGAGATCTCGATCATCCGGCGCCCGTGGAGGGCGAACTCGTCCTCGATGAAGCCGGCGGGGGATTCAACGGCGGACACGGGCTCGATGTCGAGATCGTCGTCGACGTTCGCGTCGAGATGTACCACGAGATGATCGCCGAACGACGTGTCGGCGACGTTTCCCCACTCGACCAACACGATGCCGTGGAACTCGGCCAACTCGGCGAGGGCGAGGTCGGCGACCTCGGCGGTGCGGTCGAGCCGGTAGAGGTCTGCGTGATGCAGAGTGAGTTTGCCGCAGTCGTGGCTGTGCACGAGCGTGAACGTCGGAGACGTGATCGGCTCGGTCACGCCGAGTGCACGCCCGAAGCCCTGAGCGAAGGCCGTCTTGCCGGCACCCATCTCACCGGACAGCACGATGATGTCTCCCTCGCGCGCGAGCGCGGCGAGCGCGCCGGCGATGGCGTGAGTGTCCGAGAGCGACGACGCGCTGAGCAACAACATCAGCGTTCGATGCTACGGCGCGGGACGCGGGGCATGCGGGCGCTGATGCCACAGACGATCTCGTAGCCGATCGTGCCGAGCCGATCGGCCCATTCCTCGGCACGGATGCGGTCGGTCCCCTCCGGACCGGTCTGCTCGCCGATCAACACCACGTCGTCGCCCACATGTACGTCGTGGTCGCCGGCGTCCACCATCAGTTGATCCATCGTGACGGCGCCGACGATCGGGTGGCGCGTCCCACAGATCAACACCTCGCCACCGACCTCGGACAGGCGCCGCGGCACCCCGTCCGCATAACCGACAGGAATCGTGGCCAGGGTCGTCTCGCGACCGAATTCGTGTCGCAGCCCGTACGAGACCCGAGAACCGAGCGGTACACGCTTGACATGGGAGACCTTCGTCCGGACGGACATCGCGGGGCGCAGACCAGCGGCCCGCGCGTCGATGCCCGGACCGGGCGAGATGCCGTAGATGGCGATTCCGGCGCGCACGAGCGACCTTCGTGAGTCGGGATGGGCGAGGGCGCCGGCCGAGTTGGCGGCGTGGATGAGGACGTCATCGCGGGCCGCCGCCGGAAGACTCGAGAGCACGTCGTCGAAACGTGCGAGTTGTTCTCGCGTGAAGTCGTCTCCGGGATCATCGGCGACCGCAAGGTGCGTGAGGACGCCGGCCAGCCGCAACTGATCACCGTGGCGCTGGATGGCTTCGACCAGCGCGAGAACGTCGTCCGGCTGCGCACCCACCCGCTGCATCCCCGTGTCGACCTTCATGTGCACCGGAAGCCCGTGCGCTCCGGCCGCGGCGAGCGCGTCGACGTAGTCGACCGTGTAGACGGTCGGCGTCAGGTTGTGCTCGACGATGTGGCCCGCGGTGTGCGGCGGCTGCTCGCTGAGCAGGAGAATCGGAACGTCGAGGCCCGCCTCGCGCAGTTCCATCCCCTCGGCGACGAGGGCAACCGCGAGTCCTTCCGCTCCCCCGGCGAGCGCCGCTCTCGCCACGTCGACCGCCCCATGGCCGTAGCCGTCGGCCTTGACGACCGCCCAGACGGCCGAGGGACTTACCCGCTCGCCGATCAGCCGCACGTTGTGTTCGATCGCGTCGAGGTCGATCTCGGCCCACGCCCAGCGGGTGTCGGTCGTCATCGGAGTGCCGCGAGCGCGCGCGGAAGCGTCTCGACGAGGTCGCCCGCGAGTAGGCCCATCGACGGTCATAGCGCGCCGCCTCTGCATGCAGCCAAGCGCCGGCGCCCGCCGCCTCCAGCGGTGGCACGCCGGCCGCGAGCGCAGCACCGATGATGCCGGTCAACACGTCTCCCGATCCTGCCGTCGCCAGCCGTTCGTCGCCGTGATCGACGACGAGCACTTGCCCGTCCGACGCGGCGATGATCGTTGCCGGGCCCTTCAAGAGGATCGTGCAGCCGAGTGATCGGGCGGCGGCTCGGACATCGGCGATGCGGTCGAGCGCCGGTCGAGCGCCAGTGACGATCTCGAACTCCCGATCGTGGGGCGTGAGGACGGTCGGAGCCGTCCGGCGGGCCAGCGCGACGCGCCCCGACGCCGACGATGCGGCGAATGCGGAGAGTCCGTCGCCGTCGACGACGACGGGGCACTCCGCCGAACCCACGAGCTCGACGACCGACGCCAACGTTGTCTCGGCGCGCCCAAGCCCGGGCCCGACGGCCAACGTGGAGAATCGGTGTAGATCTTGGAGGACCGACCCGGCCCATGCTTCCTCGGGAAGCGGCGGCTGCACGATCTCGTCGCGGGCGCCGGGCGCTGCACCAGGACTCGACAGGGACACCAGTCCGGCCCCGGCCCGGGCCGCTCCGGCAGCACACATCCGTCCCGCTCCGAGCATCGCCGGGCTCCCCGCCACGATCCGCAGGGCCACACGCCACTTGTGCGCGTCGGGAGACCGCACCGGCCACCACGCCACAACATCGGCAAGCTCGACCCGGTGTGCCCGCGCGCGACTCACGTCGAGGCCGATGTCAGCGACTGTGATTCGACCGACCATCGTGGGGCCGTCGGCGAACAGCACACCCGGCTTCAAGGCCTGGAACGTGACCGTCCGCTCGGCCGACTGCACGCCGGGCCCAGCAAGCCCGGTGAGCGCGTTCAAGCCGCTCGGCACGTCGACGGCCAACACCGGTGCACCCACAGGGTGGGGGGCCTTCCACTCACCTCGAAAGCCGGTGCCGAACGCCGCATCGATCACGAGATCGGCTGGCGGAAGTACATCACCGGGCTCGACCGATCGCACGTCGAACCGGCGCACCCGCACCCCACGCCCGGCGAGCAGTCTTCCGGCGACGCGACCGTCGGCGCCGTTGTTGCCTGGGCCGACGACGACGTTGACGGTGCGGCCGTACACCCCGCCGAGCATCTGCACGGCGGCGCGTGCGACAGCCCGTCCGGCACGCTCGATGAGCACCTCGACCGGCTCGGGCGCCGCGGCATCGATCGCATTCATCTCCTCGGGCGTCACGATCGGCTGCACGACCCGAGCTTACGTACCCTGACCTGGGGTGTGACGCCCGTCCAGTGGCGGGCGACATCAGGGATCGGCAAGACTGGCGGACAGGGAAGGGGGTACGTGGACTGTACGGAATGTGGCCGGACGAATCGTCCGGCCGCAAAGTTCTGCGCGGGGTGCGCATCGCCGATCGTTGTGCCGTGCGCGTCGTGCGGTCACACGCTCGCTCCCGAGTCGCGATTCTGCGATCAGTGCGGCACGCCCATCGCCCGAGACACTGCCACTACCGGCGCTCCCCCATCGACACTGTCGGACGACGCCGTCCGCAAGACGGTGACAGTGGTGTTCTGCGATCTCGCCGGTTCCACGTCGATGGAGGAGCGTGTCGACGCCGAGTCCTCGCGGGAGATCCTCGGTCGCTATCACTCGATGGTCGAGAACGTGATCGTGGCAGGCGGCGGCACGGTGGCGAAATTCATCGGAGACGGTGCGATGGCGATCTTCGGCATCCCGGAGATATCGGTCGAGGACGCCGATCGGGCTGTGGCAGCGGGCCTGGAGCTCCAGCGGCGATTCCTCGCGCTGCGAACGCACATCACCGGACGGTTCGACGTGGATGTCGGACTGCGGGTCGGGATCAACACCGGCGAGGTCGTCATCGCGGACGCAGATGCCGACCTGGTCGGCGACGCGCTCAACGTCGCGGCACGACTCGAGGCCGCCTGCGCGCCCGGAGAGGTACTCGTCGGTGAGAGCACCTGGCGCCTGACCCGCGCAACCGTGGCGTACGAGTCGTTCGGTCTCCTCGAACTGAAGGGCAAGGAGGAAGCGGTCGCGACCTACCGCGCGGTCGATCTGCTCGCCGTCGGCGACGACTCGCCCACCCCGTTCGTGGGACGCGACGAGGAACTCGACCGGCTCCGGAACGTGTTCGACGATGCCGTGGCGACGAACTCGGTTCGGCTGGCCACGGTGATCGGCGCACCCGGTGTCGGGAAGACCCGGTTGGCGCGCGAGCTCGAACGAGCGCTCGACGATGAAGCGACCGTCCTCGAGCTGCGCTGCGAACGCGCCGGCGGCACGACGTTTGCACCGATCGCCGACCTGATCCGAATGGTTGCCGAGCTCGACGACACACTGTCGGCCGACGAGACGATCGAACGGCTGACAACACTCGTCGGTGAGCTCGACGACGCCGGCCGTGTCGGAACGCTGCTCGCCGGCTTCGTCGGGGCGGCACCGATGCGGTCGACGGAGGAGACGTTCTTCGCGGTGCGGCGGCTCGTCGAGGCGATGGGCAGACAACGCCCCGTCACCATCGTGATCGACGACATCCAGTGGGGCGAAGCGCTGTTCCTCGATCTCCTCGAACACCTCGCCGAGTGGGGGCAGGACTCGGCAGCACTGCTGGTCGGGTTGGCGCGACCGGAGCTGCGCGAGATCCGCCCCTCGCTGGCGGAGGCCGGCCGGCGCGTGAGCGAGTCGATCGCGCTCGAAGGACTCGACGCCCGGGCGACCGCCGAGCTGGCGGCCCTCCTCGTGGGCACCGATTCGCTGCCGGCCGATCTGCTCGCCCGGCTCCCCGAGTCGACGGAGGGCAATCCGCTCTTCGTGCGCGAGCTGATGAAGATGCTGATCGACGACGACGTGATCGTGGAGACCGACCGCGGGTGGGAGCTGGCGATCGACGCCGATGCCGTCGAGGTTCCGCCGACGATCCAATCGCTGTTGTCGAGCCGCATCGAACGCATGCCCGACGACGAGCGACGCCTGGTCGAGCTGGCTGCGGTGGTCGGCCCAGAGTTCCCGGTCGGCGCGGTCGCGGCGATCAGCACCGCCGGCGACTCGGCCACGTTGCGGGCGACACTCGAGCGCCTCCGCCGCAAGGAACTCGTGGAACCGACCGGCACCTATTGGGGCGACGAACCGCTCTTCCGCTTCCATCACGTCCTGATCCGCGACGCCGCGTACCGGCGGCTGCTCAAGGGAAGGCGGGCCGACCTCCATCTCCGGGTGGCCGAGTGGATCGAGGAGGTCGGTGCGAGCGACGCCGCGGAGCAGCAGGTGACGATCGGCTACCACCTCGAGCAGGCGCACGACTATCGCACCCAGCTCGATATCGCCGACGAGGAGACGGTCGCGATCGGTCGACGCGCCGCCCAGATGCTCGGCGCCGCCGCCGCACGCGCCCTCGAACGCGACGACGTGGCGGCCGCGGGTTCACTTGCGGTGCGAGCCGTTGCACGACTCGACGCCGACGCGACCGAGCGCGACGAGCTGCTCATGCTCGGGTGCGAGGCGCTCTTCTCGCTGGGCGACGTCGCAGCAGCCGTGCCGCTCCTGAAGGAACTTCGGGGTGGATCGGGTGACGATGCGCGGCTCGCGGCATGGACCCGCGCGTTCGACGCGCAACTCGTCGTGCTCACCGATCCCGAGCGGCTGGAGGAGGCCGACGCCGAGTCCGCGGCGGCTGCTGCCCAGTTGGCGGCGCTCGACGACCATGCGGGCGAAGCGAACGCCCGACTCGTGCGCTCCGGCGCCCTGGCTCGACTCGGTCGAATCGGCGAGTGCGAAGCGGAACTCGACCTCGCGCTTGGCGCCGCCCGCGCCGCCGACGACGGACGGCGCGTGGCCGCCGTACTGGGAGCGGCGCCGGTCGCCGCGCTCTGGGGACCGAGTCCCGTCTCTCGGGCTGGTGGCCGGTGCCTTGACGTGATCCGGCTCCTGCGGATCACCACCGGCTCACCGGGTGTCGAGGCGACCTCCACTCGATGTCAGGCGGTGCTCGAAGCACTGCGCGGTCGTTTCGACACGGCGCGGGCGATGCTCGCGGATGCCCTTGCGACCGTCGAGGAGCTCGGCCTGCGCCACGGCTGGCTCGAGACACAGCTCTACAGCGGCATCGTCGAGCTGCTCGCGGGCGACCCCGCCGCTGCCGAGCCGCATCTGCGATCTGCGTACGGCGGCCTCGGCCGGCTCGGGATCGGTGCAGACGCAGGACAGGCTGCGGCCCATCTTTCGCGAGCGCTGCTGTTGCAGGGGCGCCTCGACGAGGCCGACGAGTTGGCCACCGACAGCGAGGCGCTCGCAGGGCAGAACCCCCAGACCGCGATCGCTGCCAAGACCGCCCGCGCCGAGATCCTCGCGGCGCGTGGTGAGATCGAGGACGCGCTCCGGCTGGCAGAGGAGGCAGTCGCCCTCGCCGAAGGCACCGACATCGTCATCGACCACGCCAACGCCAACGTCGCGCTGGCACGAGTCCATGTCGCCGCGGGTGACGCCAAGGGCGCTGCCGCCGCGCGCCGCGCAGCGGAGGCGCTCTTCACTGCGAAGGGCGCCTCCGTCGACCTCGTCGATCTCGATGCGGCCGAGCCGATGGCTCCCGACCCTGTCGAGACGGCGGGCGAGCCGGCACGCGGCGACGTGCCATCGGGGGTACGCGACGACCAGCCGTGGAACCGCGCCGACGAAGTCGCTCACAGGGCAGACAGCGCCGACCGGCCGACCGATGACCTCCTACGCGAGTTGTTCGCCCACGACTTCGAGTTCGACAACAGCCGGCGATCTCGGTACTCGGCCCATGTCGAGGGGATCGACGCGTGGGTCGAGTTCGTCCACCGCGTGCGCGCCGACGAGGACGAAGCTGCGCCCGACACGATCGAGGAGATCGAACGACTCGCAGCTCGCGGTGACCACCTCGTCCTCTGGCTGCGACGCCGACGTTCGTCGAGCGATCTGCGAGGAGCCCTGCGAACACGGATCGAGTTGATCCGAACCGACCGCGACGACCGCATCGACCGCATCGTCCACTTCGACGAGTCGGACCTGGGCGACGCCCTCGCCGAGCTCGACCGGCTCTACCTCGCGGACGTTGACGATCTTGCGACGAGATTCGCCGTTGCCGGCTATGCCGAGGCGTACGGGGCACTCTCCGGCGGCGACGTCGACGGCGTGCTCGCCTCCATGGACGAGGCCTACGTCCATCACGACCACCGACCACTCGGATGGGGCGTGCTCGACCGCGACGAAATGATGGAACGGTTCGGATCCCTCGCCGGAGTCGAGGGTGAGACCCGTTCATACGTCGCCCGATTCCGGGCGCGGGAGGGTCCGGTCGATTGGACCGAGGCTCGGATCCGAGTGACCGGGCCCGACGGCGCGACGCAGGTCGACCGTCAGAACCTGGTGAACGTCTTCGACAGTCAGTCGGGCATGAACATCCGAACCGACCGATATGACGACGACCAGCTCGACGAGGCTCGTGCAAAGTTCGAAGCGTCGGTGGCGGCCGCAGCGGCCGGTGGTTCACCCTGGAACGCGGCAGTCCAGATCGGTGGACATGCGAACAGATGGGCCGCCCGGGGCGACTGGATGCGGTTTGCATCCTGTCTCTCCGACGAGCTGATCGTTGAGGCGGATGGCGCGGCGGTCGTCTCCGACGTGTCCGAACTCCACGACAAAGACGGCGCACGCCGGGCCGGCTTCGGCGTCGCGGACCGGCGCGTGCTGGCCGTGCGGGGTGAACGGCTGGTGCTGGCCGAGGTGCGCGACGGCGGGTCGGATGGCGAGCCGCTCCATCGGCTCGTGATCGAGGAAGTCGACGATGAGTGCACGCTCGCCCGGGTCACGCACCTCGCTCGCACAGAGCTGGCTGATGCGCAACGACATCTCGACCTGCGGTGGATCGAGCTCGAAGCACCATCCCATGCCGAGGTGATTCGGCTGGGCTCCGAGTTCACATATGCGCTTGGAACGGCCGATTCCGTCCAGATGCGGCGGCTCCTTGCGGACAATGCCCGATTTGTGGATCACCGCGAGCTTGGGCTTCCCGACGGTCGTGCGTCCGTACTGATCGAGCTCGTCGAGGCGAACGACGGGATTGCTGTTCCCGTCCAATCGGCGTACCTCGACGTGAACGAACGCTGCCGACTGACGAGAACACTCCTC
>JASJHI010000319.1:0-4583 GCA_033791105.1 Acidimicrobiia bacterium | reverse complement strand
CGCAGAATCCGAGGCCGCCAACCACACCTCATCGCGTAGAGCCCCATAACACCGGACCGTCCGCGCTGAACGAGCATCATCAATGTGCCTGCTTGAGGGGCACCCCCAACGCTCTCGACGCCGTCTCACGTGGAGAACGACGATCGGACACTTCTCGCGGCGTGCATCGTCCGAGGTCGCCGGCCGAGCACCGTCTCGGATAGGGATCCCCGACTGAGACGTTTCCCACCCGATGCTCTGCTATCCCTTTGAACGGTTCGACGCGACGAACTCCTCAACGGCGTCAATGAATCGGTCGATTCCCTCAGTGCCGAGTTCGGCGAGTGTCGCGACGGGGGCCGAGGTCTCGGATCGCACGGACTGAGCGAATCCGGGCAGCAGTTCGAGGTCGCGAAGGAAGGACTCGACGACCTCCTCACCGAAGTTCGTGAGCAGATCCTTCCGCCATACCCAGACCTGCGCAGGCACGTTGGCACTCCGAGGCCCGTCGATCACCCAGACGTACTTGGACACGCCGCCGATGTCGTGCCAGATCGACGCTCGAGGGCCCTTGCCGCTTCCCCAACTGATCCTGCTCGACGAGCGCTCCGCGAAGTCCAAGAGCCGCTCGACCAAGCTCAGCTCCTCGATCGTGCCGAATTCCGAAGCGGCCTCGATCATCGAGGTGCGAGTCCACGTCCTGCCGGGGGTCCACTTCCGCTTCGTCTGTTCGGCGGCGGTGGTCGCACCGATCACCCGCGGGACAAGCACCTGCCGGTCGCCGTCGGTGTACTGCTTGACCTCGACGCCGAGCACCTCGGCCGGCGACATCTGCTCGTTGAGGAACTCGATCACCCGCACAAGCTCGTCAGGGAAACCATCGGCAACGAACAGCATGCGGATATTGCCGTCGCGCAGGTTGTGATCAACAGCCGCCCAGAACGCGGCGCCATCTCCGACCTCGCTGAACTGCTCGAGGAACGCACCGGGGTCATCGCCCTCGAACGACTGCTCGAACTCCTCCTGGATCTGGTCGATCGGCCAGTACCGGACGCCGTTGGCCGCGTAATCGAGCATCTGCCCGACGACCTCGCGACGGATGCGAGTGTCGGACTGCCGCTTGACCTCGACCAGGACAGGTACCGCCCCGCTGTCGACGAAGAAGTGGTCGATGCTGAAGTGATCACCGCCACCCTCGGCGATCGGGACACCCTTCTCCCGCTTCACGAGTAGCAGCCGCCGCTGATCCTTCGACTCAGTCACCCGCCCGGCAAGCACCTCAGGGAAGTCGACCAACGCTCTCTGCAACAGGTCCTCGTTCTCGTACGGCGTCGCAACCAACGGCCGCAACGTGTCACCATCCACGAAGAAGATCCCATCTGCGTTCATGAACTCCGAGCGTGCCAGATGGGGGTCCCTTCGGCGGACCGGATCGACTCAGGACACCTGCGGTTGACCGCGAGTGTCGGATTTCGCAGTGTCCGATGGTGGATCGCCAAACGGACGCCCGCAGGTCACGGACGAGACCGCGGAACCCGAGCCCCCGGTTGGGCGTTCTGCGCCACCGTCGAGGGCGCGCGACTCGGCCGTCGGGCGACGGGACGCGATCGTCCTCACGTTTGGTCGGCTTCGACGCCTGACGCCCGGTCTCGCACGTGTGCCACGTCGCCTCGACCGAGGCCCGCCGCGATCGGTGAGATCGATCCACAACGTGGGCGTCCGTCGGATTGATGGCCGGTCGCTAGCTTGGTGTCGTGCCCCGCGCGTTCGTGTCGTCAACGTACGAGGATCTGAAAGATCACCGCGCAACGGTGATCGACGCCCTGCACTTGAGCGGCTTTGACGTCGATCCGATGGAGCATTGGACAGCCGACCCCGCCGAGCCGAAACGGTTCTCACCGACACGGCTGAAGAATTGTGACATCTGCGTTCTGCTCGTCGCTCTGCGTCGTGGTTTCGTGCCAGACGGTTCCAATCGAAGTATCACGCAGTTGGAGTACGACGCGGCGATCGACCTCGGAGTCGACGTGTTCGTGTGCATGCTCCGTGAGGATGCACCTTGGCCGAGAAACTTCGATGAACTGAGCACTGATCCAGCCGTGAGGGAGTGGCGCGAGGGGCTTATCCAGTCGCCACGGAGTGCTTTGGTTCGGCAACGATCCTGCACATCTTCGGATCGAACCGGCGCTCGTGCGCTGGGCCAATGAGAGCGGCGAACGAACTAGAGAGGGCACACAGCCCGCCGGCTCCAACGAGCTGATGGAAGGGGCCAAGACGCACATCACGTCAGGTGGTCTCGAGGCGCAGGAACGCGCTCGCGCGGCGGAATCGACAGGCGAGAATGGTGCGCTTGTCGCCGAGAACGGTCGCCATACGGAACCGGCTGGCGGTGACTTCAACAACGCCGATCGGCCGATCCAGACGTCTGGGACCGATGGGCCTTCCGAGCGAACTACGCCAGCGACAACGGCGCGGAGTCGATCGCGTCACGTTCCGCCGGATGTGTTGAAGATCCTCGCCTGGCTCGGGCCGGTCGTTGGGCTCGCGGTGGCGGCCATTGCACTAGCTCGAGGGTCGTGGGGTCTCTTCGTCGTGGCGTTGGTGGTGACCGTCGTAGTGGTTGTCCTCTCGAGGAGAGGCCGGAAGCGGTCCCGCCGCTCGACACCCGACAATCCGTACGACTTCTGCATCGACCATGCCGTGACCGTCACACCGTTGGACGACCCGAAACGACAGCGTCAGCTCTGCGGCGTACTGTTGGTGGCGCGAGGCGACAACCGTACCAAGGGTTGGGCGGACCACTGGGGTGTGAAGCTCCCGCGAGACTACGGGGTTTCCATCGTTGGACTCGCCTGCCTCCTTCACCGGTCGGGAACACCGACCGGGTCGCATGTGGTCTTGCGCGTCGGGTCCTACTCGACACGGTCCGATTCGGCACAGCGCTGCGACATGGACCTCAGCCTCGGCCCTTCTGAGCCACCTGAAGCCTCCCCTGAAGTGGCGCGATTCGTCATGAAGGAGTTCCAGGCTCGATCGCCAGATGAGGCTTTCTGCTTGCTCAAGTTCGGCCGCCGAAACAGGTCCATGCATCGGCTTCGACGGCGCCCCGTGTCCACCGATGATCTGGCCGCGGAGATCGGGCTCGGCCTGGGCGTCGACCCAAGCAATGCTGACCCGCGGGGACTCGACCGTGCAGTCGACGCAGTGGGTCAGATCCTCTTCGCGGACTGGCCGCCGGTTCCCGACGGCTGACGACCTCGACTGCTCTGATCCGAAGCGCCGGGAAAGCGTCGAGCGCGTTCGCTGGAGGAACGGCATCCGAACGGTTCCGTTGAACGTTCCCTTCACGGACGTTTGTGTGGAGGGTCGGGATTCTCAGTCGCTGCGTCGGTTCATGTTCGGCATGGAGTCGAGAGGTGGCGCGTCGCGGGCCCGCCTGTGGGCGACCTGTGTCGCATCTGTCGGGCTGTGGTTCTGGGTTGGTGGTCGTCCGATACCCGCGCTGCTGACTTTGATCGCGTCTCCTTGAACGTTCCGTGAGGAGTACTGTGGAGGTGCGGGCCCGAAGCGATGGGTGATGACGATGCATCTACACACCAGAGTTTGGTCGGGGTTGGTCGTGACGATTGCCGGGGCCACCCTGCTGATCTCGCCGACGGCTGCCACCTCGGCCCCTCCCGACGGTGACGCTCTGACGGTCATTGAGGTTGAATTCCTCGGCGAAGCCGAGGTGGCGACCGGGACCATGTTCGACGGCACCGAGATCGGTGGCCTGTCGAGCATCACCTACGACGAGGCCCGCGGCGTCTACTACACGCTCTCGGACGATCAGGGCAACCGGCCGTCCGGAGATCCCGTCAGGTACTACACGGTCGCGGTCGAGCTGAGCGACGGCCACTTCGACGGCGGAGACCTGGAGTTCCTTGACGCAACCCAGCTCTTCGAGCTCAGAAAGACACCGTTCGCTCCGGGCGGCCTGGATCCTGAGGGTTTCACGCTCGCACGCGAGGGATTCCTGTTCATGTCCTCGGAGGGCAACATCTTGGCCGATCCGATCATCGACCCCTTCATCAGGCGCTACAACCACAACGGGCGCGTAACAGCTGATCTGTCGATTCCAGGCCAGTACATCCCCAACGGCGTCGACCACGGCGTCAGGTTCAACCTGGCATTCGAGAGCCTCAACCTCACCCCTGGCGGGCACAGCCTGGTGACGGCGGGCGAGGGTGCGCTGTTCCAGGACGGACCCGCCTCCAGCTTCACGAACGGCAGCCTCGCCAGGGTGCTCACCTACGACGTGCCGAAGCGGTCGCCGATCGCGGAGTACGTGTACGAGTTGGCGCCGTGGGCGGAGCCGTCGGCGATCTTCGGTGTGAACGGGATCGTTGAGGTGCTCCCGATCGACGACGTCGGCACGATGTTGGTGATGGAGCGGTCCTTCTCGGTCGGAGGAGTTCTCGGGGGTGGCACCGGAAACGCCGTGGTCATCAACGAGATCTCGACGGCCGGCGCGACCGACGTGTTGGACATTGATGCCCTCTACGAAGGCGGATCGCCGATCGCTCTGACACCGGTGTCGCAAGCTGAGGTGTTTGCGTTCGACG